>JBIIPQ010000150.1:0-9713 GCA_044342535.1 Burkholderiaceae bacterium
TGCTGCCGATCACCATCGGGCGCCGGCCCAAGCCGGGCCAGTAGGCGCAGGGCCCTGAGCGCGGCGGCGAGCGCGGCACTCTGAACGCGGGGCCGCGAGCGAGCGCCGGACGCTCAGGCCTGCTGCTGCAGCAGACCGGCCGGCGTCACCGTGCCGGAGAGGCGCGTCGCGCGGCGCGAGAACACGAAGTCGTCGAGCGCGTCGTCGGGCGCGAGGCCGCACTCGTTCGTCAGCAGCAGCAGCTCGGCCGGCGCCCCGGGTGCGAGGCCGGGACGGTCCGCGCCGAGCGACAGCCGTCCGCCGGCCACCGCGCGGCGCCACAGCGCCGTGCCCGGATGCGGGCAGTCGGCGTCGACCAGCACCGCCCTCGCCTGCCGGCGCAGCCGCGCCTGGTACTCGAGCCAGCGCAGTTCCTCGGCCGCATCGGTGCCGACGTTGCTGTCGCTGCCGACCGACAGCCGTCCGCCGGCGGCGAACCAGTCCTCGATCGGGAAGAAGCCGTCGCCGAGGTTGGCCTCGGTGGTGGTGCACACGCACACGGTGGCGCCGCGGGCGCGGACCTCGCGCAGCTCGGAGGCCGTCGCATGGGTGGCGTGGACCAGCGTCCAGCGGTGGTCGACCGCGGCGTGCTCGCACAGCCAGGCGATCGGGGTCTGGCCGAGCGCCGCACGCGCGTCGCGGACCTCGGCAGGCTGCTCGGAGACGTGGATGTGGACCGGGCAGTCGGGCATCAGCGCCTCGCGCAGCTCGAGCAGCCAGCGCAGGTCCTCGGGGTCGCAGGCGCGCAGCGAGTGCGGCGCGAGGCCGATCCTCAGCATGCCGCGCGACGCCGGATCGGCGGCCTGCACGAGCAGCGCCTCGATCAGGCGGCGGTAGTCGTCGCGGGCGAGCGCGAAGCGCGCCTGGCGCGGCCCGAGCTCGGCGCGCCCGAAGCCGCCCCAGCGGTAGAGCACCGGCAGCAGCAGCAGCGAGATGCCGGCGCTGGCGGCGGCGCGGACCAGCGCCTGCGCCGACTCGAGCGCGGTCGCGAGCGAGGCGCGCCGGCCGGGCTCGCCGCCCAGCCGGTGCAGGTAGTGGAACTCGGCGACCGAGGTGTAGCCGGCGGCCCTGAGGCGGCGGTAGAGCGCGGTGGCCGTGCGCTCGAGGCCGACGGCGTCGAGCGTGGAGAGCGAGGCGTACATGCGCTCTCGCCAGGTCCAGAAGGAGTCGCCGTGGCCGCCGGCGCGCTCGGCCACGCCCGCGATGCCGTGCTGGAAGGCATGGCAGTGGGCATCGGGCAGGCCGGGCACGACGAGGTCCGCGCTCGCGTCGGCGGGCGGCGCCGCATCGCGACGCGCGGTCCCGCGCAGCTCGGCGCGCGGATCGGCGGGGACGGGGTCGGCGGGGGCGTCGTCGATCGACACGATGCTCCCGTCCTCGCCGACGTGCAGGCGCACGTGCCGACGCCATCCTGCCTCGGTGAGCGCCCAGCGGGCGTCGATGCGAATCATCGGCACTATGATACGGAGATGACCGGGAAAGCCGAAACATGAAGGTCGACGCCGTCATTGAGCACTGCCACGCGGCCACGATGGCCGGCGGCGGGCTCGGCGAGGTCCGTGACGCGCTCGTCGCGCTCGCCGAGGGCCGCATCGCCTGGGTCGGCCCGCGCACCGAGGCGCCCCGCTTCGAGGCCGCTGCGGGCGGGGGCGCGCCGCCCGCCTACGACGCACGAGGCGGCTGGCTGACGCCCGGACTGGTCGATGCGCACACCCACCTCGTCTATGCGGGCGACCGCGCGCACGAGTTCGAGATGCGCCTCGAAGGCGCGAGCTACGAGGACGTCGCGCGGGCTGGGGGCGGCATCCTGTCGACGGTGCGCGCGACCCGCGCCGCCGACGAGGCGACGCTCGTGCTGGCGGCGTCGAAGCGCCTCGAGCGCTTGCTCGCCGAGGGCGTGACCACCGTCGAGATCAAGTCGGGCTACGGCCTGGACGCCGACACCGAGCTGCGCATGCTGCGGGTCGCGCGCACGCTCGGCACCGCGCACGGCGTGCGCGTCGCGACCACGCTGCTGGCCGCCCACGCGCTGCCGCCCGAATACGCGGGCCGTGCCGACGACTACATCGAGGCGATCGTCTCCGACTGGCTGCCGCGCGCGGCCCGCGAGGGCCTGGCCGATGCGGTCGACGCGTTCTGCGAGCGGATCGCGTTCAGCCCGGCCCAGTGCGCCCGCGTGTTCGACGCCGCGCGCACGCTCGGCCTGCCGGTCAAGCTGCATGCCGACCAGCTCTCCGACCTCGGCGGTGCCGCGCTGGCCGCGCGCCACGGCGCACTGTCGGCCGACCACCTCGAATGGACCGACGAGGCCGGCGTGGCCGCGATGGCGGCGGCCGGCACGGTGGCGATGCTGCTGCCGGGCGCGTTCTACTTCCTTCGCGAGACCCGGTTGCCGCCCGTCGACGCCCTGCGCAGGCACCGCGTCCCGATCGCGATCGCGACCGACTGCAATCCCGGCTCGTCGCCGCTCGTCTCGCCGCTGCTCGCGATGAACATGGCCTGCACGCTGTTCCGGCTCACGCCCACCGAAGCGCTCGCCGGCCTCACCGTGCACGCGGCCCGCGCGCTCGGGCTGCACCACGAGCTGGGCACGATCGCGCCGGGACGGCGGGCCGACCTGGCGCTGTGGGACGTCGGGCGCCCGGCCGAGCTCGCCTGCGCGATGGGTGCGGCACCGCTCGTGAAGCGCTGGCAGGGCGGGCGTTGAGCGCGCAGCCGCGCACCGACGACGGGCCGGCCCGACCGATCGGGCTCGACGCGGTCTGGCGCCATGCGCCGCTCGGCATGGCGGTGATCGATGCCGACCTGCACTTCCTGGCGATCAACGAGCGGCTCGCCGAGATCAACGGCGCGTCGATCGAGGCGCACCTGGGACGCAACGTGCGCGAGATGGTGCCCGACCTGACCGCGCAGGGCGAGGCGCTGCTGCGCCGCGTGATCGAGACCGGCGAGCCGCTGCACGACGTCGAGATCGTCGGCGAGACGCCGGCGCAGCCCGGCGTGCGGCGCGTGTGGGTCGAGCAGTTCGTGCCGATGCGCGATGCGCACGGGGACGTGGTGGCGGTCAGCGTCGTGGCGACCGAGGTCACGGCCGAGCGGCGGGCCCAGGCCGAGCGTGCACACGCCGAGGCGAAGCGGCGCGAGAGCGAGGCGCAGCTGGCGCTGGCGCTCGAGGCCGGGCAGCTCGGCTTCTGGGACCTTCACCTCCCCAGCGGGCGCGCCACCTACGGCGGACAGTGGGCGGCGATGCTCGGCCACGAGCCGGCGGAGCTGCCCCCGCACATCGACGCCTGGCGCGAGCGCGTGCATCCGGAGGACCTGGAGCGGGCGATCGCCCTGCTGCAGGCCCACATCGACGGGCACACCTCGCTCTACGAGTGCGAGCACCGGCTGCGCGACCGGCAGGGAGACTGGGTCTGGGTGCTCGCCCGCGGCCGGGTCGTCGAGCGCGATGCGGAACGGCGCGCGGTCAGGGTGATCGGCACCCACCTCGACGTCACCGAGCTGCGCTCGGCGATCGAGGCGCTGCACGAGACCGACCGGCGCAAGGACGAGTTCCTCGCGATGCTCGGCCACGAGCTGCGCAACCCGCTCGCCGGGCTGACCAACGCGGTGCGCGTGCTGGCGGACGACGCGTCGCTCGCCGACACGAGCCGGCAGGCGGCGGCGATCGCGCGGCGCCAGCTCCGGCAGCTGCGTCGGCTGGTCGACGACCTGCTCGACGTGTCCCGGATCACGCATGGCCACATCGAGCTGCTGGTGGAGACGGTGACCGCCGAGTCCGCGCTCGGGGCGGCCGTCGACGGCGTGCGCACGACCAGCGATGCCCGCGGCCACCGCCTGGTGCTGGAGCCGCCGCCGCCGTCGCTCGCGATCCGGGCGGACCGGGCCCGGCTCGCGCAGATCCTCGACAACCTGCTGCACAACGCCTGCAAGTACACGCCGCCCGGCGGCACGATCACCGTGTCGGCCCGCAGCGAGGGGGCGTTCGTGGCGCTGCGGGTCGCCGACACCGGCATCGGCCTCGACGACGACGCCCTCGGGCGGGTGTTCGAGCCGTTCACGCAGGTCGAACCGGGTGTCGACCTCGCCCAGGGCGGGCTGGGCATCGGACTGTCGTTGGTGCGTCGGCTGGCCGAGCTGCACGGCGGCAGCGCCTGGGGCGAGAGCGCGGGCCCCGGGCGGGGCAGCACCTTCGGGGTCCGCCTGCCGATGGGGTGGTGATGACCGGCCCGAGACGCTGCGGGCCGCGACCATACTGCTGATGTCCGCCTACGCCCGCGAGGGCGGCAGCCACCGCCTGGCCGTCTCGGTGCTGCGCCACCTGGAGCTGCTGGCCGACCGCGATGACCTGCCCGGCGTCGTGGCAGCGACCTGCGACCAGGCAGCGGACCTGTGGGTCGGCCTGTCGCGGGTCCCGGAGCGGCCGGCTGCGCCGGACCTCAGCCGGTGACCGCCCAGTCGAGCGCGCGGCCCAGGCAATCGCGCAGCAGCGGGCGCAGCCGCGCGCTGCGCGCGTCGTCGAGCGCGAAGGGCGAGGACTCGTCCATGTAGATCGCCTGCGCCATCTCGAGCTGGATCGCATGCACGCCGTCGCGCGGCCGGCCGTGATGCCGCGTGATGTGGCCGCCCTTGTAGCGCCCGTTCAGCACCCACGAGTAGTCCGTCTGCTCACGCACCGGTGCGAGCACCGCGTCGATCAGCGAGGCCTCGCAGGCGGTGCCGTCGGCCGTGCCGAAGTTCAGGTCGGGCAGCCGCCCCTCGAAGAAGCGCGGCAGCACCGAGGCGATCGAGTGCGCGTCCCAGAGCACGACGCGCGGATGCACGGCGCGCAGCCGCGCGAGTTCGCCCGACAGCGCCTCGTGATAGGGCCGCCACCAGCGTTCGCGGCGGGCGGTGATCTCCTCGCCCGCGGGCGGCGCATCCCGCCAGACCGGCTCGCCGCGGAAGGTCTCGGCGGGCACCAGCCCGGTCGTCGCCATGCCCGGGTACAGGCTCGAGCCGTCGGGCGGACGGTTCAGGTCGATCACGTAGCGCGACTGCGTCGCGATCACGACCGTGGCGCCGAGCGCGGCGACGAAGTCGTAGACGATCGGCAGGTGCCAGTCGGTGTCGGCGAGCTTCGCGGCCTGCGGGGTGAGGCGGGCGGCGATGTCCGCGGGCAGGCCGGTGCCGACGTGCGGCATCGACACCAGCAGCGGCGCATCGCCGCGGATCCGCTCGAAGGCGGGGTCGGACGTGTCGCGTTCGAAGGCGATCATCGCGGGGTCCTCGGGGTCGGTGCGTGATGACGGGTCAAGGGGGTCCAGGGGGTCTCGGTCGGGACGGCCGGGGCGGCGCCCGGCGGGCCGATCGCCACCTCGAGCAGCAGCGCGGCGCCAAGCGCCCTGGGGGCCGCATCGTCCGACTCCAGCACGAGCAGCACGCCCGCCTCGAGCACCTGCTCGCCGATGGCGATGCGTCCGCGCTGCAGCCAGCAGGCCCGCACGGCCGCGCCCTGCACCGAGGCGCGCCGCGACCAGTTCGGATCGAGCACGGCGCCGTCGGCGAGCGCGACGCGACGCATCGCGCCGGCGCGTCGGCCGCGCGCAAGCATCAGGTTCAGCGCGCGGCAGCGCGCGGTGCCGACGCGCCGCGCCTCGGGTGCGGCCTCGCCGGCGAAGGCCAGCGGCGGCCCCTCGGCATCGCGGGCGGCACCGGCGTCGGCGTCGGCGTCGGCGTCGGCGTCGGCGTCGGCACCGGCGTCGGCATCGACGTCGCCATCACCATCGCCGCCCCGCACATCGAACGCCAGCACCACCGCGCCCTCGACCGGCGCGAACACCCGATCGACGCCGGGCAGCCGCGAGAACGCACCGTCGCGGTCGATGTCGGCGAGGCTCAGCCGCCAGTCGAACGCCGGGCCATCGGCCCTCGTGCCCGGGGACCGCGGCTCGAGGGCGAGATCGCGCGTGGTGCCGCCGCCGTTGGCCCAGGCCTGCGGCGGACAGTCGGCCGCAACGACGACCCGCATCGCCGCCTCAGCCGCGCGCGCAGGCCCGGCCGCGCCCGACACCCGCCGACGCCGTCATCGGCCCGCGCGCCCGAGCGCGATCATCGGCAGGTCCAGGCCCTGCTGCTGCGCACACTCGATGGCCTCCTCGTAGCCGGCGTCGGCATGGCGCATCACGCCGGTGGCCGGGTCGTTCCACAGCACGCGCGAGAGCCGCGCATCGGCCGCCTCGGTGCCGTCGCACACGATCACCACGCCCGAGTGCTGCGAGTAGCCGATGCCGACGCCGCCGCCGTGATGGATCGACACCCAGGTCGCGCCGCCCGCGACATTGAGCATCGCATTGAGCAGCGGCCAGTCGGCGACCGCGTCCGAACCGTCGCGCATCGCCTCGGTCTCGCGGTTCGGGCTCGCGACCGAGCCGGTGTCGAGGTGGTCGCGGCCGATGACGATGGGGGCCTTGAGCTCGCCGCGCCGGACCATCTCGTTGAACGCGAGGCCCGCGCGGTGCCGCTCGCCGAGGCCCAGCCAGCAGATCCGCGAGGGCAGCCCCTGGAAGGCGATGCGATCGCGGGCGGCATCGAGCCAGGCGTGCAGGTGGCGGTCCTCGGGGAACAGCTCCTTGACCTTCGCGTCGGTCTTCCAGATGTCCTCGGGGTCGCCCGACAGCGCGACCCAGCGGAACGGTCCCTTGCCGCGGCAGAACAGCGGCCGGATGCACGCCGGCACGAAGCCCGGATAGTCGAACGCGCGCGCCACGCCCGCGTCCTTCGCGACCTGACGGATGTTGTTGCCGTAGTCGATCACCGGCACGCCGGCGTCATGCCAGTCGAGCATCGCCTGCACGTGCACGGCGCAGGACGCGCGCGCGGCCTCGGTCAGCTCGCGGCATTCGGACTCGGTGCCTTCGCGGCGCACCCGCCACCAGCGGGCCTCGCTCCAGCCCGCGGGCAGGTAGCCGTTGACCAGGTCGTGCGCCGAGGTCTGGTCGGTGACCGCGTCGGGCCGGATGCCGCGCGCGACCCACGCGGGCAGCAGCTCGGCGGCGTTGCCCAGCAGCCCGACCGAGATCGCGCGGCCCGCGGCGTGCGCGTCGGCGATCATCTCGAGCGCCTGGTCGATGTCGCGCGCCTGCGCGTCGAGGTAGCGCGTGCGCAGCCGCATGTCGATGCGCGACTGCTGGCACTCGACGACCACGCACGAGGCGCCGGCCAGCACCGCGGCGAGCGGCTGCGCGCCGCCCATGCCGCCCAGGCCCGCGGTGAGGATCCAGCGGCCGCGCCAGTCGCCGTCGTAGCGCTGGCGCCCGAGCTCGACGAAGGTCTCGTAGGTGCCCTGCACGATGCCCTGCGAGCCGATGTAGATCCACGAGCCGGCCGTCATCTGGCCGTACATCATCAGGCCCTTGCGGTCGAGCTCGTCGAAGTGCGCCCAGTCGGCCCACTTGCCGACGAGGTTGGAGTTCGCGAGCAGCACGCGCGGCGCATCGGGATGGGTGCGGAACACGCCGACCGGCTTGCCCGACTGGATCAGCAGGCTCTCGTCGTCGCCCAGGCGCCTCAACGTGGCGACGATCGCGTCGAACGACGCCCAGTCGCGCGCGGCGCGGCCGATGCCGCCGTACACCACCAGCTCGTCGGGGTTCTCGGCGACCTCGGGGTCGAGGTTGTTCATCAGCATGCGCAGAGGGGCCTCGGTGAGCCAGCTGCGCGCGGTGAGCGTGCTGCCGCGCGGGGCGCGGACGGGGCGCGCGCCCTGCGAGCGCGCGGCGGCGGAGCCCGGCGCGGGCACTGCGGGATCGGCCGCGCCGAGCGCGGCTCCGGGGACGGGTGCGTTCATCACGATCTCCTCGGCGAGCCCACGGGGCGATCGGCCGCCGCGCGGCCTGCCATGCGCCGCGGCGGGCGCTCCGAGATAGTTGCACAGGTCCGTTTTATTGTCTATACAATTGGAATGCCCGTCCGCGCGCGCTACCAGCAGGTCAAGGATCTCGTCCGCGAGCGGATCGCCGCCGGCGAGCTCGTCGAGGGCGACCCGCTGCCCTCCGAGGCGGCCCTCGCAGAAGCGCTCGGCTTCTCGCGGCTGACGGTGCACCGGGCGCTGCGCGAGCTCACCGCCGAGGGCGTGCTGCTGCGCTTTCGCCGGCGCGGCACCTTCGTCGCGCCGCTCGCACCGCAGTCGTCGGCGATCACCGTCGAGCCGATCGAGCGCCAGGTCGCGCTGCGCGGGCACCGGCACGGTGCGCGCCTGATCGAGGTCGGGGCGCTGAAGGCCGACGCGCCGCTCGCCGCGCGGCTCGAGCTGCGCGCCGGCACGCGCGTCTTCCACTCGCGCCTGGTGCACCTCGAGAACGGCGTGCCCATCCAGCTCGAGGAACGCCACGTCAACCCGCGCGTGGTCCCCGACTACCTGTCGATCGACTTCGCGACGACCACGCCGGCACAGTACTTGCAGGAACACTACCCGCTGCGCGAGGTCGAGCATGTGATCGTCGCCGAGTCCGCGGACGCGGCCATCGCGGCGCTGCTCGACGTGCCGCTCGGCAGCGCGTGCCTGACGATCCTGCGCAGGACCTGGTCGAACGGCCGCGTGGCCACCAGTGCGCGGCTGGTCCATCCCGGCATGCGCTTTCGCCTGTTCAACCGCTTCCGTCCCGGATGAACGCGTCGCGACGCTATCATTCGGCTCGTTTTCCGCAGCCGCCGCGCTGCCCGCCCGTCATCGAGGAGATGCCCTTGAACCTGTTCCGCCGCCCGTCACTGCGCCGCTCCGGCGCGCTCGCCGCCGCCTCGGCCGCCCTGCTCGCCGCCGCCCTCGCCGCGACACCGGCGCACGCGCAGCAGGAGATCAAGGTTGCCATCGGCATGTCCGGCTGGACCGGCTTCGCGCCGCTGACCCTCGCGAAGGAGGCCGGCATCTTCAAGAAGAACGGCCTGGACGTGACCATCAAGAAGATCCCCCAGGCGTCGCGCCACCTCGCGATCGCCTCGGGCGACATCCAGTGCGCGGCCACCACCGTCGAGACCTGGGTCGTGTGGAACGCCAACGGCGTCGCGACGAAGCAGCTGTTCCAGCTCGACAAGAGCTTCGGCGCCGACGGCATGGCCGTGCGCGGCGACATCAGGAGCTTCGCCGACCTGAAGGGCAAGACCATCGCCGCGTCGGCGCCCGGCACCGCGCCGTACTTCACGATGGCCTGGATGCTGAAGAAGAACGGCCTGTCGCTGAAGGACGTCAAGGTCGTCAACATGGAGCCCGGCCCGGCCGCGCAGGCCTTCGTCGCCGGCCAGAGCGGCCTCGACGCCGCGATGACCTACGAGCCCTTCCTGTCCACGGTCCGCGACAAGCCCGAGGCCGGCCGCATCATCGCGACGACCCTCGACTACCCGATGGTGATGGACACCTTCGGCTGCACCCCGCAGTTCATCGCGGGCAACGAGCGCGCGGTCAAGGCGCTCGCCGACAGCTACTTCGAGGCGCTCGAGATGATCAAGGCCGACCCGGCGAAGGCGAACGCGATCATGGGCGCCGACGTCAAGCAGAGCGCCGAGGCCTTCGCGAAGTCCTCGTCTTACCTGCGCTGGCAGGACCGTGCGGCCAACCAGCGCTTCTTTGCGGGCGAGTGGCAGCAGTTCACCAAGGAGGCGGCCGACCTGCTGCTCGAGCTGGGGATCATCAAGCA
>JBIIPQ010000520.1:0-2994 GCA_044342535.1 Burkholderiaceae bacterium
CTCGGCCCGCCGCGTCGTGACCTTCCACGCGAGCCAGAAGCTCAAGGCGCTCATCGAGCGCCTGCCGCCCGAATGAGCGGCGCCCCCGGCAAGCTGGACGCCCGGACGCCGCTGCCGCCGATCCCGGCCAAGCGCTACTTCACGATCGGTGAGGTGAGCGAGCTGTGCGGAGTCAAGCCGCACGTGCTCCGCTACTGGGAGCAGGAGTTCACCCAGCTGCGTCCGATGAAGCGGCGCGGCAACCGCCGCTACTACCAGCATCACGAGGTGCTGCTGGTGCGCCGGATCCGCGAGCTGCTCTACGAGCAGGGCTTCACGATCAGCGGCGCGCGCAACCGGCTGGGCGAGGCGGCGCAGAACGGCCGTCGCAAGGACGCGGCGGCACCGGTGGCCGCCGGCACCGATCCGCTGCCGAGCGACCCGATCGAGGCCGTTGCAGGGGTCGAGGCCGAGGACGGACTGGCCGCCGTGCGCGCCGATCTGCTCGCCGCGCTCGCGCTGCTGCAGCCCGAGCCGCCTCATCGCCGCTGAGGCGGCGCCGGGCCTGCTATACTCGCGTCTCTTTCGGGGCGTAGCGCAGCCTGGTAGCGCACCTGCATGGGGTGCAGGGGGTCGCGAGTTCGAATCCCGCCGTCCCGACCAAGATAAATCAAAGGGTTAGCTCTCACAAGGAGCTAGCCCTTTGCCGTTCTGGGGGCGGCCGGTGCCGGTATCGCCACCCGACATCCCGCGCGGCCGGCCGCGCCCGGCATCGCATGCAGCGGTGCGGGCCAGGCGCCACGCACGGCTCCCCGCCTCGCGCTCCAGGCATCGGTGCGTTACATCACGTTCCGGCACGGCTGTTCCGGGTAGGCTCGGCGCGCCACCGCATCTTCTTCCTCTGCACGAACCGGAACCTCCTCATGCCCGAAGCCATGCCGAATGCAGACCGGCTCATCCGAATCCGATCCGATCCGATCTGGGTCTGCTGGTCCGGAGCCTCCGCGAGCACGGGGTCGCGCGGACCGTCACGAATATCAAGGCGTCGATCCTCTATCGGCTCTGCCAGATCCAGGGGCGTCGTCACGATGAGCGATTCGGCGTTGAGACCAGCCGGCTGATCCATCTCGACGATCTGACGACCGCGGCCGACGACCTGCGCGGGACCAACTACGTGGGCTCGGCAACGGGTCCCGTCCGCCACGCGATCGGCCTGCTGCCGCGGCGGCCCGAGGAGCTGACCTTCGTCGATCTCGGCTGTGGGCCGGGGCGGGTGCTGATGCTGGCCGCCGAGGCGCAGTTCAAGGAAGTCGTGGGCTGGGACATCGCTTTCGAGCTTGTCGAGGCCGGACGCGCCAACATCGAACGGTTCCGCCAGGTCTCGGGCAACGAGACACCCGTTCGCCTCGAAGTGGCCGATGCCAGCCGCGCGAGTCTTCCCGATGGGCCCTGTGTCCTTCACTTCTTTTCGCCGCCGTACCGCGACCCGGTCCTGGGGGCGTGCCTGCTCAATGCCCACCGCTCCCATGAAGAGAATCCCCGGGACCTGTTCGTCATCCTGGTGAACGACCACGACCGGAATCTCACGCGCGACTTTCCGTTCTTGTCCCGGGTGGAGCCCACACGGTCCCGGCTCGCTGCGGCGCTGATGAGATGGGCGTTCTCGGTGAACGTCTGGCGCATCCGGTAGGCGCGGGCTCAGCCTGTATCGGGCGGGATTCGCGCCACGGGGCGCGGGTCACGCGGCGGCGTCGGCTCGGCGTCGGGCCGCGCGATCGACCGGTAGGGCGGTCGGCCTGCCCTGAGGGCGACGAACCTGCTGTTCGCGGCAGGGCGCGTCGGCCTCCGTCGCGACCGTCCGGTCCGCCATGTCGATGCGCCTCCTGGCGTTCCTGTTCGCATCGACCTGATTCGTCACCAGCGCGTTCGCCACGCACGTCCGCCGGCTGCTGGAGGCGGCCTGATGACGATCGCGCGTGGGGCTCTGCCACTCGCGCTGTTCGGTGCGGCGGGGTACCGGGAGCGGCAGGGAGTGCCGATGGCGCCGACGCGGATCGCACAGGCGGTCGCGCCGGGCCCTGAATGCGAACGGCCCGCCGGGGCGGGCCGTTCGGGTGAGGCGAAGGTCGCCGTCAGGCGGCGCGGCGCGTCTCGTCCTGCGGCGTGCGCTCGATCACGTCGAGGCGCTCGCCGAGCCGCTGCAGCGCGCCGCGGCGCTCCTCGAGCGTCGGCAGCCGATGGTAGGCACGCTGGGCGTCGCCCCGGACCGCATGGTCGAGGCAGGCGCCGATCACGTCCGGTCGCACGCCCATCTCGGCGAGGAGTGCGGCCGCGGTGCGGCGCAGGTCCAGGGGGGTCCAGGCGCCGCCGGCGAGCAGCAACGTCGTGGTGCCGCTGGCGCGACCGCGGATGTGGCTGCCGCGCTGGCGGTCACGGATCTGCTTGCCCAGCGCCTTGGGCGACAGGGCCTCGGACGCGTAGCGGCCCGGGAAGACCCAGGTATCGGAGCGGCGGGCCTCGCCGTCGGGCAGGAAATGGCGGACGGCGAAGTCCGACAGCGGCACCACGTGATCGCGCCCGCTGTGGCTGTGCTCGGCCGGGATCGTCCAGGTGCGTGCCTCGAGGTCGATGTCCTGCCAGCGCGCATGGGCGATCTCGCCGATCCGGGCGCCGGTGCCCAGCATCAGCCAGATGGCATGCCGGATGTGGCGGGCCAGGCGGGCGCCGCGCATCTTCGACGCGAGCTCGGCCACTTCCTCGTCGGTCAGGCGACGGCGGCGCGCCTGGGGAGCACCGCCGAAGTCGGACTTGCGCAGCGTCGCGGTCGGATCGGCCTCGACGAAGCCGGACTGGGCGGCCCAGCGGAACATCTGGCGCAGGTCGGCGAGCACGCAGCCCGCCTGACGGGCCGAGCCGCGCTCGACGATGCGCTCGAGCACCGCGACCACCTGGCCACGGCGCACCGCGTTGGCGACCGAGTCGCCCAGCGTCGGGAGCACGTCCTTGTTCATGCTG
>JBIIPQ010000521.1:0-2989 GCA_044342535.1 Burkholderiaceae bacterium
CGCCGCGCGCGGGCGCCTTCGCCATGCTCAGGCAGCCTCGTCCTGCGCCTCCAGCCAGCGCTGGGCGTCGAGCGCTGCCATGCAGCCGGTCCCGGCGCTGGTGATCGCCTGGCGGTAGACGTGATCCTGGACGTCGCCGGCGGCGAAGACGCCTTCGACGCTGGTCATCGTCGCCAGCCCCTGCAGCCCGCTGCGGGTGACGATGTAGCCGTTGGCCATCTCGACCTGGCCTTCGAAGATCTTGGTGTTCGGCTCGTGGCCGATCGCCACGAACACGCCGTGCAGCGGCACCTGGTCGACCGAACCCGAGCGCACGTCGCGGACCTTCATGCCGGTCACCCCCGAGCCGTCGCCGACCACCTCGTCGAGGACGCTGTGCCAGCGCAGCGCGACCTTGCCCGATTCGACCTTGGCCATCAGCTTGTCGATCAGGATGGCCTCGGCACGGAAGCGGTCGCGGCGGTGCACCACCGTGACCTTGCTCGCGATGTTCGACAGGTACAGCGCCTCCTCGACCGCAGTGTTGCCGCCGCCGATCACCGCGACCTCCTGGTTGCGGTAAAAGAAGCCGTCGCAGGTCGCACAACCCGAGACCCCCTTGCCCATGAAGGCCTGCTCGGACGGCAGGCCCAGGTACTTGGCCGAGGCGCCGGTGGCGATCACCAGGGCATCGCACGAATAGCTGCCCGAATCCCCCGTCAGACGGAAAGGGCGCGACGAGAGGTCGACCGTATGGATATGGTCGAACACGAACTCGGTGTCGAACCGCTCGGCATGCGCATGGAAGCGCTGCATGAGCTCCGGTCCCTGGACTCCGGACGCGTCGGCGGGCCAGTTGTCGACGTCGGTGGTGGTCATCAGCTGCCCGCCCTGGGCGACGCCGGTGACCAGTACCGGCTTGAGATTGGCCCGGGCGGCGTAGACCGCGGCGGTGTAGCCGGCGGGGCCGGAGCCCAGGATCAGGAGCCGGGCATGTTTGGCGGCGCTCATCGGGTCCTCGAGTCTTTTCGAATCAGTATTGAAAACATGGGCTTGGCGAACTCAGTTCGACCAATTCCTTTGAAATCGGCCGCGCTTGGTGCAAAATGATACGCGCACCGGGTGTCGAGGCCATGGTCTCGGTTTCCTGATGAGGTGAGTATGGCGCACGAAGAGAACAAGGTATTCCTGCGGCGGGTCCCGCTGCTGGCCAGTCTGAGCGAGTCGCAGCTCGACGCGCTCGCGGCGGGCAGTGTCAGGCGTGCCTTTCCGAAGGGTCGCACCATCGTCGCTGAAGGCGAGCCGTCGCAGTCGCTGTACATCCTCCTGTCGGGGCGCGCGAAGGTGCAGCGTTCGGATTCGGACGGCAAGGAGGTCATCCTGGCCGTGCTGGGCTCGGGCGAGTGCTTCGGCGAGATGTCGCTGATCGACGACGCACCGCGCTCGGCGAGCGTGATCACCCTGGAGGCGTGCGACTTCATGGCGATCAACAAGGACAGCTTCAAGGCCATGCTGGCGCAGAGCCACGACATGTCCGTGAAGATCATGAAGGGGCTGGTCAAGCGGCTTCGCGAGGCGGACAAGAAGATCGAGACGCTCGCGCTGCTCGACGTCTACGGCCGTGTCGCCCGGGTGCTGCTGGACTTCTCCGAGCAGGTGGGTGGCGAGCGCGTGGTGAAGAGCAAGCTGCCGCGCCAGGAGATCGCCAAGATGATCGGAGCGTCGCGGGAGATGGTCTCGCGCGTGATGAAGGGCCTCGAGGTGGACGGCTACATCGTGCCGGCACCCGAGGGTAAGCTGGTACTGCGAGAGAAGCTGAGCTCGTACCTGCACTGACCGGCGCGCCGCGGGGGCGGCCGGGCTGCGGGGATGTTGCAGTAAAGGATCCGATGGCCCGTGCTTCCACGCTGGGCGCCGCGGCAAGCCGCGGCGGCCCGCCCCGTGTGTCCCTGTTGTCCGACCGCGCGCTGGTGCTCCTGCGCGAGGCCCGCTGGCTGCTGCTGTGCACGCTGGCGCTGTTCGTCGCGCTGATCCTGCTCAGCTACGACCGGGCCGACCCGGGCTGGTCGCACGCGGCCTCGGTGCCCGAGATTCACAACCTCGGTGGTCGCATCGGCGCCTGGATCGCCGATCTGATGCTCTACCTGTTCGGCGTGTCCGCCTACCTGTGGGCGGCGTTCCTGCTGCTCAGGGTGGTCTCGGGCTATCGGCTGCTGAACCGGCGCCGCATCGCCGAGCGCCGCGAGGCCCTGGACGAGCCGCCGTTCGGCTGGGACCGCTGGCTGGGGTTCGCCATGCTGTTCGCGGGCTGCGTGGCCCTCGAGTCCTCGCGCCTGGCGGCGCTGCCGGCGCAACTGCCGCTGGCGCCCGGCGGACTGCTCGGCCAGCTCCTCGCCCAGCCGATGCTGGCCCACCTGGGTGCGGTCGGCGGCACCCTGCTGATGCTGCTGATGACCGCGGTCGGCTTCTCGCTGGCCACAGGGCTGTCCTGGCTGACGATCTTCGAGCGTGTCGGCGCCGGCCTCGAGTCGGTGGTCGACTTCGGCCGTGCGCGCTGGGAGGCACGCCGCGACCGCCGGGTCGGCGAGCTCGCCACCCGGGTGCGCAAGGAGACCGTCGCGGTCAAGCGCAAGATCCTCGCCGAAGACCCCGAGCCGGTCCGCATCGAGCCGCCCGCGCCACCGGTCGAGCGCTCCGAGCGCGCGCAGCGCGAGCGCCAGAAGTCGCTGTTCGCCGACCTGCCGGCCGACACGGAGCTGCCGCCGCTGGCGCTGCTCGACGCGCCGCCCCCGTCGCAGGACACCGTCTCGCCCGAGACGCTCGAGTACACCTCGCGGCTGATCGAGAAGAAGCTCTCCGACTTCGGCGTCTCGGCCAACGTCGTCGCCGCCTACCCGGGCCCGGTGATCACCCGCTACGAGATCGAGCCGGCGACGGGCATCAAGGGCTCGATGATCGTCAACCTGTCCAAGGACCTGGCCCGCGCGCTGTCGCTGGTGTCGATCCGCGT
>JBIIPQ010000151.1:0-9668 GCA_044342535.1 Burkholderiaceae bacterium
GCCCAGGCGCAGGCAGCCTTGCAGGCCGAGCGTGATTTCGGTCTGCATGTCGGCCAGCTTCTTCTGGATGAGCTGGTTGGCGGCGAGCGGGCGGCCGAACTGCTTGCGGTCGAGCACGTACTGGCGTGCACGGAACCAGCAGTCCTCGGCGGCGCCGAGCGCGCCCCAGGCGATGCCGTAGCGAGCGCTGTTGAGACAGGTGAACGGGCCCTTGAGGCCTTCCACGCCGGGCAGCAGCTGATCGTCGGAGGCGAACACCTCGTCCATCACGATCTCGCCGGTGATCGAGGCGCGCAGGCCGACCTTGCCGGAGATCTTCGGCGCCGACAGGCCCTTCATGCCGCGCTCGAGCACGAATCCCTTGATGCGGCCGTCGAAGTCGCCGCCCTGGCACTTCGCCCAGACCACGAAGACGTCGGCGATCGGGCTGTTCGAGATCCACATCTTCGAGCCGGTGAGCAGCCAGCCGCCGTCCACCCGCTTGGCGCGTGTCTCCATGCTGCCGGGGTCGGAGCCGTGGTTCGGCTCGGTCAGGCCGAAGCAGCCGATCCACTCGCCGGTGGCGAGCTTCGGCAGGTACTTCATGCGCTGGGCCTCGGTGCCGAAGTCGTGGATCGGCAGCATCACCAGCGAGGACTGCACGCTCATCATCGAGCGGTAGCCGGAGTCGACGCGCTCGACCTCGCGGGCGATCAGCCCGTAGGCGACGTAGTTCAGGCCCGGGCCGCCGTACTCGGTCGGAATGGTCGGCCCGAGCAGGCCGAGCTCGCCCATCTCGCGGAAGATCTCGACGTCGGTGCGCTCGTCGAGGAAGGCCGAGGTCACGCGCGGGGCGAGCTTGTCCTGGCAGTACTGGGCGGCGGCCTCGCGGATCATCCGCTCGTCCTCGGTCAGCTGCGACTCGATCAGCAGCGGGTCGTCCCATTTGAACGCGGCTTTCAGGCCGCGTGCGGAGTCGGGTGCGTTCATCCTCGTTCCTCAACGATGCGTGCACGCCGGTCGGTCGCCGGCGATGCGGGCCCGCCGCGGGCGCGGCGAGCGAATCAGGGATTCTAGTCCGGCACGACCGCGGTCGCCTCGATCTCCACCTTGGCGCGGTCCTCGATCAGCGCGGTGACCTCGACCGCGCTCATCGCGGGGAAGGCGACCTTGCCGTCGGCCCCCGTCATCAGCTCGCGGTAGACGGCGCCGAGCGCGCGGCCCGATTCGAGGTACTCGCGCTTGCTGGTCAGGTACCAGGTCATCCGCACGATGTGCTCGGGGCCGCCGCCGGCCTCCTCGAGCACCGCGAGCAGGTTCTGCAGCGCCTGGCGGCACTGCGCGACGAAGTCGTCGGTCTCCCAGCGGCCGTCCGGGTGCCAGCCGACCTGGCCGGCGATCGAGACGAGCGTGCCGCGCGCGGCGATGCCGTTCGCATAGCCCTTGGGGGTCGGCCAGCCGGGGGGGAGCAGGGGTCGGTTCATAGGTCGGTGCGCACCTTCCAGAGTTCGGGGAACAGCACGGTGTCGAGCATGCGGCGCAGGTAGGGCACGCCGGCGGTGCCGCCGGTGCCCGCCTTGAAGCCGATGATGCGCTCGACGGTGGTGACGTGACGGAAGCGCCATTGCCGGAACGCGTCCTCGAGGTCGACGAGTTCCTCGGCGAGCTCGTAGAGCGGCCAGTGCTTCGGCGGCTCGCGGTAGACCTCGAGCCACGCGGCCTCGAGGGCATCGGAGAAGGGTCGGGGCGCGGCGAAGTCGCGCTCGAGCTGGGCCGGCTCCATGGCGAAGCCGTGGCGCGCGAGCAGCCGGATCGACTCGTCGTACAGCGAGGGCTCGTGCAGCGCGGCCTCGACCTCGGCGTAGCGCGCCGGGTGGTGGGCATGCGGCTTGAGCATCACCGGATTCTTGTTGCCGAGCATGAACTCGATGACCCGGTACTGGAACGACTGGAAGCCCGACGACGAGCCGAGCTTCGGGCGCATCGCCGAGTACTCGGAGGGCGTGAGCGTCGACAGCACGTCCCAGCCGTGGACGAGCTGCTCCATGATCCGCGAGACCCGCGCCAGGTTCTTGAAGGCCGGCGGCAGGCGGTCCTCGCGGATCGCGCCGCGCGCGGCGCGCAGCTCGTGCAGCGCGAGCTTCATCCACAGCTCGCTCGTCTGGTGCTGCACGATGAACAGCATCTCGTCGTGTGATCCGGACAGCGGGTGCTGCGCGCCGAGGATGTCCTCGAGGTGCAGGTAGTCGCCGTAGCTCATGGTCGACGCGTAGTCGAGCCGCGCACCGTGATGCGAGGCCGCCGCGTCGCCGGCAGGGGCTTCCGGGCTTGTGGAGCTCATGCGGGATACTTTAAGCTTAAAGCAATTCGGGCGCAATCGGCGCCCCGGCGACGGCTGCCTGCAGGGCGGCCAAGAAGGACGAGCGACCATGCGCATCGACGTGATCGGGGGCGGCCCCGCGGGCCTGTATTCGGCGATCCTGCTCAAGAAGCGGTTCCCCCTTGCCGCGATCGCGGTGACCGAGCGCAACCGTCCGGACGACACCTTCGGTTTCGGCATCGTGCTCTCCGACGAGACGCTGGCCAACCTCGAGCGGGCCGACCCGCCGTCGCGTCGCGCGATCGAGGCCGGCTTCGCCTACTGGGACGACATCCTGGTGCAGTACAAGGGCACGGTGCGCCGCTCCTCCGGCCACGGCTTCTCGGGCATCGGGCGGCTCGCGCTGCTGAAGATCCTGCAGGAGCGTGCCGAGGAACTCGGCATCCCGGTGCACTACCAGAGCGAGGACGCGGGTCTGGCGTCGCATCGCGGCGCGGACCTGGTGATCGCGGCCGACGGCATCAACAGCGCGGTGCGGGAGTCCCACCGCGAGCGCTTCGCGCCGTCGGTGGACCTGCGCACCAACCGCTTCACCTGGCTCGGCGCGAAGATGAACCTGCCGGGCTTCTACTACAGCTTCCGGGAAGATGAGCACGGCGGCATCTGGGCCATGCACGCCTACCAGTACCGGCCTGGCGAGTGCACGATCGTCATCGAGACCACCGACGCCGCGTGGCGCGACTCGGGGCTGGCGGTCGACGACGAGGCGGGTACCGCCGCGCTGGTGGAGCGCCTGTTCGCCGACGACCTGAAGGGCGCGACGGTGCTGACCAACCGTTCGCATTGGCGACAGTTCCCGACCATCTCGTGCAAGACCTGGCACACCGAGGTCGACGGCCTGCCGGTGGTGCTGCTCGGCGACGCCGCGCACACCGCCCACTTCTCCATCGGCTCGGGCACCAAGCTCGCGCTCGAGGACGCGATCGCGCTCGACGAGGCGATCGGTGCGCGGCCCGACGACCTGCGCGCGGCGCTGGCGCTCTACCAGGAGAACCGGCGCGACGAGGTGGGCCGCATCCAGCACTCGGCCAACGTGTCGCTGGTGTGGTTCGAGAACGTACGGCGCTTCTTCGACATGGATCCGATCCAGTTCGAGGTGTCGCTGCTCACCCGCAGCAAGCAGATCACCTACGACAACCTGCGGCTGCGCGACGCGGCGCTGGTCGAGTCGGCCACGCGCTGGTGGAACCGGCAGGAGGCCGCGCGCTTCGGCATCCCCTCGGAGGGCGATCAGCCCTGGCTCGATGCGCCGCCGATGTTCGCGCCGCTGCGGCTGCGCGAGCTGTGGATTCCGAACCGGGTCGTGGTCTCGCCGATGGCGCAGTACTCGGCCGTGGACGGCGTGCCGAACGACTGGCACCTGGTGCACTACGGTTCGCGCGCGCTCGGCGGTGCGGGCCTGGTGTTCGTCGAGATGACCTGCGTGTCGCCCGAGGGCCGCATCACCCCGGGCTGCACCGGGCTGTGGAACGACGAGCAGATGCACGCGTTCCGCCGCCTCGCCCACTTCACGCACGCGAACTCGCAGACGAAGCTCTGCATGCAGATCGGCCACGCCGGCCGCAAGGGCTCGACGCAGGTCGGCTGGGGCCGGATGGACTGGCCGATCGAGGAGGGCGGGGACGGCGACGGCAACTGGGCGCTGCTCGCGCCGTCGCCGCTGCCGTACCGCGAGGGCGTGAACCAGGTGCCGCGCGAGATGAGCCGGGCCGACATGGACGCGGTGCTCGCGCAGTTCGTGCACAGCGCGCGGCTCGCCGACCAGGCGGGCTTCGACATGCTCGAGCTGCACATGGCGCACGGCTACCTGCTGGCGAGCTTCCTGTCGCCGGTCACCAACCGCCGCACCGACGCCTACGGCGGCTCGCTCGCGAACCGGATGCGCTGGCCGCTCGAGGTGTTCGCGGCGGTGCGCGAGGCGTGGCCGGCCGCCAAGCCGATGAGCGTGCGGCTGTCGGCCACCGATTGGATCCCGGGCGGCCTGTCGGGCGCCGACTCGGTCGAGATCGCGCGGGCGTTCGCCGCGGCCGGCTGCGACCTGATCGACGTGTCGACCGGCCAGACCGATCCGGCGTCCCGGCCGGTCTACGGGCGCATGTATCAGGCCACCTTCGCCGAGCAGATCCGGCTCGAGGCCGACATCGCGACCATGGCGGTCGGCGCGGTCACCAGCGCCGACCAGGTGAACACGCTGCTGATCTCCGGCCGCGCCGATCTGGTCGCGTTGGCGAGGCCGCACCTGGCCGATCCGTACTTCACGCTGCACGCCGCGGCCGAGGCGGACTGGCGCGGGATCGGCTGGCCCGTGCAGTACCATACCGGCGCCTCGCAGCTGCACACGACGATGCAGCGCGCGAAGCAGGACGCGGCCCGCAAGGCGGCGAGGGCCAAGGCCTGACGGCGGTCGTCGGGCCGCCGCCCCGGGCGCGTCGTCACGCAAGGGGGCATGCGTGCTCAAGGCGCTCGACGACCTGGTCGAATCCCGCATCCGCGACGCGCAGGCGCGCGGCGAGTTCGACAGCCTGCCCGGCTCGGGCCGGCCGCTGCCCGACGAGGACCTCGCGGGCGTGCCGCCCGAGTTGCGGGTCGCGGTCCGGATCCTGAAGAACGCCGGCTGCGTGCCGGCCGAGGTCGGCGCGCTGCGCGACCTCGATTCGATGATCGCCCAGCTCGCCCGTGACGAGGGCGGCGAGCCGCGCGTCCAGGACGCCGCTGCCCGCGCGCGCGGCCGGCGCAAGCTGGTCGCGCTGACGATGGCGCTCGAGGCCCACGGCATGGGGCGCAGCGCGGCGGCGCTCTTCGAGTACCGCGATCGCATCGTCGAGCGGCTCGGCCGATAGCGGCACCGTCAGGGCGCGAGCGCCGGGCCGACGAGGTATCCTCGGGCGGATCCGCCGGACCCCCGACCTTGATGGAGCTGAGATGACGATCGAGACGACCACGCTGGGCGGAGGCTGCTTCTGGTGCCTGGAGGCGGTGTTCCTCGACGTGCGCGGCGTGACCGCGGTGGAGTCGGGCTATGCCGGCGGCCCGATGCGCGATCCGAGCTACGAGCAGGTCTGCGGCGGCCAGACCGGCCATGCCGAGGTGGTGCGCGTGTCCTTCGACACCGGGACGATCTCGTTCCGCGAGATCCTCGGGATCTTCTTCGCGATCCACGATCCGACCACGCTCGATCGCCAGGGCAACGACGTGGGCACCCAGTACCGCTCGGTGATCTTCACGCACTCCGACGCGCAGGCCGCGACCGCGCGCGAGGTGATCGAGGAGATCGAGCGCCAGCGGATCTACGACGCACCCGTGGTCACGCAGCTCGCGCCGGTGCCGCAGTACTGGCCGGGCGAGGCCTACCACCAGCGCTACTTCGAGCGGAACCCGTACCAGGGCTACTGCATGGTCGTGGTCGGCCCGAAGGTCGCCAAGTTCCGCAAGCAGTTCAAGACGTTCCTGAAGGCGGGCTGAGGCGGCGTCTCAGAGCGCCGCCGCGATCGCCTCGGCGAGCAGCGCGAGCGTGCGCGGCGCGCTGCCCTCGGCCTTGTTGTTCGCGATGACCGTGACCGGATGGCCGGCGATCAGCGTGGCCGCGCAGGCCGCCGCCAGCGGCAGCCGGCTCACCGGGTCGGGGTCGAGCAGCGCGTCGAAGGGGGCGTAGCGCTGGCGAGCAGCCTCGTAGCCGATGCCGGCGTGCAGGGTCCAGCGTGCCACCAGCGGCCCCGGGCCGTCGGCATGCAGCCGCCCGAGCGCGCGCAGCTGGCGCTCGACCGGTGGCATCCGGTCGTGCAGTCCGATGCAGTAGGCGGCGCCCGTGTCGCGCAGCGCATCGATCAGCCTGGGCGTCAGCAGCGACGCGTCGCGCAGCTCGATGGCGATGCCCGCACCCGTGGGCAGCGCGCGCGGCAGTGCCTCGAGGAAGCCGCGCAGCGCGGCGACCCACGCCGGCGGGTCGGCGAGCATCGGCCCGGGCAGCGGCGAGAACTGGAAGAGCAGCGTACCGAGCGTCGCGCCCAGACCCTCGATCGCCGGCGCGACGAACTGCTCGATCGCCGCCGAGGCGTCGAGGAACTGCGGATTCGGCTCGCGGCCGCGGCCGTGCTCGTCGCGGCGCAGCGCATCGGTCACCCGGCCCGGCGCCTTCACCAGGAAGCGAAAGCCCGCGGGCACCTGGGCGGCGTAGCGTGCGTACTCGCCGACGCCGATCGGCGCATAGAAGCCGCGATCGATGCCGACCGCCGAGAGCAGCGGATGCGACGCGTAGGCGGTCAGACCGGCGCGCGACAGCCGCCCCTCGGCGTAGGGGGAGGGCGGCGCGTCCCAGACGAGCCCCTGCCAGCCGGGGAACGACCAGGACGAGGTACCGAGCCTGAGCAGCGCGCGGTAGGGCTCGAGACGCGCGGGCAGCGCGAGCGGTGTCGCGGCGACGCCGACCGGCGCGTCCGGGCGCGGCCCGGGGCGTGCCGCGACCGGCAGGTCGTCGAACAGCGGCAGCGGCTCGCCGGCGCTCGGCGGCATCGACTTCTCAGGAGTCGCGTTCGCGGGCGAGTTGCTCGGCGATCACGCGGGCCTGGGCCCGCGCGACGTCGTCGCCCTGGCGTGCCGCCGCGGCGTACCAGTCGAGTGCGACGCGCAGGTCGCGCCCGACACCCAGACCCTTCTCGTACATCGATGCGATCAGGTACTGCGCACCGACGTCGCCACCGTCGGCCGCGCGCTCGTACCAGCGCGCCGCCGCCGCGTAGTCCTGCGCCACCCCCCGGCCGAGGTAGTACTGCGTCGCGAGCGAGGTCTGCGCATCGACATGGCCCTGCTCGGCGGCCTTCGCGTACCAGGTGGTGGCCTCGGGCTGCGAGGCGGTGACCTCGCGACCGGTCTCGAGCATCGAGGCGAGCATGTACTGCGCGGGCGAGAAGCCGCTCCGGGCGCTCGCCCGCAGCAGCGCGATCGCCTGCTGCAGCGGGGGGCTGCGGCTCTCGCCGCGCAGGCGGATCACGGCCACGTTGTACTGTGCCGAGGCGTCGCCGGTGCGGGCGGCCCGCTGGAAGAGCGCGAGGGCGCGGGGGGTCTCGCCGGCCTCGTAACGCTCGAAGGCCTCTCGGTTCCAGTCGCGCACGGCACGCGCATCGGCCCGGACGGCGGCGCCCGGCGCGGCGCCCGGCGCGTCGGCCGCGGCGGCAGGCAGCGCGCCGCACAGGCACAGCGCCGCCGCGAGCGCTGCGACGGACCGGGGCGGGCGGAAGGGGCGAAGGCGGTCGCGCATGGCTGGCCGGGGACGGACCGTGGGCGCATCGGCGGGTGCCCGGACGGT
Source organism: Burkholderiaceae bacterium (assembly GCA_044342535.1). GTDB lineage: Bacteria > Pseudomonadota > Gammaproteobacteria > Burkholderiales > Burkholderiaceae_E > UBA4615. Next base: position 7,662 of record JBIIPQ010000151.1, read on the forward strand.
CGCTGAGGTCGATTCGGTTATCTTACGTGACGTTGGCCAGCCCAGGCCGCTCACTCCCGGAGTCGCACGTGTTCAATCGCTTGATGCTGTGGATCGCCGTCGCGGTCGGTCTGACGGGCTGCGGCTACAACGACATCCAGGTCGCCGACGAGACGACGAACTCGGCCTGGTCGGAAGTCGTGAACCAGTACCAGCGTCGCGCCGACCTCATCCCCAACCTGGTGAACACCGTCAAGGGTTTCGCGGAGCAGGAGAAGGACGTGCTGCTCGGCGTCACCGAGGCCCGTTCGCGTGTCGGACAGGTCCGCGTCGATCCTTCGGATCCGGAGTCGCTGAAGAAGTTCGAGTCGGCGCAGCGCGAGGTCGGCAGCGCGCTGTCGCGGCTGCTGGTGGTCAGCGAGAACTATCCGCAGCTGAAGTCGGACCAGAACTTCCGCGAACTGCAGGCCCAGCTCGAAGGCACCGAGAACCGCATCACCGTCGCACGCAAGCGCTACATCGATTCGGTCCAGGCCTACAACGTGATGGTCCGCCAGTTCCCGGTGAACCTGACCGCGATGGTCTTCGGCTACAAGGCCAAGCCGCAGTTCACCGTCGACAACGAGCGCGAGATCTCCACCGCGCCAAAGGTCGACTTCGGCAAGCCGGCACCGGCCCCGTCGAAGTAGCGGGGCAGGTCATGGCGACCGGGCTGCGGGCGACCGGGCTGCGGGCGACCATGCTGCGCCGTGGCCTGCTCGCGGCGCTGCTCGCGCTGTCGGCGCTGCTGGGGCTCGCCTCGCCCGCCCTCGCGCAGCAGGCGGTGCCGGTGCCCGCGCTGTCGGCCCGCGTCACCGACCTCACCGGGACGCTGAGCGCCGAGCAGCGCGCCGGCCTGGAAGCCGAGCTGGCCGCCCTCGAGGCGCGCAAGGGCACCCAGGTCGCGATCCTGATGGTGCCGACGACGCAGCCGGAGACGATCGAGGCGTTCGGCATCCGCGTCGCCGAGGCCTGGAAGCTGGGCCGGGGGCGCGAGCGAGCGCAGCGCGACACCGGTGATCGCAAGGCCGGCGCGATCGACGACGGCGTGCTCGTGCTGGTCGCCAAGAACGACCGCAAGGTGCGCATCGAGGTCGGCTACGGGCTCGAGGGCGCGATCCCCGATGCGGTCGCCAAGCGGATCATCTCCGAGGCGATCGGACCGCGATTCCGGACCGGCGACTTCGCCGGCGGCCTGCATGCCGCGGTCGCGGACCTCTCGAAGCGCATCGCCGGCGAGGACCTGCCTGCGCCCTGGCAGCAGGGCCAGCAGACCGAACCGCAGTTCGAGCTGCTGCCGGCGGTGTTCCTGTCGTTCTTCGTCGGGCTGATGGTCTCGCGCGCGGCCGGCCGCTTCCTCGGTGCGGCCGTCGGCGGGGGCGGGGCGGGCGTCACCGCCACGCTCGGGCTGGCATCGCTCGGGCTGGGTGCGGCGGTCGGGGTCGGCGTCGGCCTGCTGGTGATGGTCATGGGTGGACGCGGCGGCGGCGGCGGGCCGGGCGGACGCCTGCGCCGGGTCGGGCGCCGCACGATCGGCGATGCGCCGATCTTCCTGCCGGGCTCGGGATGGGGCGGCGGTGGGGGCGGCGGCTTCGGCGGCGGCGGGGGGTTCGGTGGCGGTGGCGGCGGCTTCGGCGGCGGAGGGGCGTCCGGTGACTGGTGAAGACAGGCGCGCGGACCGCGCCGGAAGGGGGCGGGCATGAGCCGCCGCACGGGCCTCGCCCGCTGGCTCCACCACCTGTGGATCGGGCCGATGCATGTTCGTGCCGCCTTCCCGGACGGCGCCTACGCACGCATCGAGCAGAGCATCGCGGACGGCGAGCGCCGCCATCGCGCGGAGCTGCGCTTCGCGGTCGAGTCCTCGCTCGAGACCGGTCAGCTCTGGCGCGGCATGCAGGCGCGCGAGCGCGCGCTCGAGGTGTTCTCCCGCTTCGGGATCTGGGACACCGAAGAGGACAACGGCGTGCTGGTCTACCTGCTGTGGGCCGA
>JBIIPQ010000152.1:0-9642 GCA_044342535.1 Burkholderiaceae bacterium
TGGACCACCGTCTCCTCGCTGCTGCCTGGCCTCTGGCGCTACCGCTGGCAGGGGCTCGCGGCCACCGCCGCCACTGGCGTCGTGGGCGCGGCGATCATCATGCTGATGCCCAACCGCTACGAGGCCAGCGCGCGCGTCTACGTCGACACGCAGTCGATCCTCAAGCCGCTGATGCAGGGGCTCGCGGTGCAGCCGAACCTCGATCAGCAGGTCCAGATGATGGCGCGCACGCTGATCAACCGCCCGAACGTCGAGCGCGTCGTGCGCATGGCCGACCTCGACCTGCGCGCCCAGTCGCTCCAGGAGCGCGAGCGTCTGGTCGACATGCTGGTCAAGGAGATCCAGGTCAAGCCGGCCGGAGGCCAGAACCTCTACTCGATCACGTACAAGGGCGACACCACCGACTCCGCGCAGAAGGTCGTGCAGTCGCTGCTGTCGATCTTCGTGGAGTCCAACCTGGGCGACAAGCGGCGCGATGCCGAGCAGGCCAAGCGCTTCATCGACGAGCAGCTCGCGATCTACGAGAAGAAGCTGCTCGAGGCCGAGTCCGCGCTCAAGGAGTTCAAGGTCCGCAACATCGCGGTGATGCCGAACCTCGCGCAGGACTACGTCGCCCGCAGCGCCGACCTGCAGAAGGAAGGTGACGCCGCGCGACTCGAACTGCGCCAGCTCGAGAACTCCCGCGAGGCCCTGCGCAGGCAGCTCGCCGACGAGAAGCCCTCGCTCCTCGGCAGCGAGGGCGCAACGCCGGCCCGCGTCCCGACCGAGACCGAACAGCGGCTCGAGGCCGCACGCAAGCGGCTCGACGAGCTGGTGGTGCGCTACACGGACGCCCATCCGGACGTGCTGCACGCCCGCTCGATCGTCGGCGAGCTGCAGGTGCAGCGCGACGCCGAGCGCAAGCGCGAGGCGGAGACCGGCCTGCGCTCGAACGGAGCGAGCGTGATGATCCCGAACAAGGTCTACCAGGACCTGAAGGTCGCGCTGGCCGATGTCGAGTCGAAGCTTGGCTCGGCACGGGCGCGGGTAGCCGAATCGGACCGGCGACTGCTGCTGGCCCGCGACGCGGCGCTGACCGTGCCGAAGGTCGAGGCCGAGTACCTGCAGCTCACGCGCGACTACGAGGTCAACAAGAAGAGCTACGAGCAGCTGCTCACGCGGCGCGAGTCGGCGCAGATCTCGGGCAACATGGACAACTCGGGCGCGAGCGAGCTGCGCGTGGTCGATCCGCCGCGGGTCAGCCCGATGCCGAGCAGTCCGAACAAGCCGCTGCTCCTGATCGCCGTGCTGCTGGTCTCGCTGGCCGCCGGCCTGGCCACCGCGCTGCTGCGGGCCCAAGCGACCGCCGCGTTCTTCGATGTGCGCACGCTGCGCACGCGGCTCGGCGCACCGGTGCTCGGCGCGGTCTCGATGGTGCTCGACGCCGAGGCGAAGAAGCGACGTCGCGACGGCGCGATCGCGTTCTCCGCGTCGGTCGGTGCCTACACCGTGCTGTTCGTCGGGCTGACTGCCTGGCTACTGCTGCGAACCCTCGCCGGCTGAAGCCGAAGGACTGCCCCCATGAGCCTGATCGAACGCGCGGTCTCCCGCCTCGGTGACGAGTCCACGCCCGCGCGCGGATCGGTGACCGACCTGTCCGGGTACGTCGAGCGGCCGGCCTCGCGCGCCCGCCGTCCGGTGCCGGTCGATGCGTCGCCGCGGCGGTCCGAGCCGTCGGAGGCGCCCGACACCCTGGACACGGCGCCGCCGAGCCTGCCGCTCGAACGCGCAGCGCCCGCGACCGTGCCACGGCTGCAGCCCACCGAGGTGCCGCGCCCCGCCGCGCCGCAATCCGCTGCGCCGCGTCCTGCGGCACCGCGCACCGCCTTGCCGCGCCCCGAATCCCGGACCGCGGCCTCGCCCCATCCGGCGGGTACCGCCCGCCCGGTGCACCTCGACGTCCAGGCGCTCGCCGCCCGCGGCTACGTGACCCCGGACAGCCCGGCGACCCGGCTGTCCAACGAGTTCCGCGTGATCAAGCGGCCGCTGATCGCCAACGCGTCGGGCCGCGGCCGCACGCAGGTGCCGAACGGCCGGCGCGTGATGGTCACCAGCGCAAACCCCGACGAGGGCAAGAGCTTCTGCGCGGTGAACCTCGCGCTGAGCATCGCCGCGGAGCGCGACCTGCAGGTGCTGCTGATCGACGCCGACGTCGCGCGCCCGTCGCTGCAGCGCGAGCTGCGGCTGCCGGAAGGCCCCGGCCTGATGGACCTGCTGCTCGACCCGTCGCTGCCGCTCGCGGCGGCCGTGCGCGACACCGACATCGACAAGCTCGCGGTGATGACCGCGGGCACCCTCTCCGACAACGCCAACGAGCTGCTCGCCAGCGACTCGATGGAAGCGCTGCTCGACCTGATCTCCGAGCGCTACCCCGACCGCATCTTCATCTTCGATACGCCGCCCCTGCTGCCGACCACCGAGGCCCGCGTGCTCGCCGGCCTGATGGGCCAGATCGCGCTGGTCGTCGAGGCCGGCGTGACGCCGCAGGGCGCGGTCGAGGAAGCGCTGGCAACGATCGAGGCCTGCCCGGTGGTCGGCGTGATCCTGAACAAGGCGGACGAGCGTCGGGCGGGTGGCTATGGATACGGCTACGGATACGGCAATGGCAGCAACTGATCGACCCGCCGCGGATCGCCCTGCCACCCGCCTCGCCCTCCCGGTGGCGGCGCTCGCGGCCGCACTGGCCGCCATCGGGGTGCCGGCGGGCGCCCAGGTGAGCGCGCCGCTCACCGGGCCCGGCGGCACCGGCTGGGACGGCATGCGCACCCAGCGCACCAGCGGCATCGCCACCGACGGCCTGACGCCGATCGGCACGGGCGCAGCGCCCGCGGCCGGCTCGCCGGACACGAGCGCCGCCCCGCGCCGCACGTCGATCACGCCCGGGCTGTGGACACAGTTCACCTTCAGCGACAACATCGACCTGGCGCCCCGCGGCCAGGAGCGCACCGGCACGCTGCTCGAGGTCTCGCCGTTCGTGCAGGCCGAGCTCAACTCGCCGCGCGCGGTCGGCTCGGCCTTCTACGCGGCCCGAGGCCTCGTCTACGGCGGCAACACCGCCCGCGACAACGAGCTGCGCCACGACCTGCGCGCCAACGCCGACTTCCGCATCACCGACCAGGCGCTGCGGCTGAACGCGCAGGCCTACGTGTTCGACGTCAACCGCAGCCCGTTCAACGCATCCTCGTTCGACCCGGGCGCGCGCTCGACCACGCGCACCACCTACCAGCGCTTCGATCTGGCGCCCTACGTCGTCGGGCGGGCGGGCAACAACGACTACGAGCTACGCTACCGGGTGAGCTACGTCGACCCGGGCGAGGGCTTCATCAGCAACGTCGGCAACGGCGTCAGCTTCAACGCCGGCACCTCGCCGGGCAGCTCGCGCGTCGGCTGGCTCGGACGCGGCGACGTGGCGCGCTACGCGTACGAGAACGGCTTCGACTACACTAACAGCCTCGTCGAGGTGCTGGGCACGTGGTCGCCGACGCCGCTGGTGCGGCTGGGCGCGGGGGTGAACTATGCGGCCAGCAGCGTGCTGGCCGATGCCGACGGCCGACGCAGCGGCGTCGGCCCCAGCGCCGCCGTCGACTGGCGCCCCGATCCGCGTACCCAGGTGGCGGCACGCTGGACCGGCACGTACTACTCGAACATCCTCTCCGCCGCGGCCGCGCACCAGCTCGGGCGCATGCGGCTCGGCCTGCGCTGGGACCGCGGCATCCGCGACGGCAACCAGGCGGGGCTGCTGTACTTCGACCCGACCCGGCTCTTCGCGACGCCCTCGTCCAGCGCCGCGGCGCTCGCCGCGAACGCCTCGTCGAATACGCAGACCGATTCGCTCGCCACCGGTGGGCCGACCGCCCGCGACCCGGCGACCACGGTCGGCACGCCGCTGGCCAGCACCTCGACGCAGAGCCCGATCGTGCGGGCCGAGTCGCTGATCGCCTCGCTGCAGGTCGCGGCGACGCGCAGCAGCATGCTGCTCACGGTCTACATGACCGACCAGCGCCCGGCGCTGAGGATCCCGGGCTTCGATTCGAACGTCGACCTCGACACCTGGGGCGTGCAGGGCCGCTACGACTACCGGCTCGACGCGCGCACCACGGCCATCGTGACCGCGGCCTACCAGCAGGCGAGTTCGCAGGCGACCGCGAGCGAGTCCCGCCTGACCGGCGTGACCCTGGGCCTGCGTTACCAGCTCACCCGCCAGGCGGCGGTGCTGGGCAGTCTGCGCAACACCCGTCAGCGTGCCATCGCCGGCAATGCGGTCTCGTACGACGAGAACGCTGTCTCGGTGGCCGGCGAATTCAGGTTCTGACGTGGGCCGGGGCCTGACGTGGACATGACGCCGACGCACGGCCGGGCGCCGTGCCGCGGCCCGCGCCCGGCCTGAGGCGCGATGCGCTCCGGGCTGCTGCGCCATTCGCTGAACTACGGTGCGGCGAGCGTGCTGGTCACGATCGCCGGACTGGTCACGTTCCCGATCGTCACCCGGTCGCTGAGCGTTGCCGAGTACGGCCAGCTCACGCTCGTCGGCACCCTGCTCACGCTGTGGGTCGGCCTGTCCAAGCTGGGCGTGCAGCACGCGAGCCTGAGGACCTACGCCGAGATGGCGGCGGGACGGCTCGGCGTGGATGCCCTCACGTGGCGCTCCACGGTGCTCTTCGGCATGCTCGCCAGCGGCGCCGTCGCGGCCGGCCTGGCCGCCGCCGTGATCACCGCACTCCCCGAGGACTGGCTCGCCGACCTGCCCCACGGTCTGCTGCTCGCGCTGGTGGCGGGGCTGGTCGTGGTGCGCACCGTCGAGAGCGCGCTGACCAACCCGCTGCGCGCGCAGGAACGCAGCGGCGTGGTCGCGATCTTCACCGTCGCGCGCCGCTACCTCGCCCTGGTGCTCACTGTCGGCGTGCTGCTGGGCGTGTCCGCAAGCGTGGCCGGCTTCTTCGGCGCCACCCTCGCCGCCGAGGGGCTGGCGATCCTCGCGCTGGCCGCCTGGATGCATCGGCGCATGCCCTTCTCGCCCCGCGCGGTCTCGCCCGCGCTGCTGCGCACGATGGTGGCGTTCGGGCTGCCGCTGGTCGGCTACGAGGCGGCCAACGTCCTGCTGGTGCTCGGCGACCGGTACCTGATCCAGCATCGGCTCGGCAGCGAGCCGCTCGGGTTGTACGGTGCGGTCTGGAACCTGTGCGACTACCTGCGTGTCGCGGTCCTGCTGTCGCTCATCCAGACGATCGTCCCGGCGTACACCCGCTGCTGGGAGGAGTCGGGGGCCGCCGCCACCGAGGCGCTGCTGGCGCGCTTCACCGGCCTGTACGCGATGCTGGCGTTCCCGCTCGTCGCCGGCACGGCCGCGGTCGCGCCGATCGGCCTGCCGCTGCTGGCCTCCGAGCGCTATGCGGCGGGCGCCGGAATCGCCGGCTGGCTGCTGGCCGGGATGGCGATCGAGAGCTGGATCGTGGTGGCGAGCGCCGGGGTCATGCTGCGCAAGCGCACGCGCACGCTGATGATCGCGGTGGCGATCGCCGGTGTCGCGAACCTCTGCCTCGTGGCGGCCCTGCTGCCCTCGCTCGGCATCCTCGGCGCGGCGATCGCGTCGGTGGTCTCGATGAGCGCGCTCGCGGTCGTGGTGATGCGGCTGGGCGCCTCGACGCTGCGCGTGTCGCTGCCGTGGCGCGCGCTGGCGGTGCATGCCGCGGGCGCTGCGCTGATGTACGCGGTGATCGTGCGGCTGGACGCCGGCGCGCCGGTCGCGACGCTGCTGCTGCAGGTCGGCGTGGGCACGCTTGTCTACGGCGCCTTCGAGTTCGCCTTCGACCTGCGGGCGCGCGAGCTCGCGCTCGCGGGCCTGGCGCGCGCGGGGCTGTCGCCGCGATGAGCGCCCCCGGCCATCCATCGGCGGCACCGCTCGCGGTGCTGATGTACCACGCGATCGAGCCCGCGGGCGTCGACAGCGACGCGGATGCGCACTACACCGTGTCGCCGAAGGCCTTCGACGCGCAGCTCGACGCGTTCGCCGCCCTCGGTCGTGCGCCGCGCAGCGTGCGCGACCTGATGGCCGACGCCGCGGCGGGACGGACCGGACCGCCGGCGGTGGCGATCACCTTCGACGACGGCCATGCGAGCAACGGCGCGGCCGCCGAGCGGCTCGCCGCACGCGGCGCGAGCGCCGACTTCTTCGTCAACCCCGGCGAGGTCGGCGGGCGTCACCGGCTGGCGTGGTCCGAGCTGCGGGCGATGGCGGCGGCGGGCATGTCGATCCAGTCGCACGGCCACACCCACGAACACCTCGACGGCATGACCGAGGCCGCGGTGGCCGACACCCTGCGCCGCTCCAAGGACGCGATCGAGGATGCGCTCGGCACGCCGGTGACGCTGTTCGCGCCCCCGGGCGGGCGCCTGCACCCTGCCCTCGCGCGGCTCGCCGCATCGAGCGGCTACCGGGCGCTGTGCACCTCGCGCATCGGCACCTGGACGCCTGGCCGCGCCGACGCGGCGATCCCCAGACTCGCGGTGCTGGCCTCGAGCGATCTCGACCGCGTGCGCCGGTGGGCACAGGCCGATCCGCTTCTGATCGCGCGTGCGCGGCTGCGCGGCGGCGCGCTCGACGCGATGAAGCGGCTGCTGGGCAACGGCACCTACGAACGGCTGCGCGGCGCCGCGCTCGGGAGGCGCGGGTGACGGCGCTCGCGGCCTGGGTGTTCGCGCTGAGCGTCGGCTGGGTCGTCTGGACCTTCGTCGGGTATCCGGCCGCGCTGTGGGCCGTCGCCCGCCGGCGGGCCCGGCCGATCGCGCGCGCGGCGATCGAGCCCGAAGTCACGATCGTCGTCGTCGTGCACAACGAGGCGGCGGGCATCCGCGCGAAGCTCGAGTCCAGCGCGGCCCAGCGCTACCCCGCCCATCGCCTGCGTGTCCTGGTGGTCTCCGACGGCTCGACCGATGCCACCGGCGACGCGGTCCGCGCGTTCGGCGACCCGCGGGTGCGCTGGCTGCACTTCGAGCAGCGCCGCGGCAAGGCGGCCTGCGTGAACGACGCGATGGCCGCGCTCGAGACGCCGGTCGTCGTGCTGACCGATGCCCGCCAGGCCCTGCATCCGGACGCGGTGCGCCACCTCGTGTCCAACTTCGCGGACCCGACGGTCGGCGCGGCCAGCGGCGAGCTGGTCTTCCTGCTCGACGGTGCCAGCGGCTTCGCGCAGGGCGTCGACGCCTACTGGCGCTTCGAGAAGGCGATCCGCAGGATGGAAGGCGCGATCGACTCGGTGGTCGGGGTCACCGGTGCGCTCTACGCATTGCGCCGCGAGGCCTGGACGCCGATCCCGGAGGACACCGTCCTAGACGACGTGCTGATCCCCATGAATGCGGTGCGCGGCGGTTGGCGGGTGGTCTTCGAGGACCGCGCGATCGCCTACGACCGCCCCGCCGGCGAGCCGGCCCGCGAGCGCGTGCGCAAGATCCGCACGCTCGCCGGCAACTTCGGGCTGGTCGCGGCGCACCCGTGGCTGCTCGATCCGCGCCGTAACCGGATCGTGGTGCAGTACCTGTCGCACAAGGTCACCCGGCTGGTCGCGCCGGTGGCGCTCGCCGGCACGCTCGTCTCGAGCGCGGTGCTCGCACCGGTGCATCCGGTCTTCGCGGTGGCGCTGCTCGCGCAGGTCGCGCTGTACGCGATGCCGCTGGTCGGCCGCGCCTGGCCGGCGACGGCGACGGCGCTGCCGGTGCGCATCGCGACCGCGTTCGTCGCGCTGAACTGGTTCGTGGTGCTGGGCTTTCGCGAGTGGCTGCTGAACCGCCGGGTGCACGTATGGCGCTGAACGCTCCGCGCGACGAGCCCCGCCTGCGGGTGCTGCACCTGCGCTCGAGTGCGGGCCTGTACGGCGCCGAGCAGGTGCTGCTGACCCTGCTGCCGGCGCTGCCCGCGCTCGGCATCGAGGTGGTGCTGGGGTGCCTGCGCAACCCCTACCAGCCACGGCTCGAACTGCACGAGCGGGCGCTCGCGCTCGGCATCGACAGCCGGCTGGTGGCCTGCGACGGCCGCTTCGATTTAGGTACGGTCGGCGCGATCCGCCGGCTCGCCGAGGACCTGGATGCCGACGCAGTGCACGTCCACGACTACAAGAGCGTGTTCCACGCGCGGCTGGCGAACCGGCCGCGTCGCCCGCTCGTGGCCACGCTCCACGGGCACTTCGCCGACACCCCGGCGGTCCGGCTGTACAACTGGATCGAGCTCGCGCTGGTGCACGGCGCCGACCGGGTCTGCATCGTCTCGGACGCGATGCGCGAGACGCTCGCGCGCCGCCGCATCGATCCGGCGCGCACCATCACCGTGCCGAACGGCGTCGACACCGGCCGCTACCGGCCCGACGACGCAGCACGGGCGCGCACCGCGCTCGGACTGCCGCCCGAGGCGCGCGTCTTCGGCACCGCGATGCGGCTGGCCGCACAGAAGTTCCCGATCGGGCTGGTCGAGGCCTTCGCGGCGGCCCGGCCGCGGATCGCAGGGCCCGCCGTGCTGGTGATCGCCGGCGACGGCCCGATGCGCGCAGGGCTCGAGGCCCGGATCGGGGCGCTAGGGCTGGGCGGATCGGTACGCCTGCTCGGCGTGCGCGATGACCTCGAACGGGTGTACCCCGCATTCGACGCCTTCGTGCTGCCCTCGCTGTACGAGGGTCTGCCGATGGCGCTCCTCGAGGCGATGGCCTGCGGCATCACGCCGATCGCGACCGCGGTGGGTCGCGTGCCCGAGGTCATCGAGGGCGTGGCCGCTGCGCCCCTGCCGCCGGGCGACGTGGCCGCGCTCGCCTGCGCACTCGCTGGCTTCGTGCCGGCCGGCCCCGCGGCTCCGGGCCGCGAGGCGCTCCGCTCGCGCGTGCTCGAGCGCTACGCCGCGGGATCGCTCGCCCGCGCCTATGCCGACGTCTACCGCGGTCTGGGCCGCCCCGCCGCTCTGCCCGTCCGTCCGCTCGCGAGCCCCGGCGCATGAAGATCCTCGCGGTCACCACGAAGAGCCCGTACCCCCTGAACGAGGGCCGGGCGCTGCGCACGTACAACGTGCTGCGTCAGCTCGCCCTGCACCATGAGGTCCACCTGGTGTCCTTCGTGCAGACTCGCGAGGACGTCGAGGGCCTGGAGGCGATGCGGGCCTTCTGCGCGACGGTCGAGGCCGAGCCGCTGTACCTGGACCATGCGCGGCTGCGCCTGGCTGCCGACGCCTGCCTCGAGCTTTTCGGCCCGGTGCCGCTGCAGGTCATCAAGTACCGGACCGCGGGCATGCGCCGGCGCCTGGAGCGGCTGATCGGGCAGCATACGTTCGACGCGGTGCACCTCGACATGCTGCACCTCGCCGAGTACCTGCCGATGTTCCCGCACGCCACGCGCGTGCTCACCGAGCACAACGTCGAGTCGGCGCTGCTCGCGCGCCGCGCCGACACCGAGACGCGCCTGCTGCAGCGTGCCTACCTGCGCTACCAGACGGGCAAGCTGGCGCGCTACGAGGCGCGGGCCTGCGCGGCGGCCGACGAGGTGGTCGCGGTGTCGGATCCGGATGCCGCCGTGCTGCGGGCCATGGATCCGTCGATCCGAGTGACCACCGTGCCCAACGGCGTGGACACC
>JBIIPQ010000522.1:0-2960 GCA_044342535.1 Burkholderiaceae bacterium
GCGGGCGTTCGGTGTCGACCGAGGTGATCCGTGCGGTGGGCAACACGCTGATCCTCGCCTCGGTGGCGACGATGATCGGCTTCTTCTTCGGCTCCCTGTTCGGCTTCGTCGCCGGCTACTTCCGCGTCTCCTGGGCGGACAAGGCGGCCTCGTTCCTGTCGGTGGTGGGCGTGAGCGTGCCGCACTACTGGCTCGGCATGGTGCTGGTCATCATCTTCGCCGCGCAGCTGAACTGGCTGCCGGCCACGGGCGCGGGACCGGGCGGCTCGGGCGAGTGGGCCTGGGACTGGGCGCACATCCGCCACCTCGTGCTGCCGGCGATCACGATGAGCGTGATTCCGATGGGCATCATCTCGCGCACCGTCCGGGCGCTGGTCGCCGAGACCCTCGCCCAGGAGTTCGTGGTCGGGCTGCGGGCCAAGGGCCTGACCGACTTCGGCGTGTTCCGCCACGTGGTCAAGAACGTCGCGCCGACCGCGCTCGCGGTGATGGGCCTGCAGCTCGGTTACCTGCTCGGCGGCTCGATCCTGATCGAGACGGTGTTCTCGTGGCCGGGCACCGGCTTCCTGCTCAACAGCGCGATCTTCCAGCGCGACCTGCCGCTGCTGCAGGGGACGATCCTGGTGCTCGCGATGTTCTTCGTGCTGCTGAACCTGCTGGTCGACGTCGTGCAGAGCACGCTCGATCCGCGCATCGCCCGGAGCTGAGCGATGAACATCGCAGTCGATGCCACCAAGATCCCCGCGCCGATCTTCGAGCGCAGCCCTGGCTACTGGTCGAGCGTGTTCCGGCGCTTCCGGCGCGATCCGGTCGCGCTGTTCGCCGCCGGCGTGGTCGCCGTGCTGGTGCTGCTGGCCCTGTTCGGGCCCTGGCTCACGCCGGCCGATCCCTACAAGTCGTCGATGCTGAGCCGGCTCAAGCCGATCGGCACGGAGGGCTACCCGCTGGGCACCGACGAGCTCGGCCGCGACATGCTGTCGCGGCTCATGATCGGCGCGCGCCTGTCGCTGTTCATGGGGATCACCCCGGTGATCTGCGCGTTCGTGATCGGCTCGGGGCTGGGCATCCTCGCCGGCTACGCGGGCGGCGCGGTCAACACCGTGATCATGCGCACCATCGACGTGTTCTACGCGTTCCCGTCGGTGCTGCTGGCGATCGCGCTGTCGGGCGCGCTCGGGGCGGGCATCACCAACGCGCTGCTGTCGCTGACGATCGTCTTCATACCACCGATCGCGCGGGTCGCCGAGAGCGTGACCACGCAGGTGAGAACGCGCGACTTCGTCGAGGCCGCGCGGGCCTCGGGCGCGGATGCGTTCACCATCGTGCGGGTCCACGTGCTGGGCAACGTGCTCGGCCCGATCTTCGTCTATTCCACCAGCCTGATCGCGGTGTCGATGATCCTCGCCTCGGGCCTGTCCTTCCTCGGCCTGGGCGTGAAGCCGCCCGAGCCCGAGTGGGGCCTGATGCTGAACACGCTGCGCACGGCGATCTACACCCAGCCCTGGGTGGCGGCCCTGCCCGGGGCGATGATCTTCATCACCTCGATTTCCTTCAACACGCTGTCCGACGGTCTGCGGTCGGCGATGGACGTCAAGCAATGAGCGCGGGCACGAGTGCCATCCCGGGAGCCGCAACGGGCGTCGACGGGGCATCGGTGCCGAACGAGGCGCTGATCGAGGTGCGGGGCCTGGTGAAGCATTTCCCGCTCAAGGGCAAGAAGGCCGACGACGGGCGGGCGGCGGTGGTGCGTGCCGTCGACGGCATCGACTTCAGGGTCTACCAGGGCGAGACGCTCGGCGTGGTCGGCGAGTCGGGCTGCGGCAAGAGCACGGCCGCGCGGCTGCTGATGCGCCTGCTCGACCCGACCGCCGGCGAGATCATCTTCGACGGCAAGGCCGTCGGCGGCCGCGAGCTGCCGCTCAAGGAGTACCGCCGGCAGGTCCAGATGGTGTTCCAGGACAGCTATTCGTCGCTGAACCCGCGGATGACGATCGAGGACTCGATCGCGTTCGGCCCGCGGGTGCACGGCGTGGGCGCGCGCGAGTCGGTCGAGCGCGCCCGCGATCTGCTGTCCAGGGTGGGCCTCGAGCCGCGCCGATTCGCCGAGCGCTATCCGCACGAACTCTCCGGCGGTCAGCGACAGCGGGTGAACATCGCCCGCGCGCTCGCGCTGCAGCCGCGGGTGGTGATCCTCGACGAGTCGACGTCGGCGCTCGACAAGTCGGTCGAGGCGCAGGTGCTGAACCTGCTGCTCGACCTGAAGGAGGCCTTCGGGCTGACCTACGTGTTCATCGGCCACGATCTGCACGTGGTGCGCTACGTGTCGGACCGGGTGATGGTCATGTACCTCGGTCAGGTCGCCGAACTCGGGCCGGGCGAGGTGCTGTTCGGCGATCCGCTGCATCCGTACACCCGGGCGCTGACCGCATCGATGCCGACCATGGACCCGGACAATCGCACCGAGGAGGCGCCGCTCGCCGGCGACCCGCCGAACCCGATCAACCCGCCCTCGGGCTGCCGCTTCCACACCCGCTGCGCGGCGGCCGAGCCGGCCTGTGCCAAGCAGGTGCCGAAGCTCGGCTCGAAGGCGACGCCGCATGCGGTGGCCTGCCTGATGTACGAGCCCGGGTCCGGCCATTCGAAGGCGCCCGCCGCACAGGAGGCCGCATGAGCGCCGTGCCGATGCCGCGCCCCGAGACCCGCGACGAGCCGCTGGTGGCGGTCCGCAATCTGCAGGTGGCCTTCGGCAAGGGGCCTAGGCCGGTGAAGGCGGTCAACGGCGTGGACCTGAACGTGGCGCGCGGCGAGACGGTAGCGCTGATCGGCGAATCGGGCTCGGGCAAGAGCGTCACGCTGCGCGCGCTGCTGCGGCTGCACGCGCCGCGCACGACGCGCATCGAGGGCTCGGTCCGGGTCGCCGGTCACGACGTGCTGTCGCTCGGCACGCGCGCGCTCGCGGA
>JBIIPQ010000523.1:0-2959 GCA_044342535.1 Burkholderiaceae bacterium
CCGCCGCCGGCCGCTCCGTGAGCGCGAGCGGCGCGCTCGGGCGGCTGCGCGGCAAGGTGGCGATCGTCACCGGCGCCGCCTCCGGCATCGGCGCCGCCACGGCGACGCTCTTCGCCGCCGAGGGCGCGACCGTGATCGCGGTCGACCGCCCGGCGTCGCCCATCCTGTCGGTGCACGCGGGCGTCGATCGGATCGTGCCGCTCGCACGCGACGTGACCGACGACGGGGCGGCCGCGGACATCGTCGCCGCCGCGCTGCGCGAGGGCGGCGGCCTCGACATCCTGTTCAACAATGCCGGCGTCTCCGAGCGCGCGCTCGTCGAGGCGCAGACCGACGCGATGTGGGACCGCCAGTTCGAGGTCAACGTGCGCGCCGCGTTCAGGCTGTGCCGCGAAGCGGTCCCCGCGCTGCGCGAGCGCGCCGCCGCGACCGGCCGGGCGCGCATCGTCAACACCGCCTCGGTGATGGCCGAGCGGACCGATCTCGGACTGGCCGGCTACGTGGCCTCCAAGCATGCGGTGGCCGGCCTGTCGAAGACGCTCGCGCTCGAGCTCGGCAAGTGGGGCATCACCGTCAACTACCTGCTGCCCGGCGCGATCGAGACCGGCATGACGCGCGCGGCCTTCGAGGACCCGGCGATCCGCGCGGTCTGGGCGAAGAAGGCCGCGCTGCGCCGGCTCGGCACGCCGATGGACATGGCGCGCGCGGTGCTGCTGCTCGCGAGCGACGAGGCCGACTTCATCACCGGCCACGGCCTGGTGGCCGACGGCGGGCTGACGCTGCGCACCTGAGGCGGTCGGCGCCCGCCGCGTCGGTCCGTGCCACGCCCGAGCGCGGTCTTCGGCGACCGCTCAGGCAGCCGGGCCCCGGTCCCCGAGCCGGCGCGCGATGCTCCAGCGGTGGACCTCCGAGGGACCGTCGTAGATCCGGAAGGCCCGCACGTCGCGGAAGATGCGCTGCACCTCGGTGTCCTCGGTCAGGCCCAGGCCGCCGAGCACCTGCATCGAGCGGTCCACCACGCGGAAGATGGCCTCCGAGCAGTGCACCTTGACCATGCTGCTCTCGCGGCTCGCGCGCGCGCCCTGATCGAGCAGCCAGGCGGTGTGCCAGATCGACAGCCGTGCGGTGTGCAGGTCGATCTCGTTGTCGGCGAGCATGAAGCCCACGCCCTCGTGCCGGATCAGCGGCTGCCCGAAGGCCTGGCGCGCGCGGGCGTACTGCGTGGCGATGTCGTGGGCGCGGCGGGCCGCACCCAGCCAGCGCATGCAGTGCGTGAGGCGCGCCGGCACCAGCCGCACCTGCGCGTAGCGAAAGCCCGCGCCGATCTCGCCCAGCACGTTGGCCGCGGGGACCCTGAGCTTCGTGAGGCGCACCTGCGCGTGGCCGCCGCAGAAGCTCGAGTCCATCGAGTGGATCAGGCGCTCGATCTCGAAGCCGGGCGCCGGCAGGTCGGTCAGGAACATCGTCGCGCCGACGTCCTGGCCGTCGACGATCGTGCGCGCCATCACGATCGCGAAGGCCGCGCCGTCGGCACCGGTGATCAGCCACTTCTCGCCGTCGATGACGAAGTCGTCGCCGTCGCGCACCGCCGTGGTCTGCAGCAGCGCGGGGTCGGAGCCCGCGCCAGGGGCGGGTTCGGTCATGCAGAAGCACGAGCGCGTGGTGCCCGCGGCCAGCGGCGCCAGCCAGCGTGCCTGCTGCGCGGGCGTGGCCACCGCGGCCAGCAGGTGCATGTTGCCCTCGTCGGGTGCCGCGCAGTGCAGCGCGATCGGACCGAGCATCGAATAGCCGGCCTCCTCGAACACGATCGCGCGGCCGAAGTGCCCGAGGCCCAGGCCACCCCATTTTTCCTCGACGTGCGGCGCGAGCAGTCCGCGCTCGGCGGCGAGCCCGTTGAGCTGGCGGCGCATCGCATCGGTCGGGCCGTGGTCGGTGCGGCGCGGGTCGCGCTCGAAGGGGATGACCACCTCGCGCACGAAGGCGCGGGTGCGGGCCTGCAGCTCGGCGAGCGGCGGCGGGATCGAGAAGTCCATCGGGCGTGTCCGGAAGCGGTGTTCGGCCGATTCTGGTGGCCGGGTCCGCGAGCGTCAAACCGGGGCGGCTAGCGTGCGACCACGATCCCTTCGCGTTCGCGGTCCCACAGCGACGCCCGGCGCGCCAGCGCGTCCTGCTTGAGCTTGTACTTCTCGATCTTCTCGGTCGCCGTCTTGGGCAGCGCGTCGATGAACGCGACGAAGCGCGGCACCATGAAGTAGCTCATCCGCCCGGCGGCGAAGCGAACGACCTCGGCTTCGGTCACCACGTGGCCGGGCCGCACGACGACGTAGACCATCACCTCGTCCTCGCTCATCTCGGCGGGCACCGGCACCGCCGCCACCTCGAGGACCGCCGGATGGCGCGACAGGATCAGCTCGACCTCGTAGGCCGAGATGTTCTCGCCGCGCCGGCGGATCGCCTCCTTCTTGCGGTCGACGAACCAGAGGTAGCCGTCGGCGTCGACGCTGCCGCGGTCGCCGGTGCAGAACCAGCCGTCGACGAAGGCGCCCGCGGTCGCCTCGGGCATCGCGTAGTAGCCCTTCATCATCGTGCCGGGCTGCAGGGGCTTCATCAGGATCTCGCCGACCTCGCCCGCCGGCAGCTCGCGGCCGTCGTCGTCGACGATGCGCAGCAGGCTCGCGTCGCGCGGATGCCCGGCCGAGCCCGCCTTGTCGGCGCGGTCGTCGGGCAGGTAGGTCGTCACCGCGTAGTTCTCCGACATCGCGAAGAGCGAGGTCGACCTGATGCCGTAACGCTCCAGGAAGCGCGCCGGCAGGTCCTTGGTCATCGGCACCAGCATCGCCTGGCGCACGCGGTGCTCGCGGTCCTGCGGTCCAGGCGGCAGCTGCAGGATGATGTTCGTCATCGCGCCCAGCGAGTTGAACTGCGTGGCGCGCGATTCGCGGATCTCGTCCCAGAAGCG
>JBIIPQ010000153.1:0-9569 GCA_044342535.1 Burkholderiaceae bacterium
AACGCGCCGACCCGGTTCTCGATGATCACTTCGGCCTGCGCGACCGCGGCCTGGCGGTTCTCGAGCCCGGTCTGCACCAGCTTGCCGAGGTCGTCGACCGTGTAGAGGAAGACGTCGTCGAGCCGCGCGACCTCGGGCTCGATGTCGCGCGGCACGGCAAGGTCGATCATGAAGATCGGCTTGCGGCGGCGCGCCTTCAGCGCGCGCTCGACCATGCCGAGGCCGATGATCGGCAGCGAGCTGGCGGTGCACGAGACGACGATGTCGTGGTCGGCGAGGGTCTCGGGCAGGTCGGCCAGCCGAAGCGAGCGTCCGCCGAAGCGCTGGGCGACCTTCTCGGCGCGCTCGGCGGTCCGGTTGGCGACGGTGATGCGCTTGGGGTGCTGGGCGACGAAGTGCGCCGCAGCAAGCTCGATCATCTCGCCGGCGCCGACGAACAGCACCGAGGTCTCGCGCAGGTCCTCGAACAGCCGCTGCGCGAGCCGCACGGCGGCGGCGGCCATCGACACCGAATGCGCGCCGATCTCGGTCTGGCTGCGCACGTCCTTGGCGACCGCGAAGGTGCGCTGGAACAGCTGGTGCAGGTGGGTGCCGAGCGCGTCGGCCTCCTGCGCGACGCGCGCGGCGTCCTTCATCTGGCCGAGGATCTGCGGCTCGCCGAGCACCATCGAGTCGAGCCCGGAGGCGACGCGGAAGGCATGGCGCACGGCCTGGTCGTCGGGCCGGGCGTACAGGTGCTCGGTGAGCTGCGCGCTCGCGCCGATCTGGTTGCGGTGAGCCATCCAGCCGGCGATCGCGGCCTGCGCGTCGCGCGGGTCGGGGGTCGCGCAGTAGATCTCGGTCCGGTTGCAGGTGGACAGGATCGCGGTTTCCGGCACGAGCGTGCGCAGCTGCGAGCGCAGGTCGGCGACGGCGTCGCGCAGTGCGTCGCCCGGAAACGCCACTTTCTCCCGCAGGGACAGCGGTGCGGTGGTGTGGTTCAGGCCGAGCGTGAGCAGGTGCATGTGACAGGCTGGGTTGACACCCGGAGTCTACCTCGGCTCGGCCGACTCGGGTTCATCGGGAAGCCAGAGTTCGATCCGGGCGCCACCGGCGGGACCGGCGAGGGCCCGCGCCCGGCCGCCGTGGCGCTCGGCGACCGTCGCCACGAACGCCAGGCCCAGCCCGGCGCCGGAAGCGGGGTCGGCCGTCGCGCCGCGCCACCAGGGCTCGAAGATCCGCTCGCGGTCGGCCGGGTCGATGCCCGGGCCCGCGTCGGTGACCGACAGGGTCCAGCCGTCACCGTGCCGCTCGAGGCCGAGCGTGATCGCGGAGCCGGGGGGCGCCACGCGCATCGCGTTGTCGAGCAGGTTGACCAGCGCACGCCGCACGAGGCTCGCGTCGCAGCGGCAGGGCGCGCTCGGCGTCTCCGCGGGCGGCTCGGGCGAGTCGATCCGCAGGCCGGCGCCGTGCGCGCGCTGCCAGCAGGTATCGGCGGCTTCGATCGCGAGATCGGCGAGGTCGTGCGGGCTGGCGCGCAGCGGCTGCGACTCGGCGCGCGCCAGATGCATGAAGCCGTCGGTCAGCTCGAGCGCCCGGCGCGACTGCCGGCCGATCTCGCGCGCGTCGCCCGCGCCGAGCGGCGCGTCCGGATGCCGCTCGAGCAGCTCGAGGATCGAGAGGTGCGGCGAGCGCAGGTCGTGCGACAGGAAGCGCAGCGTCTGCTCGCGTTCGCGCTGCACCGCCTGCAGCGCCGCCAGCGCGTCGGCGAGCGTCCGGTTCAGCACGGTGATGCGCTCGGCGGCGTTCTCCAGGCGCTGCAGCCGATGGGCGATCGGCTCGAGCGGGCGCTTCGGCTGCAGGCCGGTGCCGGGCGTGGTGTCGGCCTCCAGCCGTGCCGCCTGCGCGATCAGCCCGACCGAGGCGGCATGCAGGCGTCGCCAGCTCCAGAGCGGGAACGCGAGCGCCAGCGCCGCGAGGAGCGCCCCCGGTGCGAACCACCAGCCAGCGCCGATCGCGGCGACCGACGCGGCCGCCGTCACGGCCATCGTCGCCGCGATGCAGGCCAGCCCGGTCCGCGATTCGGTCGCGTAGAGCACCGCGAGCGCGGCGAGCAGCACTGCCGCCGACAGCGCGAGGCGCAGCGCGTGCGGCACGTCGCGGATCAGCCGCTCGTCGAGCATGGCGCCGACCGCCGCCGCGTGCAACGCCACGCCGGGGACGGTCGCATGGCCCGGATAGAGCGTGGTCGCATGGATGTCGCCGAGCCCGCGGGCGGTCGCGCCGACCAGCACGATCCGGTCGCGCAGCATCTCCGAGGGCACCTCGCCGCGCATCACCGAGGCCGCCGACACCTGCCGGGGCGGTGCGTCGGTCGCGCCGATCCGCACGTAGTCGCCGCGCGGCCAGGCCTCCGTGCGCAGCGCCCCCGCGACGAGGTCGGCGGTGGCCGGCTGGGGCAGGTCCGGGAACGCCAGCCGCCGCGACATCGCGGGGAAGCCGCCCTCGTGCAGGTAGAGGCCCCGGACCAGGCCGTCGACGTCGACGCGGAACTCGGCATGCGCGAGCAACCGGTGGGCGCCGATCACGGGCACCGGCAGCAGCGGCAGTCCGGTCTCCCGCGGATCGGCGTGGCGCGTCACCGGCAGCACCACCGGCGCCGGTCCGGCAACGGCCGCGCCGAGCCGCTCGTCGCCGACCGCGGGCTCGGTCAGCAGCAGGTCGACGCCGATCGCCCGCGGCGCCCCGGCCTGCAGCTGCTCGAGCAGCTGCGCGGTGACCACGCGCCGCCACGGCCAGCGCCCGACCTGCGCGAGGCTGTCGTCGTCGATCGCGACGATCAGCACCTCGTCGCGCGGCGGCTTCGCCCAGAGCGACAGGCCGACGTCGTAGAGCGCCGCGTCCAAGCGTGACACCAGCTGGCGGGAGGGCTGCCGGCTGGCGTGGGCGACGGCCAGCACCAGCGCGACCAGCACCGTGGCGAGCACCCACCATTCGACCGTCGCGCGGGAAGGGCCGCGACGGGCGGCCGCGCGGGGCGGGGCGACCGGGGTCGCCACCGGTCAGCGCCTGTCCTGCAGCTCGACGGGGGCGCCCGAGCCGCTGCGGACCGGCGCGCCCGCCGCACTGCGCAGCAGCGATCGGATCTCGAAGCGCTGCGCGGGTCCGAACGGCGAGGCCACGCCTCCTGCATCCACGCTGCGTGTGCGCGTCCAGTACGCGCCGGGCGCGAGGCCCTCGAGCACGACGCGCGGCGCATCGAGCGAGACCTCGCGCAGCACCGTGGCGAAGGCTGCGTCGCCAGCGAGCTGCAGGCGCCAGACGTGACCGGGCAGCGGCGCCCAGGACAGCTCGAGCCGGTCGTCGTCGACCGAGCCGCTCGGGGCGGTGCCGGCCGGCCGCTGCTCGAAGGTGCGTGCGGCCGAGAACGGGCCGGTCCGCGCTGTCGTGCCCGCGCCGGCGACCGACGCGATCCGCCACCACCAGGTGGCCGTCCCGGCGGCGAGCGGGGGCAGATCCACGCTCGCGCCGGGGCTGCCGACGACGGTATCGAGCAGCGGCGTCGCGAACCCCGGGTCGGCGGCGACCTGGACGCGGAACGATGCGATGCCGGCCGGCTCGGCCCAGGACAGCGCCACCGTGCGCTCGAAGACCACAGCGCGCTCGCCCGGGCGGATCGGCAGCGGCGGCTCGGGACGGGCCGCGACCTCGAGCCGGGCGAGCGACTCCCGTCCTTCGAGGCCGATCGCCGAGACCGCGCGCACCTTGAGGTGGATCGGGCCGTCTTCCCGGGTGGCCACCGCCACCTCGGGGGCCGGGCCGCGCGTGTCGGCGAGCAGCCGGGTGAAGCCCTCGTCGAGGGCGACCTGGACGCGATAGCCGGATGCGCCCTCGACCGGCGCGAAACGCAGCGTCGCCGCCGGCGTCTCGATGCGCGCGGGCAGGCCGCCGAGCGCGGGCGCCGCGAGCAGCGGCTCGATCCGTGGCGGGCCGTCGCGGCGCGCGACCGCCCCGAGCCCCGCGTCGACGTCCGCGCGCCCGCCGGGTCCGTCGGCACCGACCCGACCGGTGAGCACCTCGACCGCGGTCGTCGCCGCGCCCGCGCGCACGCGAAACTCGGTGCCGCGGATCGCCGCGGTCGCCACCGGCGTGCGGATCTGCAGCGGGCGCCGCCGCCCGGGCTCGGACCGGGTCTCGATGCCGCCGCGCTCCACGCCGATCCGGGCCTCGGTCGAGTCGGTGCCGAGGTACTGGCGCAGCCGCTCGAAACGCACCGCCGAGGCGGGCGGGATGACGAGCGTGGTGCCGTCCTCGAGCCGCACGACGACCACGCCGTCGGCCCCGGTCTCCAGGCGGCTGCCCTCGCGCCCGACCGCGCCCGCCACGGCGGGCGCCCCGTCGAGCGTCGCGGTGCCGCCCACCGAGCCGAGCATGGCGCCGGAAGGCTCGCCGCGCAGCCAGTCGGGATCGATCCGCAGCTCCGTGCCGGGCACGAGCCGCGTCGGGTCGGCGATCCGGTTCAGCCGGCGCACATCGCGCCAGCGCTCGGGCGGGTCGAGCAGCCGCTCGCCGATGCCGATCAGCGTGTCGCCCGCGCCGACGCGGTAGATGACGCGCCCGTCCGACTCCGCGCGCGGCTGCGCGAGCACCGGCTGCAGCGCGAGCAGTCCGGAGATCAGTGCCGCGAGGACGCTGCGACGGGCGCGGCGTACGGGCAGACGGGGGCGGGCGCCTCCATGCGCCGTGCCGGGGCGGTCCATCAGTGGGGTGGGATCAGCCCGGTGCGCCGCAGGAAGCGGATCCGGCGGCGGTGGTGCTGGTCAGCAGATGCTCGAGGCGATACCCGTAACTGTAGACCGGCGCCAGCAGATAGTGACGCTCCGGGCGCAGGCCGAGCTTGGTGCGCACCCGCGACACGTGCGTGTCCATGGTCCGCGACGGGATCTCGCTGTCGCGGCCCCAGACCACCTCCCGGATGTGCCCGCGCGACAGCGGCTTGCCGAGATTGCGCAGCAGCAGCACCGCCAGGAGGAACTCCTTCTGGGTCAGGTCCACCGACGTGCCGTCGACCCAGGCGCGCTGCAGCTTGAGCTCGAAGCGGAAGCGGTCGTACTCGTAGGTGTCCGGCGTGTCCGGGAGGCGCGAGTTGCGCCGCCACAGCGCCCGCAGCCGCGCCTGCAGTTCGCCGATGCGGGCCGGCTTCACGACGAAATCGTCGGCGCCGGCCTCGAGCGCCTCGATCACGTCCTGCTCGGTGTCGCGCGCCGTGAGGAACAGCACGGGCACGGTCACCGGCACGCGCGTGCGGATCGCGCGCAGCACGTCGAGGCCGGACATGTCGGGCAGGCCCCAGTCGACGATGTACGCGTCGTAGCTCTCGCGGTGCAGCGTCGCGACGAACGAGCGCCCGTCGGCATGGGTGCGGCACGTCCAGCCGTTGCGTGCCAGCGCGGACGTGATGCTCGAGGAGAGCGCCACGTCATCGTCGATGATCGCGATCCGCATGGGGCGAAGCGAAAGCCAATGGGCCCTGAATGGGCAACACTTGAGTTTACCTTCTCGAAACGGTCGCAGGCCGGCTGCGCCGCGGGATTCCGGCGCGCCTTGTGTGAAAACTCGTCAATCGCCGCGGCTGCATTCAGTCCGCCTCGCCGCCCGCGGCGAGGAAGAGGCGGTACGCCGGGTGCTGCGATTCGTCCCAGTGCGGATAGCCCAGGGTCTGCAGGAACGCGTCGAGCGCCGCGCCGTCGGCCGCCGGCACCTGCAGGCCGACCAGGATGCGGGCGTAGTCGGCGCCGTGGTTGCGGTAGTGGAACAGCGAGATGTTCCAGTTCGGGCTCATGCTCGTCAGGAAGCGCATCAGCGCCCCCGGGCGCTCCGGGAACTCGAAGCGATAGAGGCGCTCGTCGCGCGCGAGCGCGGAATGCCCGCCCACGAGGTGGCGGATGTGGAGCTTGGCGAGCTCGTCGTCGGTGAGGTCCAGCGCCGCGAATCCGTGCTCGGCGAAGGTCGCGGCGATCGCGCGTGCCTCGCCGCGGTCGGTCACCTGCACGCCGACGAACACGTGAGCCACGCGTGCGTCGGCGATCCGGTAGTTGAACTCGGTGACGTTGCGCGGCCCGACCAGCTCGCAGAAGCGCCGGAAGCTGCCGCGCTCCTCGGGGATGGTGACCGCGAAGACCGCCTCGCGCTGCTCGCCGACCTCGGCACGTTCGGAGACGAAGCGCAGGCGGTCGAAGTTCATGTTGGCGCCGCAGGCGACCGCCACGAGCGTGCACCCCGTCACCGGCGCGCCCCGCGCGGCCGATTCGCGCTCGATCCAGGCCTTGGCGCCGGCGATCGCCAGCGCGCCGGCGGGCTCCAGGATCGAGCGGGTGTCCTGGAACACGTCCTTGATCGCCGCGCAGGCCGCGTCGGTGTCGACGAGGATCACCTCGTCGAGGAACTCGCGACACAGCCGGAAGGTCTCCTCGCCGACCTGCTTGACGGCGGTGCCGTCGGAGAACAGGCCGACGTCCTGCAGCACGACGCGGTGCCCCGCGGCCAGCGAGCGTGCCATCGCATCGGAGTCGGTGGTCTGCACGCCGATCACCCTCACCTCGGGGCGCAGCTGCTTCACGTAGGTGGCGATGCCCGCGGCCAGCCCGCCGCCGCCGATCGCCACGAAGATCGCGTCGATGCGGCCCTGGTGCTGGCGCAGGATCTCCATCGCCACCGTGCCCTGGCCGGCGATCACGTCGGGGTCGTCGAACGGATGCACGAAGGTCAGGCCGTCGCGGGCCTGCAGCGCGGTCGCGTGCGCGAACGCGTCGCTGTAGGAGTCGCCGTGCAGCACGACCTCGGCGCCGCGCGAGCGCACGGCGTCGATCTTGACCTGCGGTGTGGTCACCGGCATGACGATCACCGCGCGGCATCCGAGGCGCTGCGCGGACAGCGCGACACCCTGCGCGTGATTGCCCGCGGAGGCCGCGATCACGCCGCGCGCGAGCTGCTCTGCAGTCAGCCGGACCATCTTGTTGTACGCGCCGCGCAGCTTGAACGAGAAGACCGGCTGCAGGTCCTCGCGCTTGAGCAGCACGGTGTTGCCGACACGGCGCGACAGGCACGGTGCGGGCTCGAGCGGTGTCTCCTGCGCGACGTCGTAGACGCGGGCGGTCAGGATCCGCTTCAGGTATTCGGTGGGCATGGTCGCCCGGATTCTACCGACCGGCCCGGGTGGGCCTCCCTCGAGGGTGTGTCGAGACCCCTTACAGAGTCCTTCGGAGGGCCGTGTCGGAGCACGCAGCGAGCACGGCCGATCCTCGGCCGGCCCTTGATCCCGATCATCCCGCGCATGCGAGGATGGCGTGGTGTTTCTTTACACTTCGCTGCGCGGTCTGACGCGGGCGCCGACAGGACCGGTCGGGCGTCGCGACTAGAATGGGCCGCCGGCATGGACCGGCCCGTCGCGACGCTCATGGAACTGCTGATCGAACGCCTGATCGACTGGTTCGCCCTGCCCAGGAACGGGTTGTCGAGCGTGTTCGTGGTCGCGTTCGTGTCGGCGACGCTGCTGCCGCTCGGCTCGGAACCCGCGGTGTTCGGCTTCGTCAAGCTCAATCCGGATGCGTTCTGGCTGACCGTCGCGGTCGCCACCGCCGGCAACACCCTCGGCGGCATCGTCGACTACTGGATGGGCTACGGCGCGAAGGTGGCGGTCGGCCATCGCGAGGGCACGCGCTGGTTCGGCTGGCTCGCGCGCTTCGGCCCGAAGTTCCTGCTGCTGTCGTGGCTGCCGGCGGTCGGCGACCCGTTGTGTGCGCTCGCCGGCTGGCTCAAGCAGCCGTTCTGGCCCTGCGTGCTGTACATGGCGATCGGCAAGTTCCTGCGCTACACGACGATGACCGCGGCGCTGCTCTGGGTGCCCGACGCCTGGTGGATGAAGCTCGCCTCGCCCTTCACAGGCTGAGGCCGCGATCCCCCACGGCGCGGCGGGGAACCCCTGCGCAGCTACAATCTTCCTTTTGGACCGGTCGCCGGGCCGCGGCCAGCCCGCCGTGCCCGCCGCCGTCCCCGGACGGATGTCCCCCCGATGAACGCCCCGCTCCTCCCGGCCCTCGCCACGCGAACCGCCGACGCTCCCGCCCGACTGCGAGAGATCCCGTACAACTACACCTCGTTCTCCGATCGCGAGATCGTGATGCGCGTGCTCGGCGCCGAGGCCTGGGACATCGTCGAGGAGCTGCGCGGCGAGCGGCGCACCGGCCGCTCGGCGCGCATGCTGTACGAGGTGCTCGGTGACATCTGGGTCGTGCAGCGCAACCCGTTCCTGCAGGACGACCTGCTCGACAACCCGAAGCGCCGTGCGGCGCTGATCGAGGCGCTGCAGCACCGGCTGCGCGAGATCGAGCGCCGGCGCGATGCCGACGGCGGCTCCGCCCAGCCCGCGGCCGACGACCCGAGGCCGGCCGCGCTGCGCGCCGACCGTGTCGCCCGTCTGCTCGCGCTCGCCCGCGATGCGGTGGCCCGCTTCGATGCCGACTTCACCCGTACCGCCGAACTGCGCGCCCGCGCGCTCAAGCGACTGTCGCGCGTCACCCGCCGCGACAACATCCGCTTCGACGGCATGTCGCGTGTCTCGCACGTCACCGACGCGACCGACTGGCGCGTCGAGTACCCCTTCCTCGTGCTGTCGCCCGATACCGAGGCCGAGGTGGCGGCCCTGGTCGCCGGCTGCATCGAGCTCGGCCTGACCATCATCCCGCGCGGCGGCGGCACCGGCTACACGGGCGGTGCGATCCCGCTCACGCCGATGTCCGCGGTCATCAACACCGAGAAGCTGATCGGCCTCGGCCCGGTCGAGACGCTGCGCCTGCCCGGCGTCGACGCCGAGGTCGCGACGATCTTCTCCGAGGCCGGTGTCGTCACCAAGCGGGTGACCGATGCGGCCGACGCCGCGGGCCTGGTCTTCGCGGTCGATCCCACCTCGCTCGAGGCCTCGTGCATCGGCGGCAACATCGCGATGAATGCCGGCGGCAAGAAGGCCGTGCTCTGGGGCACCGCGCTCGACAACCTCGCCTGGTGGCGGATGGTCGATCCGCAGGGCGACTGGCTCGAGATCACGCGCCTGGAGCACAACCGCGGCAAGATCCACGATGTGCCGCTCGCGCGCTTCGCGCTCGCCTGGTACGCACCCTCGCAGCTCGGCGCAGACGGCACGATGCGCGGCGAGCCGACGCGCCGCGAGACGCTGGACATCGAGGGCGCGCGCTTTCGCAAGCAGGGCCTGGGCAAGGACGTCACCGACAAGTTCCTCGCCGGCCTGCCCGGCGTGCAGAAGGAAGGCTGCGATGGCCTGATCACCTCGGCGCGCTGGGTGCTGCACCGGATGCCGAAGCAGATCCGCACGGTCTGCCTGGAGTTCTTCGGCCAGGCCAAGGATGCGGTGCCCTCCATCGTCGAGATCAAGGCCTATCTCGACCGTCAGCCCTTCGGCGCGATCCTCGCCGGTCTCGAGCACCTCGACGAGCGCTACCTGCGCGCGGTCGGCTACGCGACCAAGTCGCGCCGCGGCGGGCTGCCGAAGATGGTGCTCATCGGCGACATCGTCG
>JBIIPQ010000525.1:0-2951 GCA_044342535.1 Burkholderiaceae bacterium
CGGCCCGCAGCAGCGTGTTGTTCCAGGAGAAGGCGCTGGCGAAGCCACCCTCGAAGATGGTCGCGTAGACCTCGAGCGGATTGCGCCCGAGGAGCGACACGAACACCCCGAAGGCCAGCAGCCCGACGACGATCGCGCCGATCGGCACGAGCCACGCGCGCACCGCCGGCGAGGCGTTCACCGGGCGGAGCGCGACAGCGAGGACCGACTGGACGGTGGACATCGTCGTGGCGGCGGGCCGGGCGTCCCGATCAGGCCGGGATCGAGCCGAGCACGCCCTCGACCAGGTAGTTCATCTTCTCGAGCTCCAGGTTGGTCATCTCGAGCGAGGTGCCCGCCGGGATCACCGTGCCGCCCTTGTTGTCCTTCAGCGGGCCCTTGAAGATCGCGAAGCTGCCGGTGGTGAGCGCGGTGCGCGCGGCGTCGCCCGCGGCCTTGGCCGCCGGCGTCACCGACGGACCGTAGGCCGACATCTTCACGAAGCCTTCCTTCAGGCCGCCGCGCAGAAAGTTCAGGTGCGGCTTGTTGGTGCGGGCCGCGTCGACCAGCATGCCGTACGGCGTCGACCAGTCCCACTCGGCGCCGGTCAGGTAGCCCTTGGGCGCGAGCGCGGCCTGGCTGGCGTGGTAGCCGCAGGTCATGATGCCGCGCTTCTCGGCGGTCTCGATCATGACCTTCGGGCCGTCGACGTGGCAGGTGACCACGTCCACACCCTGGTCCACCAGGCTGTTGGTCGCCTCGGCTTCCTTGACCGCCATCGACCAGTCGCCGGTGAAGATCACGCGGGTGGTGATCGACGGGTCGACCGAGCGTGCCCCCATCGTGAACGCGTTGATGTTACGCAGCACCTGCGGGATCGGCTTGGCGGCGACGAAGCCGAGCTTCTTGGACTTGCTCATGTGGCCGGCGACGACACCCGCGACATACTGCGCGCCGTCGATGTAGCCGAAGTACGAGCCGGCGTTCTTCGGATGCTTGCCGTCGGTCCACATGCCGCCGCCGTGCGCGAAACGCACTTTCGGGTATTTCTCCGCCATGCGCAGCATGTGCGGGTCGAAATAGCCGAACGAGGTGGCGAAGATCAGCGACGCCTTGTCCTGCGTGATCATCGCTTCCATCGTCTTCTGGACGGCGATGGTCTCGGGCACCTTCTCTTCCTCGACGACCTTCACGCCCGGCAGCTTCTTGAGCGCCGCGGCGGCCTGCGCCTGGGCCTGGTTGTAGCCGAAGTCGTCACGCGGGCCGACGTAGATCACGCCGACGGTGATCGGCGACTGGGCCGAGGCGCGCAGCGGCAGGCCGGCGGCGGACACCAGGCCGGCGGCGCCGGCGGCTTGGAGCAGGGAGCGACGCGAGGTGATCATGGGGACTCCTTGGAAGCGGGGCGATGGGGCGACTGCGGGCGCGGTCAGCAGGTGGGCGACGAGGCGTGCCCGCGCGGTGGCGCTGGGTACACCAACATGAATACAAGATTGCCGGCGAAGCTTCGCAAGATGCGTGCCGGGCTGCGGGGGGGTCTTCGCACGCCCGGCGGGCGGGCTCGGCGCCAACGCGGTGCGGGTCACCGGAACGGGTCGGGCGCCCTGCCCCGCACGCGGCGCGCCGCACCGTTTGCGGGCGGCCCGCACGCAGCGCCCGACTCAGTCGCTTGCGTGCTCGCGCGCTTCGTGCAGCATGTGCAGCGTGATCTTGCGGACCTCGGCCTTGCTGGCCTCGATGTGCGTGCGCAGCAGCATCACCGCCTGGTCGGCGCGGCGCTGCACGATGGCACGCAGGATCTTGCCGTGTTCCTGGTAGGTCGCGTCGATGCGCGGCGCCTTGGTGAAGTCGAGCCGGCGGATGATGCGGATGCGCTCGGTGACCTCGGCGTGCACGCGCGACATCTCGCGGTTGCCCGCGCTCGCCACCAGGGTGGCGTGGAAGGCCTCGTCGAGCGTCGCCACCACCCGCATCTCGGTCTCGCGCTCGTCGGCGGGGCCGGTCCAGGTGCGGCGCAGCGGCTCGAGCTCGGGACGCGTCTCGGTCTCGCACAGCCGGCGCACCGCGGTGCTCTCGAGCACGATCCGCAGGTCGTAGAGCTCCTCGAACTGCACGAAGTCGAAGGGCCTGACGCGCCAGCCGGCGCGGAACATGACCTCGAGGTAGCCCTCGTGCTCCAGCCGGTACAGCGCCTCGCGGACGGGCGTGCGCGACGCCTGGGTGCGCTCCGAGATCTCGGACTCGGTGAACCGGTCGCCCGGCAGCAGCCGGAAGTCGAAGATGTCCTGCTTGACCCGCTCGTAGACCAGGGTCGCGAGGTTCACGGCCATGGGACGCTCGCTCCTTCTCGGTGCGGAGGATGCCATGCGGTCAGCCGGGCATCTTCAGGCAGGCGACGCGGTGCAGCGCGACCGAGCCGGGCACCTGGCGCAGGCGCGGCATGGCCTTCGCACAGCCGGCGTCGCCGTCGGGGCAGCGGCCGTGGAAGCGGCAGGCCGCCGGGTCCGGGTCGACCGGGCTGCGGACCTCGCCGGCGAGCGGCACCGGCGCGCGGCCGCTGCCCGGGATCGCCGACACCAGCGCACGCGTGTACGGATGGCCGGGTGAATCGAACACCTGCGCGGCCGGGCCCTCCTCGACCACGCGGCCGAGGTACATCACTACCACGCGATCGCACAGCAGCCGCACGACGTTCAGGTCGTGCGACACGAAGAGGTAGGTCAGCCCGCGCTCGCGGCGCAGGCGCGCCAGCAACTGCAGCACCACCGCCTGCACCGACACGTCGAGCGCCGCGGTCGGCTCGTCCAGGATCAGCAGCGAGGGCTCGGGCGCCAGCGCCCGCGCGATGCCGACCCTCGCCCGCTGGCCGCCCGACAGCTGGTGCGGCCAGCGGCCGAGCAGCTCGGCGGGCAGCCCGACCTCCTCGGCGATGCGGCGCACGCGCTCGCCGACGTCGCCGGGAATCCTCAGCC
>JBIIPQ010000526.1:0-2936 GCA_044342535.1 Burkholderiaceae bacterium
GCCGGCAACGCCGCCCACTACGACGGCGTGATCGCCGCGATGGAGGTCGAGGGCCTGGAGGTCGTGCCGGCCTTCGCCGCCGGCCTGGATTCGCGGCCCGCGATCGAGGCCTTCTTCATGAAGGACGGCTCGGCCTCGGTCGACGCCGTGGTCTCGCTGACCGGCTTCTCGCTGGTCGGCGGCCCGGCCTACAACGACTCCCGCGCCGCCGAGGCCACGCTCGCCGCGCTCGACGTGCCCTACGTCGCCGCCCACCCGGTGGAGTTCCAGACGCTCGAGCAGTGGGGCTCCTCCGGCCGCGGTCTGCTGCCGGTCGAGAGCACGATCATGGTCGCGATCCCCGAGCTCGACGGCTCGACCGGCCCGATCGTGTTCGGCGGCCGCGGCGGCGCCGCCGGCCACACCTGCGAGGGCTGCAGCAAGCGCTGCACCTTCGACGCCTCGCAGGACGCGCTCGACATGCGGCCCTGTTCCGAGCGCACCTCGATGCTGGCCTCGCGCGTGGCGCGGCTGGTGGCCCTGCGCCGTGCCGAACGCGCGCAGCGCAAGGTCGCGGTCGTGCTGTTCGACTATCCGCCGGCCTCGGGCAACAGCGGCACCGCCGCGCACCTCGCGGTCTTCGAGTCGCTGCACAACACCCTCGCCGGCATGAAGGCCCAGGGCTACACGGTCGAGGTGCCCGAGTCGGTCGAGGCGCTGCGCCTGCGTGTGCTCGAAGGCAACGCGTCGACCTACGGCACGCCGGCCAACGTCGTCGCCAAGGTCGCGGCCGACGAGCACGTGCGCCGCGAGCGCTGGCTCTCCGAGATCGAGGCGCAGTGGGGCCCGGCGCCCGGCCGCATCCAGACCGACGGCCGCTCGATCCTGGTGATGGGCGAGCGCTTCGGCAACGTGGTGGTGGGCGTGCAGCCCGGCATGGGCTACGAGGGCGACCCGATGCGGCTGCTCTTCGAGAGCGGCTTCGCGCCGACGCACGCGTTCTCGGCCTTCTACCGCTGGCTGCGCGAGGACTTCGGCGCCCACGCGGTGCTGCACTTCGGCACGCACGGCGCGCTCGAGTTCATGCCCGGCAAGCAGGCCGGCATGACCGGCGACTGCTGGCCGGACCGGATGATCGGCGACCTGCCGAACCTGTACCTGTACGCGTCGAACAACCCGTCCGAGGGCACGATCGCCAAGCGCCGCGCGGGCGCCACGCTGATCAGCTACCTGACGCCGCCGATCGCGCAGGCGGGCCTGTACCGCGGGCTGCTCGAGCTCAAGGAGTCGATCGGCCGCTGGCGCGCCCTCGAGCCCGAGGACCTCGTGTCGACCCGCGAGGGCATCGCCGCCACGATCCAGGCGCAGGCGGCCGAGCTCGAGCTCGCGATGCCCGCGCCGGCCTGGGACGCCTCGGTGCAGGGCGATGCCGAGACGCGCATCCATGCACTGCAGAGCGCGCTGCACGAGATGGAGGTCGCGCTGATCCCGCACGGCCTGCACGTGGTCGGCAAGCCGCTCGACGACGGCCAGCGCTTCGACATGCTGACCTCGATGGCCGAGGCCGCGATCGACGCCGCGGTGCTGCCGCGCGCCGCGATCGAGGCGCTGGTCGGCGGCGCCACGCCCGAGGCCGCGCTCCAGGCCGCCGGCACCGCGTCCGACGACGCGCTGCTCGCACGGCTCGCCGAATTGCGCGAGGCGGACCGCCAGCTGCGCGAGGACACCGAGATCGCCGGCATCCTGCACGCGCTCGACGGCCGCTGGCTGCGGCCCGCGCCGGGCGGCGACCTGCTGCGCAACCCGTCGGTGCTGCCGACCGGACGCAACCTGCACGGCTTCGACCCGTTCCGCATCCCCAGCGCCTGGGCGGTTCGCGACGGTGCCGTGCAGGCCGCGCGGCTGCTCGAGCGTCACCTGCAGGACGGCAACCCGCTGCCCGAGTCGATCGCGATGGTGCTCTGGGGCACCGACAACCTGAAGACCGAGGGCGGCCCGATCGCCCAGGCCCTCGCGCTGATGGGCGCCCGCCCGCGCTTCGACTCGTACGGCCGGCTGGCCGGCGCCACGCTGGTGCCGCTCGCCGAGCTCGGCCGTCCGCGCGTCGACGTGCTGGTCACGCTGTCGGGCATCTTCCGCGACCTGATGCCGCTGCAGATCAAGCTGCTCGCCGAGGCCGCGTGGCTCGCCGCATCGGCCGACGAACCGGTCGACTCGAACTTCGTGCGCAAGCACGCGCTGGCCTACCAGGCCGAGCACGGCTGCGACCTCGAGACCGCCGCGCTGCGCGTGTACGGCAATGCCGACGGCGCGTACGGCTCGAACGTCAACATGATGGTCGAGAACGGCCGGTGGGACGACGAGGACGAGCTGGCCGAGACCTACACGCGCCGCAAGGGCTTCGCCTACGGGCGCGGCGGACGTCCGGTGAAGCAGGCGGCGCTGCTCGCCAGCCAGCTCGCCGACGTGCAGCTCACCTACCAGAACCTCGACTCGGTCGAGCTCGGCGTCACCACGGTCGACACCTACTTCGACACGCTGGGCGGCATCAGCCGCGCGGTGCGTCGCGCGCAGGGCGGCCAGGACGTGCCGGTGTACATCGGTGACCAGACCCGCGGCGAAGGCACGGTGCGCACGCTCTCCGAGCAGGTCGCGCTCGAGAGCCGCACGCGGATGCTGAACCCGAAGTGGTACGAGGGCATGCTCGCCCACGGCTACGAGGGCGTGCGCCAGATCGAGGTCCACCTCACCAACACGATGGGCTGGTCGGCGACGACCGGTCAGGTCCAGCCCTGGGTCTACCAGCAGCTGACGCAGACCTTCATGCTCGACCCCGAGATGCGCGAGCGGCTCGCGCGTCTCAACCCGGCCGCCTCCGCGAAGGTCGCCAGCCGCCTCCTCGAGGCGAGTGCTCGGCAGTACTGGACGCCGGACGACGCAACGCTCGAAGCTTTGCG
>JBIIPQ010000303.1:0-5429 GCA_044342535.1 Burkholderiaceae bacterium
GCGGCGCCGCGCGGCGGCACCCGTTCCGACCCGAGGAGAGCTCCCGATGTCGTCATCCCCAGCCCTGTCCGTCGCGCCGCTCGCTGCGCCCGGCCGGCCGGCCCGCCGCGGCCTGCTGCACCGGCTCATGGCGCTCGCCGCGCTGTGCGCGGCCTTTGTCGGCCTGGCGGCACCCGCCGCCGAGGCGCAGGCCCAGACCCGTTACACCCCGCCCGAGCTCGAGCAGCTGCTCGCGCCGATCGCCCTCTATCCGGATTCGGTGCTCGCGCAGGTGCTGATGGCCTCGGCCTATCCGGCCGAGGTGCAGCTCGCGGCCGAGTGGCTGCGGCGCAATCCGACCTTCAAGGACAAGGGCGACGCCGCGGTCCGTGCCGTCGACGACCAGCCCTGGGACCCCGCGGTGCGCTCGCTGGTCGCCTTCCCGCAGGTGCTGGACCAGATGGACGCGAACCCCGACTGGACCGCGCAGGTCGGCGACGCGTTCATCGACCAGCGCCCCGACGTGATGGCAGCCGTCCAGGCGCTGCGCCTGAAGGCGCAGCTCGCCGGCAACCTGCAGTCCAACGACAAGCTGACCGTCTCGTCGCAGGACCAGACGATCATGATCCAGACCCCGAACCCTCAGGTCGTGTACGTGCCTTCGTACAACCCGACGGTGGTCTACGGCGCCTGGCCGTACCCCACCTACCCGCCGGTCTATCTGCCGCCGCCCCCGGGCTACTACGTCGGCTCGGCGCTTGCCAGCGGCATCGCGTTCGGCGTCGGCATCGCGGTCACCAACGCGATCTGGGGCGGCTTCAACTGGGGCGGCAACGACGTCAACATCAACGTCAACAACTTCAACAACGTCCACGTCAGCAACAAGCAGAACTACGTGCGGACAGGCAACAAGTGGGAGTACGACGCCTCGCACCGGCGCGACATCCCGCGCAACGACCGCGCCTCCCGCGACCGCGTACAAAAGAGCGCGGTCACCGCGCGCGACCGCAACGATCTCATCGCCTCGGAGCGTGATCGGCAGGCTGCGGGCAGCCGCGACCGGCCCGCCACCGGTGACCGGGGCCGCTCCGACGGCCAGCGACCGGACCTGCAGCGTCCGGACGGCCAGCGTCCGGATCGGCAGCGTCCGGAGGCCCAGCGTCCGGATCGGCAGCGTCCGGAGGCCCAGCGTCCGGAGGCCCAGCGTCCGGATCGGCAGCGTCCGGAGGCCCAGCGTCCGGCAGCGCGCCCGACGACGCCCGACCGAGGCGCGTTCGAAGGCATGGACCGGCCCACGCGCGACAAGGGCGCGATTGATCGCGGTCAGGCCGCGCGTCCCGCGCCCGCGGCCCGCCCCGCCCCGCAGCCGGCTGCACGGCCCGCGCCGCGCCCCGCCGCGCAGCCCGCAGCCCGCCCGGCGCCGCGACCCGCACCCGCGGCCCGTCCGGCGGCCCGCCCGGCCGGCGGCGGCGGCGGTGCCGCACGCCTTGCCCGCTGACCGACACGACCCGGAGCCGACGATGAACGATCAGATCCTTCCGAAGCTATCCCGGCCGCGCGCCGCCGGCTGGCGCCGCGTCGCCCTCGCGGTCGCGCTGAGCGCTGCCGTGTCGCAGGCCTGGGCCGCGCCGGTGGCCGGCCAGCGCAGCTATGCCAGCGCGCAAGCCGCGGTCGACGCGCTGTTCGACGCGCTGGTCTCGGGCGACCGCCGAGAGCTGCGCCCGCTCTTCGGCGCCGACACCCCCCGGATCGCGCCGATCCCGGACGACGCATCGATGGCCGCCGTGCGCGACGCCTTCGTGCGCTCGTGGGCCGGCGGGCATGCGATCGAGCCGCAGGGCGAGGGCCGCGCCCGCCTGACGCTGGGCGAGGGTGCCTGGCCGTATCCGCTGCCGGTGGTGCGTGGTGCCGACGGGCGCTGGTCCTGGGACACCCGGGCCGGCCTGCGCGAGATGGATGCACGGCGCATCGGGCGCAACGAGATCGCGGCGATGGCTGCGCTCCACCTGTACGTCGATGCGCAGAACACCTACGCCCAGGTCGATCGCGACGGCGACGGCGTTGCCGAATACGCGCGCCGCCTCGGCAGCACGCCCGGCAAGCGCGACGGCCTGTACTGGGCCACCGCACCCGGCGAGCCGCCGCCGCCGCTCGGCCTGGAGGCGGTCGAGACCGCCGAAGGGGTCACGCGCGGCACGCCGTTCCGCGGCTACCGGTTCCGTGCGCTGACCGCGCAGGGGCCCGCCGCGCGTGGTGGTGCGATGGACTACCTGTCGGGCGGGCGCCTGCTGCGGGGCTTCGCCGCCATCGCGACCCCGGCCTCGTACGGACGCTCCGGGCTACGGACCTTCGTCATCAACCACGACGGCAAGGTGTTCTCGCGGGACTTCGGGCCCTATACGCGCACGCTCGCCGCGCAGGTCACGCGCTTCGATCCGGGCGCGGGCTGGAAGCGGGAAGACTGACCGTCTAGCCGCGGCGCCCCGAGCGCCACTGGCGCGCGACGCGCCAGGCGGTCATCGCGAGCGAGGCCGTGCTCAGCCAGCGGGACAGTCGCTTGCGGCCCAGCAGCGGCAGCCCGACGCCGACCAGCGCGGCGGCGACCGTGCCGGCGCGCCGGGCCTTGCCGCTGCCGTCCCGCTCCGCGCGGGGCGGGGTGATGCGCTCGCGCAACTCGTGCACGAGGAGCGCGATCTGCAGCCGCTCGAGCTCCGAGCGCGAGACCAGCAGCGCCTTGCGCTGCGCCGACTTCGAGGCCCGATCGTCGACGCTCATCGGCGCCGCTTCCCGAAGCGCTCCATCAGCCACGCCCGGTCGCGGCCGAACTCGGCGAGCGTGGCGGCGAACGGCGTCTGCTCGCGGCGCGAGGCGAGGGCGAGCCGCCAGCCGGCCACGCCGGTGACGGCGGCCCACAGCAGCGTGAGCAGCGCGAGCGTGATCCAGCCGAGGCGGTCCCAGAGCAGCGCCACCACCAGGGTGTTTGCTGCGAGCAGCGCGAAGGCGGCCGCGATCGCCATGACCAGCACCAGCACCAGCCGATCGCGCGCACGGTCGCGCTCCTCGGCGAACTCGAGCGCCGCGATCTGCACGCGCGTATCCGCCGCGCTGACGACCGAGGCGGCCAGCCGACCGAGCAGGTCGCGGATGCCGGCCGATCCGGTCGCGCCGTCTCCGGGGTGGTCGGTCGCGTCGCCGGACGCGGGACCGGCGGAGGAGGCTCCGGTCTCGCCCATCGCCGCGCTCAGCGGCGGTTCATCAGCAGACCGACGACGAAGCCGACGATCGCGGCGACGCCGATCGCCTGCCACGGGTGCTCGTGCACGTAGTCGTCGGTGGCGCGGGCGGCGTTCTTGGCGCGATCGACCGCCTCGCCTTCGAGCTCCTGCAGGCGCAGCTTGGCGTGCAGCAGCTTGGTCTCGACCTGGGAGCGCAGATCGCGCGCCTTGTCGCCGGTTTCGGTCGCGGCGCGCGTGAGGATGTCCTGGGCTTCGGTCATCGCGGCTGCGAATTCGTCGGCGATCTTCGCGCGGGAGGACTCGGCGGGCGTGTTCATCGTGGACTCCTTCGAGGGGGGGGCGTCACATCATCGACGTGCTCGATTATACGCACCGGGTCGGATGCCCCTTCGAGGAGACAGGACGCACGCGCGGCGACGGCCGCGCGCCGTCGGACTCAGGCCGGCTGGCCGCGCGCGATGCGCCCGACGAGCTTGGCGACCGCGGTCTCCAGGCCTTCGGGTGGATGCACGAACTGCAGGCCGACGCGCATCTCGCCGCCGTCGACGAGGCGGCGCATCACGCCCGCGTGGATCACGCGCAGCGACATCGCCCACTCGCTGCCGTCGGGCAGCGTCATGCGCGCCCCCTCGAACACCTTGCCGCCCCAGAAGCGCTCGCGTGAGCCGCGCACGGTGACCGCGGCGCCCTGCACCGACAGGTCGTGCAGCGGCAGCGACACGAGCGCCGCATCGGATGCGTCGAGGGTGAGCGTGAGCGCCAGCTGTGCGGGCACCTGCACGCGGAAGCTCTCGCGCTTCTGCACCCGGACCAGCGAGCTCGGCCGCTCGAGGCGCAGCAGCGACCGCCCGTCGACCTGCCCGAGGCGCGCGACGCGGGCCTCGAAGCTCACGCGGCACTCCGGCAGCCGCAGGTCGATGGCCGCGATGCTGCCGGCCACCAGCGCGCGCTCGATCACCGGCGCGCGCGGCGGATCGAGCACCGCCTCGCCGTCGTCCGCGATCGCGCGCAGCGGCGACAGGTACGTCTCCGGGCGGCCCACGGCGCGTACCGAGCACATCGCCCGCGACGCCAGCGATCGGCGCAGCAGGTCCAGGACCTCCGCGCCGTCCTCGACGCGGAAGCGATCGTAGTCTTGGGCTTCCATCAGTCGATGATGCCATACGGGTGCGACGCGTCGACATCGCCGGAGAGCCGCATGGCGGGCGGATTCCGCCGTGCTTCGGCGCGCGCTCCGGACGAGGTCGGGCGGGCTGCCTGCGGCCCGAGATGCACCGTCGGAACGGCGCTTTTCCGGGGCTCCGCGGCGCGGGTCGGGGCTCAAGATCGAGCGGGTAACGAATCCGTCCCGGTTCCCTGCCGATGCCCGCCCCGATCGCACCGTCCCGTCCCGCCGTCCCCGCAGCCCTGCGGCCCGAGGCCGAGCGCCATTGGCGCGCCGGCGTCGAGCACGCGCGCGCCGGCCGGTGGAAGGAGGCCGAGAAGGCACACGCCCGCGCGGTCCGCGTCGCCCCGGGCGAGCCGGTCTACTGGGTCAACCTCGCTCAGGCACGCCGCAAGCTCGGCGACCTCGCCGGCGTGATCGAGGCGGCCGACGGCGCGCTCGCCGCCGATCCGCAGTTCGTGCTGGCCCGCCAGATGCGGGTCGCGGCGCGCATGGAGCGGCACCGCTACGAGGAACTGCTCGAGGACGCCGAGCTCGTCGCCAGGCGCCCGGGTGCGGGCTACGAATCCTGGCTCGACTACGGCGTCGCGCTCGAGCGCAGCAACCGCCACGTCGCCTCGATCGGTGCGCTGATGTCCGCGCTGTCGTGCAAGCCCGACGGCTTCGATGCCTACATCACGCTGTGCAACGCCTTCGACCGGCTGCGGCTGCACGCCGAGGCCGTCGAGTCGCTGCGCACGGCGGTCGCGCTCAAGCCGGGCTGGGCGGCGGGCCTGGTCGGCATCGTCCACCACGCGCTGCACAGCTGCGACTGGCGCCGCCTCGACGAGGACATGGGGGTGCTGGCCGCCCGTCTCGCAGAGCCCGAGCCGCTCGACATCAGCCCGTTCATGTTCCTCTCCGTCGGGACCGACGCCGCCACGCAGCGCCGCGTCTTCACCGAGCACGCGCGCCTGCGCTATGGAGCGGTCGCACCGCTGCCCGCGCCCGCGCCGCGGGCGGGGGCGCCCCCCCGCCGCCGGCCGGGGGGGGTCCAGTAGGGAGACAGA
>JBIIPQ010000414.1:0-4063 GCA_044342535.1 Burkholderiaceae bacterium
CCGCGCCGGGGGCCGCGCCCCGGCCGCGTCCGGGTGGGCTACCTGTCGAACGACTTCCACACCCATGCCACCGCGCTGCTGCTGGTGCAGGCGCTCGAGCTGCACGACCGCGAGCGCATCGAGGTCCGGCTGTATTCGTACGGCCTGGACGACGGCACGCCGATGCGCCGGCGGCTCGAGGCGGCGGGCGATGCCTTCGTCGACATCGCCGGCCTGAGCGAGCAGGAGGCCGCGCAGCGCATCCGCGACGACGAGGTCGAGGTGCTCGTCGACCTCAAGGGCTACACCCTCAATGCCCGGACCTCGATCATGGCGATGCGCCCGGCGCCGGTGCAGGTCGCCTGGCTCGGCTTCCCCGGCACCAGCGGCGCGTCCTTCATCGACTATGCGATCGTCGACCCGATCGTGCTGCCGCCGGAGCGGGCCGACGAGTTCAGCGAAGCACCCGCCTGGCTGCCCGACTGCTACCAGCCCAACGACCGGATGCGCGATTTCGGCACGCCCCCCGGCCGCGCCGCCTGCGGGCTGCCCGAGGGCGCCTTCGTCTTCTGCGCGTTCAACCATACCTACAAGATCCGGCCCGACACCTTCGCGCTCTGGTGCCGGCTGCTGCGCGACGTGCCCGGCAGCGTGCTGTGGCTGCTCGCTTCGAACGCGCAGGCCGAGGAGAACCTGCTGCGCGAGGCCGCGGCGCTCGGCATCGACGCCTCGCGCCTGGTCTTCGCGAAGTTCGCGCCGCCCGCCGAGCATCTGGCGCGCCTGACCCATGCCGATCTCTTCCTCGACACGCTGCCCATCGCCGCGCACACCACCGCAAGCGACGCGCTGTGGTCGGGCGTGCCGGTCGTGACCTGCACCGGCACGGCCTTCGTCGGCCGGGTCGCGGCCAGCCTGCTGCACGCTGTCGGCCTGCCCGAGCTCGCGGTCGGCGACATGGCCGACTACGAAGCGCTGGCCCGCGGCCTGGCGACCGATCCCGCACGCCTGGCCGAGGTGCGCGAGCGGCTGCGCCGGGCACGCGATACCGCGCCGCTCTTCGACAGCGCACGGACCGCGCGCGAGCTCGATGCGCTCTATCTCCGGATGGCCGAGCGCTCGCGCGCCGGTCTGCCGGCCGCGGCGCTGCCGCCGCAGCGCGCCACGGGGGCGGCCAACGGCGGGGATACGGGGCGGTGAGGGCGCTGATCGGTCACACGGGTTCATCGGGCGCGAGCTCGCGCGCCAGCGGGCGTGGGACGCCTGCTTCAACCGGCAGGACATCGACGCGATCCGCGGCTGCAGCAACAGGCTGAGCCTGGCCAATGCGCTGGTCGAAGTACGCGCCGAGCGCTTCGTGCGGGTCTCCACCACCGACGTCTATCCGGTGCCGGTCGGCGTCGACGAGTCGACGGTCATCGAGCCGGCGTACAGCGGGGCCTGCGGCGAGCGTCGGCTGGAGTTCGAGCGCAAGGTCGCGGCGCGCTTCGCCGCCACCGACGTGCTGCGCCTGCCGGAGGCCTTCGGTTCGGACATGCGGCGCAGCGTGCTGGACGACCTGATCCGGCGGCGTGATCTCGGTCAGTGGCTGCGCACGCTCGCGCGGTTCGGCGGCCTCGGCTGCTGAGGGCGAGGGCGCCGCTTCAGGTCGCGCCCGATCGGCGAGCGGCCGATCAGCGCGGCCGGCCTGCCGTCGGCGCCGCGGCGCTGCGGCGCGGTACGCCGAACATGCCGGCCGCATCCTCGCGCCAGCGCGCCTGACGCTCTAGGCTCGCGATCTGCCAGCGCAGGTGCTCGACCTGGGGGTCGTCGCCGCCGCGCGTGGCCAGCTGTCGGGCGAGCTGCTCTCTCAGCAAGGTGATCTGGGTCCGCATGGCATGCTCGTCGTTGGAAGGGTTGACGGCATGCTAGGCCCGACGAGCGGCGGCTCGCGTGAGAAACTGCTCGCCCGTGCGTGGGACGGAGACCCGATCGCGGTGCCCGGCGAATCCGGTACGGCCCGGCCGCGCCCGGCGCCGGACCGCGGCGGCCGCTCCCGGCCTGCGTCCCACCTTGGCCGCCGGCCCGGTCCCTCGATCGTGGTACTTTGCCGGGCAGATGCACGGGCGGGGTCGCCCCGCGGCCGTGATCGGACGCGGCGCGGTCCGTTGCCTCCAGCGAACGTCAGGCGAGCGGTCTTCCAACGATGCGAACGGATCCCAACGACACCCCCACGCGCGCCGTCGTGGCCGCCGTGCAGCTGCCCGGCGTGAGCGACGTCGAGCTCGCGGTCTCGGTCAACGAGCTGCGCGAGCTCGCCAAGACGCTTGGCTACGAGGTCGTCGGCACCTTCGTGCAGAAGCGCGCGAGCTTCGACACCACCGGCTATCTCGGAGTCGGCAAGCGCCAGGAGATCCGTCGCTTCGTCGAGGACGGGGTGCCCGCGTACGACGCCGACGACGCTGATTCGCCCGAGGCCGGGTCCGAGGACGGTGTCGACTACGTCGTCGACGAGCCCCCCGAGGCGCCGCCCGCTGCCGCCCCGGTGCCCGCCAAGCGCACCGTCCGCAGCGGCGCGGCCCGCGCCAAGGAGGCCGCCCGCTCCGCCGCCGACGAGGACACCCGCCACGTCGACGTCGTCCTGGTCGACCACGAGATCTCGCCCTCGCAGGCCCGAAATCTCGAGATCGAGGTCGGCTGCGAGGTGATGGACCGCACCATGGTGATCCTCGAGATCTTCAGCCGCCACGCCCGTTCGCGGGCGGCGCGCGCGCAGGTCGAGATCGCGCGGCTCGGCTACATGGGGCCGCGCCTGCGCGAGGCCGCCAAGCTCGCCGGTCCGAAGGGGCGCCAGCGCAGCGGCACCGGCGGGCGCGGTGCCGGCGAGTCGCACGGCGAGCTCGACCGCCAGAAGATCCGCAACCGCATCATGGAGCTGCAGGAGGAGATCGCGCGGATGGACGTCGAGCGCCGCACGCAGCGCGCGCGCCGCCACGAGGGCAGCAGCATCGCGCGCGTCGTGCTCGTCGGCTACACCAATGCCGGCAAGTCCACGCTGATGCGTGCGCTGACCGACAGCGATCCGCTGGTGGCCAACAAGCTCTTCGCGACGCTCGACACCACCGTGCGCGCGCTGCATCCGCCGACCGTGCCGCGCGTGCTGGTGAGCGACACCGTGGGCTTCATCAAGAACCTGCCCCACGACCTGGTCGCCTCGTTCAAGTCGACGCTCGAGGAGGCTGCCGAGGCCTCGCTGCTGCTGCACGTCGTCGATGCGAGCGACCCGGGCTTCGAGCGCCAGCTGCAGGTGACCGACGACGTGCTCGCAGAGATCGGTGCGCAGGACCAGCCGCGCATCCGCGTGTTCAACAAGATCGACGGCGTCGGCGACGCCGACGCGCAGGCCGCGCAGGCCGCGGTGCTGCGGGCGCGCTACCCCGAGTGCGTCGTGATGAGCGCGCGCCGCGAGGCCGACGTCGCGGCGCTGCACGCGACGATCCGCGGGTTCTTCCAGAAGGGTCTCGTCGAGGCCGAGCTCTTCCTGCCCTGGACCCAGCAGAACATGCGCGGCGAGATCTTCTCGACCTGCGAGGTGCTCGACGAGCGGGCCGACGGCGAGGGCGCGCTGCTCACCGTTCGCGGCGATCCGGCGGTCGTCGAGAGCCTGTGCAAGCGCTTCGGGCTGCCGGCCGGGCTGCGGGCGCTGCTGGCCGACGGCGAGCCGCCGGAGGACGCGGGGGAGACGGACTGAGGGAAGGGCGCCTTCCGAGCGGAGGCTTCCTGATCCTCTCGATTCCCTCGAACGACGCCCGGATCCGGCTCGACCCGTCCTGCAGGTCGAGCAGGATCCTTCAGCGCCGTCGCGTCAGCGCGAGCAACTCAGGGTGGTCGGTCCCGACAGCAGCGTCGCCGTCTGGATCGCGTTGGCCGTGTCCACGCCGATGCTCGTCGTGGGACCGCCGACGTCATCGCGGTACCAGAACGTCGTCAGGCGATCGCCCAAGGTGAGTGTCGTGGCGTACTTCGATCCCGGAACGAGGTTCGGATCCTGCCAGGTGACGCCCGAGCTCGTGAACGGGTCGAACCTGCCGAAGTCTCGAACGAAGAG
>JBIIPQ010000154.1:0-9502 GCA_044342535.1 Burkholderiaceae bacterium
TCTCGATCCTGCTGGTCGAGCAGAAGCTCGCGATCGCGCTCGACATCTCCAGCCGCGTCTACGTGATGGGCCATGGCCACATCGTGTTCGAAGGCACCCCGGCTGAACTGCGCGGCAACGCCCAGACCCGCAAGGAA
This sequence comes from Burkholderiaceae bacterium, assembly GCA_044342535.1. Lineage (GTDB taxonomy): Bacteria > Pseudomonadota > Gammaproteobacteria > Burkholderiales > Burkholderiaceae_E > UBA4615. The sequence continues at coordinate 138 of JBIIPQ010000154.1, forward strand.
TGGCTGGAGGTGTGAGCGCGGCTCGTGGAGAGGGCGGCGTAGACGCCCGGTTCCACGACAGCCCGGGGCACTGCCCCGGGCGCCGCGCGAACGGCGCAGCGCGCGGAGCGCGCGAGCACAGCGCCTATCTGCGCCGTCCACTGACCTTCGGTATAGTGGCGTGCGAAACGAAGAGAACGGGCAGGCCGAGCCTCAGCCCGTTTTTTGCATCCCAATAAAAGCACGACCGTTCGTTTTCAGAGGAGCCGCTCACCCATGTCCCAAGCCAGCTACCGCCAGGATGGCGAGATCGCCGTCATCACGATGGAGAACCCGCCGGTCAACGGCCTCGGGTTCGACCTGCGCACCGGTATCGACGCCGGGATCCGCCGCGCGTTGGCCGACACCTCGGTCAAGGCCGTGGTGCTGACCGGCACCGCGCGCGCCTTCTCCGGCGGCGCTGACATCCGCGAGTTCAACTCGCCGAAGTCGACCGCGTCGCCCAACCTGATGGAGCTGATCACGCTGATCGAGGGCGCCGACAAGCCCGTGATCGCCGCGGTCGGTGGCCTGGCGCTCGGCGGCGGCAACGAGCTCGCGCTCGGCTGCCACTACCGGGTCTGCGCGCCCGGCACGCTGATCGGCCTGCCCGAGGTGAACCTCGGCCTGCTGCCCGGTGCCGGCGGCACCCAGCGGCTGCCGCGCGTGGTCGGTGCCGCCAAGGCGCTCGACATGATCGTCAGCGGCGCGCCGATCAAGGCCGAGGAGGCCTTCAAGCTCGGCTACTGCTCGAAGCTCGTCGAGGGCGACCTGGTCGCAGGCGCGGTGGCGTTCGCGCGCGAGGTGCTCGCCTCGGGCGCGGCCCGTCCGAAGATCCGCGACAAGGCGGTGGACCCTGCGTCGATGCCCGGCGGGGCCGATGCCTTCTTCGCCCAGGCCCGCGAGCACATCGCCAAGACCTACCGCGGCTATCCCGCGCCGATGAAGAACCTCGAGTGCGTCGAGGCGGCGGTGAAGAAGCCCTTCGACGAGGGCATGAAGGTCGAGCGCACGCTGTTCGAGGAACTGCTGCACTCCACCGAGTCGGCGTCGCTGCGCCACGCGTTCTTCGCCGAGCGCGCCGCGGCCAAGATCCCCGACGTACCCGAGGACACGCCGACCCGCCCGGTCAAGGCGGCGGCGGTGATCGGCGCCGGCACGATGGGCGGCGGCATCACCATGAACTTCCTGAATGCCGGCATCCCGGTCACGCTGCTCGAGACGAAGCAGGACGCGCTCGATCGCGGCATCGCGACGATCCGCAAGAACTACGAGGGCACGGCGAAGAAGGGCCGGATGACCCAGGAACAGGTCGAGCAGCGGATGGCGATGATCACGCCGACGCTGTCCTACGCGGCCCTCGCGCAGGCCGACATCGTCGTCGAGGCGGTGTTCGAGGACATGGACGTCAAGAAGACCGTATTCGAGACGCTCGACGCGACGATGAAGCCCGGCGCCATCCTCGCCTCCAACACCTCCACGCTCGACGTGGACCGGATCGCAGGCTTCACCAAGCGGCCGCAGGACGTGATCGGCACGCACTTCTTCTCGCCGGCCAACGTGATGCGCCTGCTCGAGATCGTGCGCGGTAAGGCGACGGCCAAGGACGTGCTCGCCACGACGATGGCGATGTCGAAGAAGATCAAGAAGGTCGGCGTCGTCTCCGGCGTGTGCGACGGCTTCATCGGCAACCGGATGATCGAGCAGTATTCGCGCCAGGCCGGCTTCCTGCTCGAGGAAGGCTGCACGCCGCAGCAGGTCGACGGTGCGCTCGAGCGCTTCGGCTTCGCGATGGGGCCGTTCCGCATGGGCGACCTCGCCGGCAACGATGTCGGCTGGTATATCCGCAAGCGTCGCTACCTCGAGAAGCCCGACCTGCGCTACAGCAAGACCGCGGATCTGCTCTGCGAGATGGGGCGCTACGGCCAGAAGACCTCTGCTGGCTGGTACGACTACAAGCCGGGCGACCGCACCGCGCACCCGTCGTCGGCCGTCGAGACGATGCTGCTCGAGGAGCGCGCGCGCCTGGGCGTGGCGCCGCGTCAGGTGACGGACGAGGAGATCGTCCACCGGCTGCTGTTCGCGATGGTCAACGAAGCGGCCTACATCCTCGAGGAAGGCATCGCAATGCGCGCCTCGGACATCGACATCATCTACCTGACCGGCTATGGCTTCCCGCGCTACCGCGGCGGGCCGATGTTCTACGCCGACACGGTCGGGCTGCCGAAGGTGGTCGAGATCATGAACGGCTTCGCGGCCAACCCGAACGCGGATCCGTCGTTCTGGAAGCCGGCGCCGCTGCTCGCGACGCTGGCCGCCGCCGGCAAGCGCTTCAACGGCTGACCCCCCGACACACCGACACACGAATCCACACGGAGCCTTTCCATGCGTGAAGCAGTCATCGTTTCCACCGCCCGCACCGGTCTCGCGAAGTCCTGGCGCGGCTCGCTCAACATGACCCACGGCGCGACCATGGGCGGTCATGTCGTCAAGGCCGCGCTCGAGCGCGCCGGCGTCGAGGCCGCCGAGGTCGAGGACGTGATCATGGGCTGCGCGAACCCCGAGGGCGCGACCGGCTCGAACATCGCGCGCCAGATCGCCCTGTCCGCAGGCTGCCCGGTCACCGTCTCCGGCATGACCGTGAACCGCTTCTGCTCGTCGGGTCTGCAGACCATCGCGCTGGCCGCACAGCGGATCGTGGCGGGCGAGGGCGACGTCTACGTCGCCGGCGGCGTCGAGTCGATCTCGCTGGTGCAGAACGACGCCAACAAGAAGGACCTGATCGACCCGTGGCTCAAGGCGAACAAGCCCGAGATCTACTGGCCGATGCTGCAGACCGCCGAGACCGTGGCCAAGCGCTACGGCATCGCGCGCGAGGCCCAGGACCGCTACGGCGTGCAGAGCCAGCTGCGCGCGGCGGCCGCCGCCGCCGCGGGAAAGACCCGCGACGAGATCGCGCCGATGAAGGTCACGATGAAGGTGGTCGACAAGCAGACCGGCGTCGAGACGACCAAGGACGGCCTGCTCGACCGCGACGAGGGCATCCGCGGCGACACCACCTACGAAGGCGTCTCGCAGATCAAGCCGGCGCTCGAGGGCGGCGTGATCGCCGCCGGCAACGCCAGCCAGTTCTCGGACGGCGCGGGCGCGTGCGTGCTGATGGAGCGCAGCCTGGCCGAGAAGCGCGGCCTGCCGATCCTCGGCGCCTTCCGCGGCTTCGCGGTCGCCGGCTGCGAGCCGGACGAGATGGGCATCGGTCCGGTCTACGCGATCCCGAAGCTGCTGGCGCGCCACGGGCTGACGGTCAAGGACATCGACCTGTGGGAGCTGAACGAGGCGTTCGCGGTGCAGGTGCTGTACATCCGCGATCACCTGGGCATCGACAACGACCGGCTCAACGTCAACGGCGGCGCGATCGCGGTCGGCCATCCGTACGGCGTGTCGGGCCAGCGCCTGACCGGCCACCTGCTGATCGAGGGCAAGCGCCGCGGCGCGAAGCTCGGCGTGGTGACGATGTGCATCGGCGGCGGCATGGGCGCCGCGGGCCTGTTCGAGATCGCCTGAGGTGAGGGCGATGCGGCGCGACGGCAGAATGATCGTCGAGGCGTCGCGCTGAGCGGCCCGCGGCAAGGAGGACGGCATCCATGGATTCGAAGCTGCTGAACCCCCGTGACCTGGCCTTCCTGCTGTACGAGTGGCTCGACGTCGAGCGCCTGTGCACGCGGGCCCGCTACGCCGACCACTCTCGCGAGACCTTCGACGCGGCGCTCGACACCAGTGCGCGGATCGCCACCGATCACTTCAAGCCGATCAACAAGCTGCTCGATGCCGAGGAGCCGAGCTTCGACGGCGAGCGCGTGCAGACGCCCGCGCCGCTCGCCGCGGCCCTCAAGGTCTTCAACGAGGCGGGTCTGATCGCTGCGGGCAACGACTACGAGCACGGCGGCATGCAGCTGCCGGTAACCGTCTCGAAGGCCTGCTTCGCCTGGTTCAACGCGGCGAGCGTGGCGGGCGTCGGCTACCCGTTCCTGACCCAGGGCAACGCGAACCTGCTGCTGGCGCACGGCACCGACGCACAGAAGTCCCGCTGGGTGCCCGAGCTGCTGTCGGGGCGCTTCTACGGGACGATGTGCCTGTCCGAGCCGCAGGCAGGCTCCTCGCTGTCCGACATCCGCACCCGCGCCGAACCGCGCGAGGACGGCAGCTACCGGCTGTTCGGCAACAAGATGTGGATCTCGGCCGGCGAGCACGAGCTCGCCGAGAACATCGTGCATCTGGTGCTCGCCAAGATCCCCGGTCCCGACGGGAAGCTGATTCCAGGCACGAAGGGCATCTCGCTGTTCCTCGTGCCCAAGAAGCTGCTGAACGAGGACGGCTCGGTCGGCGAGCGCAACGACGTGACGCTCGCGGGCCTCAACCACAAGATGGGCTTCCGGGGCACGACCAACACGCTGCTGAACTTCGGCGAAGGCCGCTTCAGCCCCGGTGGCGAGGCGGGCGCGATCGGCTGGCTGGTCGGCGAGGCGGGCCGCGGCCTGGCCTGCATGTTCCACATGATGAACGAGGCGCGGATCGGCGTCGGCCTGGGCGCGGCCTGCCTGGGCTACACCGGCTACCTGCACGCGCTCGACTACGCGCGCAACCGCCCCCAGGGCCGTCCGCCGCAGGCCAAGGACCCGGCCACCCCGCAGGTGCCGATCGTCGCCCATGCCGACGTGCGCCGCATGCTGCTCGCGCAGAAGGCCTACGCCGAGGGCGGCCTGGCGCTGTGCCTGTACTGCTCGCGGCTCGTCGACGACGAGCAGACCGGCGACGAGGCCGAGCGCGAGCGGGCGCGCTGGCTGCTCGAGCTGCTCACGCCGATCGTCAAGAGCTGGCCCTCGCAGTGGTGCCTTGAGGCCAACTCGCTGGCGATCCAGGTACACGGCGGCTACGGCTACACGCGCGACTACGACGTCGAGCAGTTCTACCGCGACAACCGCCTCAACCCGATCCACGAGGGTACCCACGGGATCCAGGCGCTGGACCTGCTCGGCCGCAAGATGGTCATCGGCCAGGGCAGGGCGGCGATGCTGTTCGCCGGCGAGATCGAGGACTGCGCCGGGCGGGCCGCCGCGCTCGCGGCGCAGGGCGCCGACGGCGAGGCGCTCGCGGCGATGGGCCGGCAGCTCGCCGCCGCCGCCTCGCGCGTCTTCGCCACGGTGCGCCGGCTGCACGCGGTGGGCGATCTCGACGTCACGCTCGCCAACGCGGCGGTCTTCCTCGAGGCCTTCGGCCACGTCGTGGTCGCCTGGCAGTGGCTCGAGCAGGCCATGGTGGCGCAGGCGGCGACGCCGGCGACAGACGCCGACCGCGACTTCTACGCGGGCAAGCGGCAGGCCGCGCGCTACTTCTTCCGCTGGGAGCTGCCCCGGGTCGGGCCGATGCTCGACCTGCTCGACTCGATCGACACCACCGCGCTCGACATGCGTGACGCGTGGTTCTGAACTTCCTTCCGGAGCCTCCATGTCCGTTCGCAGCAGGTTCGACCTCACCGGCCGCAAGGCGGTCATCACCGGGGGCTCGCGCGGCCTCGGCCTGCAGATCGCCGAGGGCCTGGGCGAGATGGGCGCAGAGGTGCTGCTGACCGCCCGCAAGGCGGACGAGCTCGAGCAGGCCGTCGCGCACCTGACGGCGCTGGGCGTCAAGGCCTCGGCGATCCCCGCCGACATGAGCCGCACCGACGCGGTGGTGCCCTTCGCCGAGGCCGCGCTCGCGCGGCTCGGCGAGGTCGACATCCTGGTCAACAACGCCGGCGCCAACTGGGCCGCGCCGATGGAAGACTATCCGCTCGAGGCCTGGCTCAAGCTGCTGACGGTCAACCTCACCAGCGTGTTCCTGCTCACGCAGACGATCGGCAGGCGCTCGATGATCCCGCGCCGCCGGGGCAAGATCCTGACCGTCGCCTCGATCGCCGGCCTGCGCGGCAACCGCCCCGACGAGGGCGAGATGATCGGCTACAACACGACCAAGGGCGGTCTGGTGAACTTCACCCGGACGCTGGCCGCCGAGTGGGGCGAACACGACATCAACGTCAACGCGCTCGCCCCCGGGTTCTTCGAGACCAAGATGACCCGCGGGCTCCTCGCGAAGGTCGGGGACGCGCTGACCGCGCACGCGCCGCTCGGACGGCTCGGCGACGAGGAGGACCTCAAGGGCCCCGCGGTGCTGCTGTGCTCCGATGCCGGCAAGCACATCACCGGCCAGATTCTCGCCGTCGATGGCGGGGTGATGGCCGCATGACGGCGGGGGCCCGCCACGACGTGCAGTGCCCCGACGGCAAGCGGCGCCGCATCCCGTTCCTCGACCACCTGGGCGTCGAGCTGGTGGCCTTCGGTCAGGGGCGCGCCGAGCTCGCGATCACCGTGCGCCCCGAGCTGTGCAATTCGATGCAGGTCGCGCACGGCGGCGTCCTGATGACGGTGCTCGACGCCGCGCTGGCGATCGCCGGCCGGGCCTCGCACACCGACGACTACGACGCGCCGATCAACACCATCACGGTCGAGATGAAGACCAGCTTCATCCGACCGGGTGCCGGGCGCCTGACGGTCAATGCCGAGTGTGTGCACAAGGCGTCCACGCTGATGTTCTGCGAGGGCGAGGCGCGCGATGATCAGGGCCGGCTGGTGGCGCGCGCCAACGGGACTTTCAAGCTGTGGATACCGAGGAGACGACCAGAATGACCACCACCTACCGCCGCATCGTGCTCGCTGCCCGCCCCGAGGGCGCGGTGAAGCCCGAGCATTTCCGCCTCGAGGAGCGCCCCGTTCCGGCGGTGCCCGACGGCCACCTTCTGGTCCGCAACCGCTTCATGTCGCTCGATCCGTACATGCGCGGCGCGATGAACGACCGCAAGTCTTACCGCCAGCCGCAGGCGATCGGCGAGACCATGGTCGGCGGCACCGTCGGCGAGGTCGTCGAGAGCCGGCATCCGAAGTTCAAGGTCGGCGACGTGGTCGTCGGCGGCTTCGGCTGGCAGGAGATCGGCCTGTCGGACGGCGGCGGCGGCCTGCGCCGTGTCGACGCCTCGAAGGTGCCGATGCAGGCCTTCCTCGGCGTGGCCGGCATGCCGGGCGTCACCGCCTGGGTCGGCCTGAACCGGATCATCACGCCCAAGGCCGGCGAGACGGTCGTGGTGTCGGCGGCCTCGGGCGCCGTCGGGTCGGTCGTCGGGCAGCTCGCCAAGGCGCAGGGCTGCCGGGTCGTCGGCGTCGCGGGCGGGGCCGCCAAGTGCGCGACGGTCGTCGAGGACTTCGGCTTCGATGCCTGCGTCGACTACAAGGCCGGCCGCCTGCAGGCCGACCTCGCCGCCGCGACGCCCGACGGCATCGACGGCTACTTCGAGAACGTCGGCGGCGCCGTGCTCGACGCGGTGCTCGCGCGGATGAACGCCTTCGGGCGCATCGCGGTCTGCGGCCTGATCGCCGGCTACAACGACGAGCCGATCCCGGTGAACGAGTTCCGCTCGGTGCTGACCAACCGCCTGAAGATCCAGGGCTTCATCGTCTCCGAGGTGCCCGACGCCTGGCCGCCGGCGCTGGCCGAGCTCGCCGCGCGGGTCGCCGACGGCTCGCTGAAGTACAAGGAAACCGTCGCGCGCGGGATCGCCTCGGCGCCCGCCGCCTTCATCGGCCTGCTGCGCGGCGAGAATCTCGGCAAGCAGCTGGTCGCGCTCGACTGACCGCCCCACCCATCGCCCCCGCACATCTCAGGGAGAAGAACACATGAACGCACCGCAGACCTCGATCCGTTCGCAGGTGTCCGAGCAGGAATGGCAGCTGCGCGTCGACCTCGCCGCCTGCTACCGGCTGATCGCGCTGCACGGTTGGGACGACCTCGTCTTCACGCACATCTCGGCCAAGATCCCCGGTCCCGAGCACCACTTCCTCATCAATCCGTACGGGCTGATGTTCGACGAGATCACCGCCTCGTCGCTGGTGAAGATCGACATGAGCTGCGCGCCGGTGATGCCGACGCCGTACCGGGTGAACCCGGCCGGCTTCGTGATCCACAGCGCGATCCACGAGGCCCGCGAGGATGCCGGATGCGTGCTGCACACCCACCCCCGCGCGGGCGTCGCGGTGTCGGCACAGAAGCGCGGGCTGCTGCCGATCTCGCAGCAGGCCACCGTCATCATGCAGTCGCTGGCGTACCACGACTACGAGGGCATCGCGGTCCGCGACGAGGAGAAGGCGCGCCTGCAGTCGCACCTGGGCTCGGCGAACTACCTGATGCTGCGCAACCACGGCCTGCTGACCGTCGGCCGCACGATCGGGGATGCCTTCCTCCACATGTACACCTTCGAGTCCGCCTGCCAGGCGCAGATCGGCGCGCTGGCCGGCGGCACCGAGCTCATCGAGGTGGGCGACACGGTGCTCGACACCGTCCGCCACGCGATCGGCGTGCAGCGCAACGTGCTGCCGACCGAGCAGGTCTTCGCCGCCCTCAAGCGCAAGCTCGACCGCCGCAACCCCGGCTACGACCAGTGAACGGAGCGCGGTTCCCGGGAGAGGTCCGATGAAGGCATTCGCAGGCAAGGTCGCGGTCATCACCGGTGCGGGCAGCGGCTTCGGACGCGAGTTCGCCCGCACGGGCGCCGCGCTCGGCATGAAGCTCGCGCTGGCCGACGTGCAGGCCGACGCGCTGGCGGCGACGGTCGCCGAGCTCCAGGGGCAGGGCGCGCAGGTCTTCGGCGAGACGGTCGACGTCTCCAGGGCCGCCGACATGGAGCGGCTCGCGGCCCACACGCTCGACACCTTCGGCGGCGCCCATCTGCTCTTCAACAACGCAGGCGTCGCCGTCGGCGGCCTCGCCTGGGAGAGCTCGGTCCGCGACTGGGAGTGGGTGCTCGGCGTGAACGTCTGGGGCGTGATCCACGGCATGCGCGTCTTCACGCCGATCATGCTCGCGCAGGGCGGCGAGGCGCACATCGTCAACACCGCTTCGGTCGCCGGGCTGGTGAATCCGCAGATGATGGCGGTCTACAACGTCAGCAAGCATGCGGTGGTGTCGCTGTCGGAGACGCTGCACCACGACCTGAAGCTGGTCGGCAGCTCGGTCGGCGTGTCGGTGCTGTGCCCCGCGTTCGTGCCGACCGGCATCAACGCGTCCGACCGCAACCGGCCGGCGGACCTCGCCAACAACGCGCCGCCGACGGCCTCGCAGGCGGCCCTCAAGGCGCAGCTCGACAAGGCCGTCACCTCGGGCAAGATCACCGCGCCGCAGGTCGCCGAGATGACCTTCGACGCGATCCGCGAGGACCGCTTCTACGTGATCACGCACGAGAAGATGATGCCGTCGATCGAACT
>JBIIPQ010000527.1:0-2931 GCA_044342535.1 Burkholderiaceae bacterium
TCCGTAGACCTCTGCCGTGTCCGCGTCCCAGGGCAGGACGTCGACCCTGCGCAGGAACTCACGGACCACGTCATGCAGCGCGATGGCGTCCGGGCGTCTGGCCAGGCCGAACAGCAGTTCTCCCTGCGTGATCGCCGAGATGCACAGCGCCGTGATGGGGACCGCCATCACGCGTCGCGCAACCTCGGGATGCTTCCGGAGAAGGTGACTGACGGTGTTGGTATCGAGCATGTAGCGCGTCATTCGCGCCAGCCGTCCAGCGGATCGCGATCCTGGCCGCCCTGGTCACGTTCGGCTTCGCCCAGGAAGTCCCGCGGGACATCGACGGCCTGCAAGGCCGTGAAGAACCCGTCCCATGACGTCGGCTTGCGCGACAGGATCACGTCACCGGTCTTCGGATCGCGGCGGATGAACACTTCCGTGGTGTCGAACCGGAAGGCCGCAGGCAACCTGACGGCCTGGCTGCGGCCATTGGTGAAGAGCTTCGCGGTCTGGGTCATGAGCGGCTCCGGAGGCGTGGATCAGAATCCGTCTACCGCCATAGTATATATCAAGGTATATGCTTTTGCGGAGTGCGACAGGCCTCAGCCTTCGTTCACGGCCTCTCTGCGGGGCCGGGCCGGCAGCCGCGCCAGCATCGGCGCCAGCGCCTCGAGCGTGCGCTGCGTCGCCCCGCGATGCGTCGCGGCGAAGCGCCCGCCGGCCTCCCCCATGCCTTCGGCCGCCGACACATCTTCCAGCAGCCGCAGCGCCTCGACGACCGCAGCCTGCGCGTTGGCCACGCGCACCGCCGCCCCTGCACCGATCGCCTGTTCGGCGGCCTCGGCGAAGTTGAAGGTGCTCGGACCCACGATCACCGGGCAGCCGGCCGCGCAGGCCTCGATCAGGTTCTGCGAGCCGAAGGGCGCAAGCGAGCCGCCGATGACCGCGCAGCGCGCCAGGCCGTACCAGGCGTCCATCTCGCCCATCGAGTCGCCGAGCAGCACCTCGACCCCCGACCAGTCGGTCGCCGGATCGTCGAGCGCCGCACGACGCACGAGCACCGCCCCGTCCGCGCGCAGCGCCCGCGCCACCTCGTCGAAGCGCTGCGGATGCCGCGGCACGATCGCGAGCAGCGGGCGCCCGGGCACCTGCGCCGCGAGCCGCCGCCAGGCATCGAAGAGCATCGCCTCCTCGCCGTCTCGGGTGCTCGCGGCGACGATCACCGGTCGGCCGATCCGCTCGCGCCAGCCACGCCCCACGGCCAGCAGCCCAGGGGCCGGCGCATTGTCGAACTTCAGGTTGCCGGTGACTGCGTCGACCGACCGCCCGAGACGTGCGATCCGCTCCGCGTCGCCCGGAGACTGCGCGAGCACCGCCGACAGCCGCCGGGCCGCGGGCTCGAGCAGTGCCCGCTGGCGCAGCCCGCGAGCCAGCGAACGCGCCGACAGCCTCGCGCTGACCAGGGCCACCGGCACCTCTGCACGCTCGGCCGCAGCCATCAGATTCGGCCACAGCTCGGTCTCCATCAGGAGCCCCAACGTGGGACGCCAGGCGGCCAGGAAGCGGCCCGGCGCACCGAACCCGTCGTAGGGCAGATAGGCCTGGAGAAAGCGCTCGCCGAGCGGCTTCGCATACAGTTCGCGGGCGGTCTCGCGGCCGGTCGGCGTCATGCAGGTGAGCAGGATGCGGGCGCCCGGATGGGCATCGGCCAGCGCGCGCACCAGCGGCTGCGCGGCCCGCGTCTCGCCCACCGACACTGCGTGGATCCAGATCAGCGGCGCATCGTCGACGCGGCGCGCGAACCGCCCGAAGCGCTCGCCCCAGTGGTCGCGGTAGGCAGGCTGCCGACGCGAGCGCCACAGCAGGTACACGAGCACCAGCGGTGTCGCGATCAGCCAGCCGAGCGAGTACAGGAATCGCACGCGGCGATGATACGCGAGCGACCTCCGGGCCCCGTTACGGGGTCCGGGGGCCCGGCGCTCCGGTCAGAACGGAATCTGCGCGTCCGGTGCGACCGCGAGGATGGCCGCGCGGAAGGCCTTCTGGATGCGCTCGAGGGCCTCGGGCGTCTCGGCCTCGAAGCGCGTCACCACCACCGGCGTGGTGTTCGAGGGCCGCGCCAGACCGAAGCCGTCCGGGTACTCGACCCGCACGCCGTCGATGGTGATCACCTCGGTGGCACCCTCGAACTTCGCGTTCTTCTGCAGCGCCTCGACCAGCCGGAAGTTCTCGCCCTCGGCCGTCTTGATGTGCAGCTCGGGCGTGGCCGACGCATCGGGCAGCGCCTCGAGCAGCGCGCTCGGATCGGCGACCCGCGCGAGGATCTCGAGCAGCCGCGCGCCGGTGTACAGCCCGTCGTCGAAGCCGTACCAGCGGTCGTTGAAGAACACATGGCCGCTCATCTCGCCGGCCAGCGGCGCGCCGGTCTCCTTGAGCTTCGCCTTGATCAGCGAGTGCCCAGTGCGCCACATCAGCGGCACGCCGCCGTGATCGCGTATCCAGGGGGCGAGGTTCCGCGTGCACTTCACGTCGTAGATGATCTGGCCGCCCGGACGCGCGGCGAGCACGTCCTTGGCATAGAGCATCAGCTGGCGGTCCGGCCAGATGATCTTGCCGGACTTGGTGACCACGCCGAGCCGGTCGCCGTCGCCGTCGAAGGCCAGGCCGATCTCGGCGTCGGTCTCGGCCAGGCGCCGCGCGAGGTCCTCGAGGTTCTCGGGATGCGCCGGGTCCGGATGGTGGTTCGGGAAGGTGCCGTCGACTTCGGTGAACAGGCCGTCGACCGTGCAGCCCAGCCCCTCGTAGAGCTGGGGCGCGAGGGCGCCGGCCACGCCGTTGCCGCAGTCGATGACGATCTTCATCGGGCGCGCGAGCTTGACGTCGCCCACGATCTTCGCGAGGTACTCGCCGGTGACGTCGCGCTGCACGACCTTGCCGCGCGGCAGGCCC
>JBIIPQ010000156.1:0-9474 GCA_044342535.1 Burkholderiaceae bacterium
CAGCAGGCCCGCTGAGTCGTAGACGTAGGTCGTCACCGCCTGCGTGCCGTCGGCCACCCCCGCGCCGGTCGCATCCGTCTTCGCGTACTCGGTCCGGCTGGAGAGCTGGCCTCGGAAGTCGTACAGGTAGTCCACCCGCTGCAGCCGGGTGCGGTCGGTCGTGCCGACCCAGGTCGTCATCGTCGCCTCGCCCGGCACGGCGGTGCCGACGAGCGTGCTCACCGCGTATGCGTTGCCCGCGTAGTTCAGCGTTGCCGTCCGCTGCCCGTAGGCGTCGTAGCGGTGCTCGGTCACGTCGCCCTCGGGGCTGAGCACGAACCGCAGCAGGTTCTTGCCCGCCGCGTCGTAGACGTACCGCGTCGTCCTGGGCGTTCCCGGCTGCAGGCTGCCGGCGCCGTCCGGATCCGGCACCTCGTAGCGGGTCTCGGTCTGCAGCTGGTTGCGCGCGTCGTAGGTGCGCGTCACGGTGTTGCCGGCCGCATCGCGCTGCAGGCTCAGGTTGCCCGCCGCGTCGTACTGCATGGAGATCGTCCGACCCTCGCCGTCGGATGCGGTCAGCACGTCGCCGTTGGCCGCGTAGGTGAAGCTCCTCGAGGCCGACACCCCGTTCACCGCCGGACCCGTCGTCTTCAACAGCCGGCCGGCCGTGTCGTACTCCAGGGTCGTCGCCAGACCCAGCGGGTCCGTCACGGTCGTGCGCCGGTTCGCCGTGTCGTAGCTGAAGCGCGTCACGTTGTTCAGCGCATCGGTCAGCGTGGAGACCCGGTAGTCCGATCCGACCAGCGCATAGGCGATCGACAGCTTCGTGCCGTCGGTCTGCGTCACCGACGCCACCCGCCGGCTGGTGCCGTCGTAGGTGTAGGTCGTCGTATAGACCTTGCCGTCGGTGATCGTGTTGTCGCCCGGACTCAGGTCCACCGTCACGCTCGTCAGGCGATTCGACGTGTCGTACCCGTAGCGCACCCGCGTGAGCGTCTGGGTGGTGCTGCCGCTGGTGAGCACCGTGCGCACCTGCGTCAGGTTCGTGCCCGCATAGTCGAACCATGTCCGTTCGCCGCTGGAGTCCAGCACGTTCGACAGCAGCCCGTTGGCCAGGTACGCGTAGGTCAGAGTGTTGCCGCGGCCGTCGTTCGTCGACAGCAGCCGCCCCGTCGTCGCCGATTCGTAGCGCTCGCTCGCGCCGGTCTCGCCGTCGGTCCAGACCCACTGTGCGCTCGAGGCCTCGAGGCGGATCGTGTCGTGCGCACCGGCGCCGTCGCTGGAGACGTACAGCGCCCGGCTGGCATTCCACGCATAGGTGGCCCGCGCGCCGTCCCGGTCGGTGCGCACCAGCGTGCTGCCGGCCGCCTGGGCGGTGCCGGTGAGCTGCAGCGGTCTCGTGTAGACGCCGTTCGACCAGTTGTCGCCGTTGTCGTCCGTCAGCAGGCCGAGGCTGTTGTACGTGCGCAGCGCCACCGCCTGGGTGCCTCGCCCGAGCAGCACCTCGTCGCGCGTCTGCAGCACGAGGTTGCCCGTCGCCGCATTGACGAACGCCTGCTCGCCGCTGCGTCCGCTCCCGGCGTTGCCCAGCGCTCCCCGCTGCCCCAGCAGCGCGAGCGACGTCAGGCTCAGACCCAGGGTGTTGCCACTGACGATGCCGACCATCTTGCGTATCCCGTACGGTTTCCGGTGTCGTGATGCACTGGCTCGGGACGTTTTGCGCCTGTCCCCGCGCCATGCGTCTGGCCGATCTCGTCGCGCCTTGGCAACTCATCCAGGTGGCCGGCACTCCGTTTAGGCGTCGCGACGCCGCGACTAGCCCGAAAGGGTCGCCTGTACGGACGCGTCGCGGGGTCCCGCCCGACGCAGGCATCGCACCGGCGTGCATCCACCGCGAGGGCCGGGTCGTAACGATCCGAGGCCAGGGCAGACCTATTCAGGAGCCCGCACGCGGATGCCCTCCGCTGACCGATGGCCCGAACGACCCCTTAAACTTCCCGGAGCGACCGACATGACCCCCACTCCCCACGCCCTCGCGGCGCTCGCCCTCGCGCTCTTCGGAACCGCCGCGCTCGCGCAGCCCGCGCCCGCCACCCCGGTGGATCCGAACGCGTTCATCGATCAGTTCGAATCGACCTTCGGCAAGTTCGACGGGTACCGTCGCTCGGGTGCCAAAGGCATCTGCGCAGCGGGCGAGTTCGTCGGCACCGCGGACGCGCGCGGTCTGTCCACGTCAGTGGCGTTCAATGGCCGACCGGTGCCGGTGATCGTCCGCTTCTCGGTCGGCGGGGCCAACCCGAAGGCCGCGGACAACACGCGCGGGCAGCGCAACCTCGCGCTGCAGTTCAACCTGCCCGATGGCGACCGGTGGCAGCTCGGAAACATCTCGGCCCCGGTCTTCGGTGCATCGTCGCCGCAGCAGTTCCTCGGGCGTCTCGCATCGCTGCAGCCCGATCCGGCGACCCGGATGCCCGATGCCGCCAAGGTCAAGGCGTTCGCGGATGCCAACCCCGACGTGCTGATCCAGGGCAAGTACTTCGCGTCGCAGCCGGTGCCGGCGAGCTTCGGAGCCGTCAACTACTGGGGTGTGCATGCCTTCGGCTTCGTGAACGCGAGCGGCAGCCGGCAGTTCGGGAAGTGGCTCTTCGAGCCGGTCGGCGGTCTCCAGGGCCTGAACGATGACGAGGCGAAGGCCAAGGGTCCGGCCTTCCTGTTCGACGACCTGCGCCAGCGCGTCAAGGAGGGCAAGGTCGCGTTCGACTTCAACCTCGAGCTGGCGCAGGCCGGTGACGTGATCGACAACGCCACCGTGCCGCTGCCCGCGGGCCGCAGGAAGGTGAAGCTCGGGGTGCTGAAGGTCACCTCGGTCGCCGAGGACGGCGGCGGCGACTGCCTGGGCATCACCTTCAACCCGATGGTGCTGCCCAAGGGCATCGAGCCTTCGGCCGATCCGATGCTCGCGGCCCGGGCCGCACCGTATGCGATCGGTCTCGTGCGCCGCCTGACGGAAGGACCCAAGCAGCAGTAGCGAGCGCGGGACGGGCCGACGGACGTCGGCGCGATGGGCGAAAAAAAACGGCGTCCGGGTGGACGCCGTTAGCCCAAGGGCGGGGAGATGCCGCCCTAGCGGACCGCCACGTCGACGCGGCGGGAGCGGGGATCTTCGCCGGAGACATTCGCCTCCGTCTGCATGGGTTTCTCGAGGACCAGCCGGTCCTCGGGAATGCCGGCGGCCTTGAGCGCGTCGCGGACCGCGAAGGCACGCTGCTTGGCCAGTTCCTGGTTCTGCGCGAGGCTGCCGGCTGCCGAGTGGAAGCCGGAGATCGCGACCTTCGCGTCGGCGCTCGTCTTCATCGACGAGGCGAGGCCGACCAGCACCTTGGAGCCCTCGTCGGTCAGCGCCGACGAGCCGACCGCGAAGAACACGGTCGCGGGGGTGAGGCCGCTCGTTGCCGCCGGGGCCGCTGCCGCAGGTGCCGCGGGCGCCGCGGCCTTCGGCACGGTGGCGCCGCCGCCGCCGAACTCCGGGTGGTCCTTGGCCATCTTCGCGCCGAACAGCGGCTTGTAGGCCCCCTGGTGGCACGTCGCGCAGTTGAGCTTCGGCACGTCGCCCGTCGGGCCCAGGCGGTTCGCGGGGAACGTGCCGGTCAGCGGGGTCATGTACTCGTTGTTCAGCTCGCGGGCCATCCGGATGCCGTGCCACGCGGTCGCACGCTGCGGCGGGCTCTGCTCCCAGTCCTGCCACGCGCGGCTGTTGTGGCAGTAGGTGCAGTTCACGCCGAGCGAGTCGGACATGTGGACCATCAGGCTGTACGTGAACTCGGTCTGCTTGGTCGAGGCCCGGTTGCCGGTGGGCAGCGCGGTGTCGCCCTGCACCCGGATCGGCTTGTCGCCGGCGAGGTAGGGGCCGAACGGGTCGTACGGCAGCGACGCGAGCTTCACCGATGCGGCCGGCGAGTTCTGCAGCGCGCGGTCGCCGAGCATGCCGCTCACGTCGTGCTTGAGCGGCGCCGGGTCGAACCACACGTTGGCCGGCACGGGCTGGCCGCGGTGGCAGGTGTAGCAGGTGACGCCGGTGTTGGCGACGTGCTGCTTCCAGTTGAGGTTGATGTTCTGCGTCATCTGAACCATGCGACGCGCGACGATCTTCGTGTACTTGGAGTCGTCCGCGAAGTTCGCCGGGTTGTGGCAGTAGACGCAGCCGGCCTCGGGACCTTCCTTCGGCGCCACCCAGTTGGTCATCGCGACCATCGAGCGGGCGAACTGTCCGACGCTCAAGTCGCCGAGCACCTTGACGTTCTGGTAGACGGCGCTGGCCTTCGGACCGTCGGCCGACGCCGGCTCGAGCGCCTCGGGCGGCTGGTTCGCAGCGATCACCTCGGCCATCAGCCGCGGGTTGTAGTTCTGCTCCATCGCGACGCCGCGATAGCCGACCTGGACGGTGTCGATCGGGGGCCGCTCGCAGCCTGCGAGCAGGGTGCCGACGGCCGCGACCGCCAGCACGATAGAGGCGAGGCGGGCGCGACTCATGGCTTGACTCCCATCAGCGTGGAGGGATCGATGACCGGGGGATAGACGGCCGGGTAGGCGGGCGCGACGCCGTGCTTGACCGCCCACAGGAACCAGTTGTCCACGACGGTACCGGTCAGCAGGATGCCGATGCCGCCGGTGAGCGGGCACAGCACCGCGAACCACCACGCCCAGCGGTGGATCGACTCCATCGTGGCGTTGAAGCCCATCGTCCAGCGCCAGAACAGCGCCGCGCGTTCCGAGGCCGTGCCGCGGTCGACGATCTGCTCGATCTCGCGCTCGCCGCCGTACGGCGTCACCGCGAGGATCGTCGCGCCGTGCATCGCGAACAGCAGCGTCGAGCCGTACAGGAAGACGATCGACAGCATGTGGAACGGGTTGTAGAACAGGTTGCCGTAGCGGATCGAGAAGGCTGCGGTCCAGTCCAGGTGCGGGAAGATGCCGAAGGGCACCGCCTCGCCCCAGCTGCCCATCAGGATCGGGCGGAAGAAGCCCAGCACCAGGTACAGCCAGATCGCCGCGGCGAACGCCCAGGCGACGTGGGTGCCCATGCCGAGCTGGCGTGCACGCCGGTACATCCGGGCCCACCACATCAGCATCGACGCGGTGAGGAAGAAGCCGGTCATCAGCCACCAGCCGCCCTGGTTCAGCGGCGGGATCTTCAGGCCGTTGCCCGGGGCGGGCGGCTCGAGGGCGAGCCAGGGCAGCTGCTTGATCAGCTCGATCGGGCTGTAGTTGACCGAGGCGAGCATGTTCCAGCCGATGATCTGGAAGGCGACGACGCCGCAGATCAGCGACAGGACACCGAGCGTGCCGAGGTAGATCGGGCCGATCTGCGCGTTGCCGATCAGGCCGAGCCACCACGAGGCCACCGGACCGAACTGACGGTCGCGGGTCTCGCGTTCGGTGGGCAGCGGCGGGCCGTCGTGGAGCGGGCCGGTGACCTGAACCTGCGTGAAGAGGTTCTGGTACGGCGGGGAAAAGGGCTGGTGTTGCGCCATGACTTAGTCTCCGTCTCCGCTCATTTCCAGATCGGCAGGGTGAGCCACCAGCCCCACCATTCGGGCCAGCCGCGCGTCCAGAAGGGACCGCTGATCACGATGCAGACCGCGCTCCAGAAGCCGGCCGACAGCGCCAGGAACAGGCCGAGCCGGTGGATCCCCAGCGTGCCGATCGAGTAGCCGATCGTGTCGCGGAAGAACGTGTCCTCGTGCTCCGGCGTCTTCACCGTCTCGCCCTTCCTCGGGTTCGTCGCCGACAGCACGGCCGCGCCGTGCAGCGACAGCGCGAAGGTCGTCGCGAAGAAGAAGGACACGGCGATCATGTGCGCCGGGTTGTAGTGGAAGTGCAGGTACTGGTAGCCGACGTTCGACACCCAGTCGAGGTGGCTCAGGATCCCGTACGGGAAGCCGTGGCCCCAGGCACCGAGCAGGACCGGCCGGATCACGACCAGCGTCACGTACGCGAAGATCGCGACGCTGAACGCGAAGGGCACGTGGAAGCCCATGCCGAGCTTGCGGCAGATCTCGACCTCGCGCGCGGCCCAGGAGCCGAACGCGCCGATCGCGCAGACCGTGATCACCTGCCAGAGCCCGCCTTCCATCAACGGCGCGAGCCCCAGACCGTACTTCAGGTCGGGCGGCGCGATGTTGATCTGCCAGAGGTTCCAGGTCGGACCCTGGGACGCTCCGTACAGGATCAGCGCGGTGCCGACCAGGGAGAAGAAGATCGTCGTGACGCCGAACAGGCCGACGTAGAACGGACCGACCCAGAAGTCGAAGAGGTCACCCCCGAGCAGGGTGCCTCCACGGACGCGGTATTTTTTTTCGAAGCTGAGCATCGCCATGATCGGTCCTCCGTCTCACTGCCATGACGGTGGACGGGGTCGGGCATGGGCTCCCGATCCCCGTCTACCGCTTTCTTCCAGTCGCTACTTGGTCGCCGGTGCCGGCGCCGGCATCGGCGAGTTCTGCATCGCCGCCGGCTTGGCCTTGGGGCCGTCCAGCCAGTTGAAACGGTCGGTGCTCAGCAGGATGAGGTGAATCATCGCTGCCAGTCCGAACAGGAAGATTCCCTGAACGACCATCGCCCTGAGCGGGTCGTACAACCTCCAAACTCGCCACATACTTCTCTCCTAGATCACATGAGACATCGCGGTGTACACCGCGGATTTCACTCCACCGATCAGCGATCGCTCGCGTTCGGCCCCGGGCAACCAGGCACGCCACCGAAGCGTCAACAGCGACGCCGAGATGGCCACCGTCAGGAAGACGGCGAACAGCACGACGAACAGCAGCCAGAACGCGGGGGAAGCGCGGTCCGACCAGATAGGCCGGGACGTAACAGGGACGTGAGCCATTGGGGTCACCCTAAGTGGGGTCGGATCAGTTGAACCAGGGGCGCCAGGCCCAGACCAGGAAATGCGCGACAACGGCGACGGCCGTGAAGCCCACGAAGCCCTGAACCCAGAACTTGTGGAACTCCTGCGCTTCCTCGTCGGTCAGGCCCGAGATCGAGCTTCTCTTCTCTGCCATACGGTCAGCTCCTAACAAACCGGCCTTGCGGCCGTTGCCGCGCCCAACCCGCGCGGCGTGGGCAGCCGCGGCGACGTGCCACGACATTCGGTGTGTCCGGCGAGCCGGACTGGATTCTGTTGGTGCGCCAGGCCGTCATGCGGCCTCCCCTTGCCGGAGCGCCTCGCGGGCGCCCTCGACACGCGCGGCGGTGACGGTGATCTCGCCGGCCCGGCGTGCGTCGCGCTCGGCGCGGTCGCGCAACCGCTTGGCGGCCGAGATCTGGACGAGCACCGGCTCGGCGGCGACGAGGTCGGCGAGCAGGCGCTGCGCCGCGTCTTCCCAGCGTTGCGTCTCGTTGGCGGCGACCGCGCGCGCGGGCGTGGCCTCGACGCGATCGAGGTCGGTGCCCAGCGGCAGGATGTGGAAGAGCGCGTCGAACAGCGCGTTGCACACTTCCTGCACGACGAAGGTCGCGCCGGAGTAGCCCATGAACGGCGTGCCGGTGTGGCGACGGATGATCGCGCCCGGGAACGATGCGGCGATGTACGTGCAGCGCGCGTTGACCTCGGCCGCGTACATGCGCTCGTTGAAGCTGCCGAACAGGATCAGCGGCGGGCGGGCCTGGACCTTCTCGCGGATCGCCGCGTTGTCGGTCTTCTCGCCGGCGCGGCGCGACACCGCGAAGTGGCACGGCAGACCCATCTCGTCCTCGAGGAAGCGGCGCAGGCCGCGCGCGTAGGTCTCGCCGGCGACGACGCCGAAGCTCGCGGTGCCGAAGAAGTCCTGCGTGACCGAGCGCCACAGGTCCCAGATCGGCTTGATGGTGGTGTGCTTCTCGCGCTCGATGAACGGCTCGGGGTCGAGGCCGAGGAGCTCGCCGAGCGCGCGCAGGAACTTGGTGGTCGCGTGCAGCCCGATCGGGGCCTGCAGCCAGGGACGCTCGAGCGCCTCGCACAGCGACTGGCCGAACTCGCGGTACATGCAGACGTTGGCGTCGGAGTCGGCGAGCTGCTGCACGTCGGCGAGGTGGCTGCCGAGCGGGAAGCTCATGTTGACTTCGGCGCCGATGCCCTCGACCAGGCGACGGATCTCGGCCAGGTCGCTCGGCATGTTGAAGGTGCCGTAGCACGGCCCGATCAGGTTCACGCGCGGCTTGACGCCCTCGGCGCGCGGCTTGCGCTCGGGCACGTGACGCAGGCCGTACTCGTTCCAGAGCCAGAGCATCGCGCGGTTGGCGCACTGCCACTGGTCTTCGTCGATGGTGCGCGGCAGGAAGCGCATCAGCGTCGTGCCCTCGGGCGTGACGCCGCCACCGATCATCTCGGCGATCGAGCCGGTGACCACCACCGAGGGCAGATCGGGGTCGAGCACCGCATGGGCGCGCTTCATGGCGCCTTCGGTGCCTTCGCGTCCGAGCTGCTCTTCGGCGAGGCCGGTGACGACGATCGGCAGCTCGTGCGGCGGCAGCGCGTCGCTGTAGTGCAGCACCGAGGTGACCGGCAGGTTCTCGCAGCCCACCGGGCCGTCGATGACGACCTGCAGGCCCTTGATCGCGGTGAAGACATACACCGCACCCCAGTAACCGCCCGCGCGGTCGTGGTCGAGGACCAACATCAGATCATCTCCTCGGCCTTGCGCCGCTTGATGAGCTTGATGACCTGGCGACGGGTGAAGTCGCGGAACTCGGGGCGCGCACGAGGCGTCTCGCTCCAGACCCCTGCGTTGTCGCCCTGACCGGTCTCGCCGAAGAAGTCCTTCATCGTGTCGAAGCGGGCCTTGTTCGCGATCGCCGAGTTGATGACGGTCGCGAGCGAACCGGCACCGGCCGGGCCCATCAGCGGACGTGCCGAGATCAGGTTCGTGAAGTACAGCGACGGGATGCTGGCTTCCTTGCCGGCCTGCACGACCGGCGTGGTGCCGATGGCGAGGTCGGGGCGGAACTCGCGCATCGCCGCGATGTCCTGCTCGAGCGACGCTCGGAACTGCACGTGCACGCCGCGGGCCTCGAGCCACTGGCGGTCGGCGTCGTTCCAGGGGGTGCGCGGGCAGGCACTGCCGACGTAGCGCAGGTCGGCGCCGCTCTCGACGAGCAGCCGCCCGACGAGCAGCTCCGAGCCTTCGTAGCCGCTCATCGTGATGCGGCCCTTGATGGGCGTGGCGGCGAGCGCGGCGCGGATCGCGGGCAGGATGCGGTTCTTGGCGGCGTCGATGCGGGCCTGCGACACGCCGGCGGCGGTGCCGATGGCCTGCAGCCAGGCCTCGGTGCCGTCGTGGCCGACCGGCGCCGAGCCCACGATCGGGCGGCCGGCCGCCTCGAACTCGCGGACCGACGCCGTGTAGAACGGGTGGAGCGCTGCGACCGCGACGCAGTCGAGCGCGGCGTAGAGCTCGCGCCACTCGCGGGTCGGCACGATGGGGCCCGCGGCCAGGCCCATCGGCTCGAGCATCA
>JBIIPQ010000528.1:0-2918 GCA_044342535.1 Burkholderiaceae bacterium
GGTACTTCGCATCCGGCGACATCTCGGCGTCGCGCACCCTCGACATCTGCTGGACGTAGTCCTCGCGCTCGATGCCGTCGTTGCCGACGTTGCCGATGCGCTTGCCGTCGAAGTGGAAGAAGCCGTGGTGGCGGTTCTGCTTGGAGTCGAGGACGCGCCCGAGCGCCTCGTCGTAGCGCCCGCCCAGCATCTCGTAGCGCTGGAGCACCTGGCCGTTGGCGGTGGTCATGTACTCGAAGCTGCGCCCGCCGACCTCGTCGAGCGCGCGGCGGCGGCGGAGGCTCCAACCAAAATCCGCGCCCTTGCCAGGGAAACCGGCGATCAGTCCTCTGCCGTCGGCAGTGCAAAGGCCGTCAACAGCCGGGTATGGCAAAAGGCGAGCGTCGGTGGACGCGCCACCGCGTCAAGGCCAAGCCCCCACGGGCGGCCGATGGCCGGCCTGGACTCGGCTGCCCGCCTAGTTCGCAATGAGGTGCAATCTTCCGCCTCAGAGCTTGACGCCCATCCACTTGCAGAAGGTCGCGTACACGAAGTCATACGCGTCCTCCACAGAGTCGAACGCGCCAAGTTCTGCCGGCTTGTCACGCTCGACGTAGTAGACCTTCTGGCGACCGCCGTCCTCCACTACACACACACGGTCGCTGTGCTGGATGCTGCCGAGGGAGTAGCTATTTGGCTTCACGCCAAGAGCCGCAAGCTTGGATTCCAATTCGTTGCGCGTCATTGCTTAATCACCTTCAAGGAGCCGTTCTCCAGGTAGTACTGAACTGGTTTCGGTAGTTGGAATTGCATCCCCATGCCCGGCTGGCCGAACCAAGGAAGTGCCTTGGCTTCGGTGACCCCGGGAATAGGTTGAACCACCTCGTATTGGAAGTACGGCTTCGTATCGAGATAGGACGGCGGCAGTGCGCGCGACTCGAACGAAGCGCCCAAGGGCGACACGAAGGTGCCACCCGGATAGCCGAAGCGGTCAAGCTGCGTCCCTACGTCGAGCATCGTTCCGTAGGTCGGGGCGTAGCCGCCACTGTTCGGCGGCCAGATGCCAAGATTGGCCTGTACCTGGCCCTCGTTCTTGACGAATTGTCCAAAGTTCGAACTGGCTCGTGCACCCTGGCTGTCGGCGATGTTGGCAAGCACCTGGGCGCGGTCAACTCCCAGAGCCACATTTCCTACACTGCCAAGCTCCTTAGGCGCAAGGAGTCTGGCGCTAACTGTTTCAGCACTACCCAACGCCGTGCGCCCAAGCCAGCGCGCAGCCTGAACGGCGGGCCCAGCGACCATTAGCGGAAGGTCAATGGTCGGATCGATAGGCGGTGCCAGCAGCGCTTGCTGCCGGAGCCTGAGTTCGCGAATTGCGCGATCGCCTGCTTCGTCACCATTGGGTTGCGCGAGCACCGAGCGCGTCAGATCACGCCTGACGTTCACATCGTACATTTGTTCTAGCCGCGCACCTGCCCCTCTGCCCGGTAAGAACCTGCTGGCCTGAGGTATCAGCATGTCCGTGCGGGCGAGCCCACCAGCACCGCTCGCGTCCGCGTATAAGACCGATGCGTCGCCCCCGGAGCCTTCCGCGCGCGCTGGGCTCGGGCCGCCTCCCTCGCTCATCAACGTCACCAAAGCGTTGAATTTCGCGTTCGACTCGGCCCGCGCGTCGGCCGGCATTGGATCCACGCCAGTCGTACTCAGGCGCGGAAGCGGCCCGCCTGCGGTCAGGCTGTAGTCCGTGGACCGCGAAGTCTCGTACTGACCGTACTGGGGTCCCCACGCCTCGACCTGTTCCTGACTCGTGCGAAGTCCCGACCCTGCAGGTGTGGGCGCTCCGCGTCCAGCGGCCAGGCCGTTCCCTAGTGCATTACCGAACGCATCGACCGCCACCTGCCGAGCCATGACCCGGCCGCTGCCGATGGCGCTCGCCGCCGCCCCCGACATCATCCCGAAGACAGTCCCCCTTCCCACCTCGCCGAACGTCTCTCCAAGCGCTGTGGACAAGGCACTCGGCGCCGCCTGTGCGCCGAAGCCGACCTGCGCCCCTTGTCCGAGACCTGCGCCGACTGCCGATGCCGCGACCGCACGCCAGTTGAATCGCCCCTGCTGCCCGCTCGCCATCGAGACCGCCTGCAGGCTCGTGCTGGTGAACGCGGCGCGCGCGGCCGCTGCCTGGTAAGGGCTCATGCTGAGCGGGTTCGCGCCGATCGCGCCAGGCCCGATCGAGGACGAGACCATCGAGCCCACGGCCGACATCGCGACCTGGCGCCAGCTGAAGTCCTGCTGACGTCCGGTGGCGATCCCGACGGCCTGGCCCGCGACTGATCCGGCCGCGCCACCGGCTGCCGACGCCGCGAGCGACAGCCCGGGCGATGCACTCATGAAGGCGCCCGACAACACGCTCGCGCCCGCTCCTTGGCCTGCCGCCGCCGCAGTGGCCACGAGTTCGGGCATCAGATACGTTGCCGCCGCCCCAGCCGTATACACCGTCGCCGCGATCGCCACCACGATCATCAGCACCTGCCCGAAGCCCCCGCACTTGCCGCTCGACTGCGGCGGCGGCAACTGCGGCGCCGGCAGCGACGGGCTCGTATCCCCCAGCGCCCAGGCCGCGTTGTAGACCCGGTTCGTCTCCGACGTGTTGTGGAAGTTCGTCACCACGTTGGGGACGGTGAGGGTGGTGAACTCCTTCAGCGCTGCTTCGGGCTGGATCTGCAGGCCGTTGGCCTGGGCGAGCAGGTACCACATCGCCCCGTCGCCCCAGAGGGTGCGGGCCACCGTGCGCAGCGTGTCGCCTGCGCGCACCGTGTAGCGGCCCGGCGCGATGTCGGGGTAGCTGGCGTTGATGGGGAGGTAGTTCTCGTCGAAGTCGGCGCCGGCCACGGGGGTGTACTGGCGGTACTTCGCGTCGGGGGAGACCTCGGCGTCGCGCA
>JBIIPQ010000017.1:0-29231 GCA_044342535.1 Burkholderiaceae bacterium
GCCCTAGGCCCGCAGCCCCCGCCGCAGCGCGTCCGCGCACATCGCCACCGCCTCGTTCGCCTCGTCGATCGCGCGGCCCATCGGCACGAAGCCGTGGATCATCCGCTCGAAGCTCACCAGCGTCGCGCGCGAGCCCGACTCGGTCATGCGCTGCGCGTACTGCACGCCCTCGTCGCGCAGCGGGTCGTAGCCGGCCACCAGCACCAGCGACGGCGGCAGGCCCGCGAGCGACTCGGCCAGCAGCGGCGAGGCGCGCCAGTCGAGGTCGTGCTTCGGGTCGTCGATGTAGTGGTCGTGGTAGTAGCGCATCGAGTCCGCGGTGAGCAGGTAGCCCTGCGCGTTCGCCGTGTGCGAGGGCGCGATGCGGCGCTGGTCGGTCGCCGGGTAGATCAGCAGCTGGAACGCGATCGGGAGATCGCCCGCGTCGCGCGCCGCGATCGCGACGACCGCCGCGAGGTTGCCGCCGGCGCTGTCGCCGCCGACCGCGATGCGCGTGCCGTCGACACCGAGCGCGGCCGCGTTCGCGCGGACCCAGCGGGTGGCCGCGACGCAGTCGTCGACGGCTGCGGGGAAGCGGGCCTCGGGGCCCATCCGGTAGTCGACCGCGACCACCGCGCAGCCGGCCTGCAGCGCGAGCTGGCGGCACAGCACGTCGTGCGTGTCGAGGTCGCCGATCACCCAGCCGCCGCCGTGGTAGTAGACGAGCACCGGCAGCGCGCCGGCATCGGTGCGCGGGCGGTACAGCCGCAGCGGGATCGGGCCCGCGGGGCCGTCGGCCGCGAGGTCGCGGACCTCGGGCAGCGCCGGCGCATCGGGCTGCGTGAACGCACGCCGCTCGCGGTAGAAGCGGCGGGCGTCGGCGGGGCTCAGCGTGTGGGTCGGCGGGATGCCGCTCGAGGCGATCAGGTCGAGCAGCGTGCGGGCCTGCGGGTGCAGCATGGTGGGGTCTCCTCGTTCGTCCGTGAATCGTAGAGCAGGCGGCGCGGTCGACGGCTCAGCCCAGCGCCCCGAGCAGCGCCAGCACTACCCCGGCCGTCACCAGCAGCAGCCCGAGCACCTCGTGCGACTTCGTCGGCTCGTGCAGCATCAGCCGCGAGAAGCCGAGCGTGAACAGCACCTCGACCTGCCCGACGACGCGCACCAGCGCGACCGGCGCGGTCGCGAACCCGGTGAACCAGCAGGCCGAACCGAGCGCCGCGAGCAGCCCGACCTGGCCCGATACCCGCCAGGTCGCGGCGACGCGGCCCCATGTCTTCGGTTCGCGCAGCGCCACGTAGGTCCCGAGCATCGCGGTCTGGAGCAGCAGCACCGTGAGCAGCGTGACCAGCGCCTCGGCCACTTCGTCGGGCATCGTCAGGTGCAGCGTGGCGCGCTTGACCATCACCCCGGTCAGCGAGAACAGCGCGCCGGTGCCGAGCCCGCACAGCGCGGCCGGCTGCACCAGGGAGCCTGCGATCTCGCGCGGGGACAGGCGCTTGCCGCCGAGCGCCAGCACCAGCACGCCGGCCACGCCGACGCCGATGCCGGCGATCACCAGCCCGGTCAGCCGCTCGCCGAGCACCAGCCACGCGAAGACCGCGGCCTGCACGGTCTCGGTCTTGGCGAAGGCGGTGCCGACGACGAAGTTGCGGTACGAGAACGCGAGGATCAGCAGGTTGGTGCCGAGGATCTGCGCGAGGCCGGCGGCGGCGCACCAGCCGAGGTATTCGGCGTCGAGCGCGGGGAACGCCAGGCCGAGCACCGCGAAGTAGATGGCGACCAGCACCACCGCCACCGGCGCACCGTACGCGTAGCGGACCAGGCCCGCGCCGTTGACGCTCAGCTCGCCGCGCAGCCGGTGCTGCAGCGCGGTGCGCCACGCCTGGAAGAGGCCGGCGAGCAAGGAGGCGGGGAGCCAGATGGGCATGGGACGGCGAGGGTGACACGAACCGGGCGGCGTGTCGCCGCGGCGGGCCGTTCCGTGGATGCCGGAGCGCGCCATCGACGTTGATGTGGCGCCGGCCGCGCTCGCGTAGCATCGGGCGCCTCGAGCACGCCCCAGCGCACCCGTCATGACCCCTGCCGCCGTCTCCGAAGCCGCCGCCCTGCTGTGGCGCCACTGGTCCGCCCGCAGCCGCCTGGACGCGCTGCCCGCCGGCTGCAGGCCGGCCGATCGGACCGAGGGCTATGCGGTGCAGGCCTCGCTCGCGCTGCGCTCCGGCCAGCCGGTGGTCGGCTGGAAGATCGCGGCCACCAGCGTCGCCGGCCAGCGGCACATCAACGTCGACGGGCCGATCGCCGGCCGCATGCTGCGCGATCGCGTGCTCGCGCCCGGCGCGGTCGTGCCGCTCGAGGGCAACTCGATGCGGGTCGCCGAGGTGGAGTTCGCGTTCCGGATGGGGCGCGCGCTGCCGGTGCGCGATGTGCCGTACACGCTCGAGGAGACGATGGACGCGGTCGCCTCGCTGCATCCGTCGGTCGAGGTGCCGGACTCGCGCTACGAGGACTTCGTACGGGTCGGCGCGGCGCAGCTGATCGCCGATGACGCCTGCGCGTGCTGGCTGGTGGTGGGCCCGGCGAGCACCGACGACTGGCGCGCGCGACCTCGCCGCGCATCCGGTGCGGGCGTCGATCGGCGGGCGCACGGTGGCCGAGGGCACGGGCGCCGCGGCGCTCGGCGACCCGCGCGTGGCGCTGGCCTGGATCGCCAACGAGCTGCGCGTGCATGGCCCGGGGCTGGCCGCGGGCGACATCGTGACCACCGGGACCTGCGTGGTGCCGGTGGCGGTCGCGCCGGGCGATGCGTTCGTGGCGGACTACGGGCCGATCGGGTCGCTGGGGCTGAGCTTCGGCTGAGCGCCGGGCGCCTCAGCCCCGAGCCAGCGCCTCGCGCGCTGCCGCCGGCAGGTCCGCGTCCACCCGTGCGCGTGCGGCCGCGGGCAGCGATCGGTAGGCGTCGCGCAGCTCGGCGAGGCA
Organism: Burkholderiaceae bacterium; assembly: GCA_044342535.1. Lineage (GTDB taxonomy): Bacteria > Pseudomonadota > Gammaproteobacteria > Burkholderiales > Burkholderiaceae_E > UBA4615. The sequence continues at coordinate 2,956 of JBIIPQ010000017.1, forward strand.
GCGCACCTGGTACCTGAAGGTGCCCTGCTCGTAGCGCAGGCCCCAGGCCTCGAACGCGAACGTGTCGCGGCCGGCGGCGATCGCGGCGGCGTTCGCCTCGAGGAACGGGAAGTAGACCTCGGCGGCCACCGAGAGCAGGCCTGCGATGGCGGGCGAGGTCGGCGCCCCGGGGGGGCGCCAGTCGCCCTCGACGCCCGAGGCGTCGTCGAGGTGCATCAGCCAGCGCAGCACGAACGGGAAGCGCTCGCGCAGGTGCTCGCAGGCCGTCGGGTCGTTCGCGAGCTGCGAGAGCTGGCCCATCCAGGCGAAGTCGGCGATCGAGGGCCGGCCGCCGAACAGGAAGCGCTCTTCGGTCACATGGGCATCGAGCAGCGCCATCACGCGGTCCGCGCTCGCCTCGACCAGCGGCGCGTTCTGCGGCGTGCAGCCGACCAGGGCCATCCGTCCGACCTGCCGGTCCCGGAAGCGCGACGCGTGGCCCGTGATCGCCTCGCGGCCCTCGCCCGCGAGCCGGTCGAAGGCGAGCCACTCGCTGGTCTGGCGCTGGTCGCGTTCGCGCAGCCAGCGGTACAGGAACATCGCCTTGGTGCCCCACTCGTCGGCCATGTCCTCGAGCAGCGCCGCGAGGAAGGCCTGCGCCGGATCGTCGGGCACGACCGAGCGCTGGCCGGGGTGCAGCCGCTCGAGCTCGCGGATCAGCGGGGTGGAGTCGTTGGCATGGCGTCCGTCGGGGAAGCGCAGCACCGGGATCACCGGCACCTTCACCCGCGACATCACGTCGGGTGCCTCGGGCGTGCCGAGCTGCACCCAGTCGTGCGGGAGCCTGCGGTAGCGCAGCACCGCGCGCATCTTCATCGAGTACGGCGAGCCGAGGCCACCGTAGAGCAGGTAGCGACCGGTCGGGGGCGTGTCGTCCAAGGGAGGTCTCCGGCGGCGCGTCGGGCGCGCGGTCGGCCGATCATAAGCCGCGGGGCCGCGGCGCCCGCTTGACGCGGCCGCAGTGCGCCCCCATCTTGGAACGCAGGGCCGCGCCGCGGCCGATCGGGAGGAGCGCCCGGATGGACACGCTGCTGTGGATCGTCGCCGTCGTGCTGATCGTCGCGGGTGTCGCGGGCACGATCCTGCCGGCGCTGCCGGGCACGGCGCTCGCGTTCGCCGGCATCCTGCTCGCCGCCTGGATCGACGGCTTCACGCGGGTCACCGGCTGGACGGTCGCCGTCTGCGGCCTGCTGATGCTGCTCGCCTGGGGCGCCGACTACGCGTCGGGGATCATCGGTGCGCGCAAGGCCGGCGCGAGCGGGCTCGCGGTCGCGGGCGCGGCGATCGGAACGGTGGCCGGGCTCTTCACCGGCTTCATCGGGCTGCTGTTCATGCCGCTGGTGGGCGCGGCGATCGGCGAGTACCTGGCCGACCGGAATGCGGCACGCGCCGCCCATGTGGGCGTGGCGACCTGGATCGGGCTGCTGATCGGCACGGTCGTGAAGGTGGTGATCACCTTCGTGATGATCGGGCTGTTCATCGCGGCGCTGCTGATCGGCTGACCCGCCGGCCGTCGGGCTGCTGCTGCAGGGCCTGGGGATCGCGCAGGTCCCGCAGGTCGGCGGCCCGGTCCGCGCGATCCGGATGACGGAGGTCGAGGTGTTCGACCTGGTGCTGTGCGAGGCGAGCTTCCGCTCGACGATGGACGGCAGTCAGGTGCTCGAGTACGTGCGGACGCGCCGCCTGCTCGCGCCCTCGGCCGCGTTCGCAGCCGGCCTGGACGGCGCAGGCCGGCGTGTGGCCGAGCGCGCGGTCGCGTTGCGATCGCGGTCGCGCGGGCCCGGCGCGCTCGCCCGCCGCGTGCTGACCGATGCCGGCTTCGAGCCCGAGGCCTTCGTGCGCGACGTGAGCGCGCTGCCGGCGGCACCGCCCGCCGCAGCGCCGGGCGCCCGCGCCCCCGACGGCGGGACGACCGCCGCCGCCGACGTCGCCGAGGCCCTCGCCGCGCTGCAGCGCGCCCGCTTCGACGAGGCGCTGGCGCACATGGCACGCGCCCGCGCGAAGCTGCCCGCCAACCCGATGGTGCTGATGGCCGCCGTGCAGGTGCAGATGCTGCGCATGCATGCCAAGGGGTTCGATGCGGCGTCAGCCGGCCACCCGCGCCAGCAGCTCGTCCACCAGCGACACCCTCTGAGGGCAGATCATCAGCGACGCGATCCGGTGCCCGCCGCTGTAGTCGGGCGACACGACGACGAAGCTGCGGCGGTCGGCGCGCAGCGCGTCGATCACGTCGCCGCGCCCGCGTTCAGGACCGGGCGGGCGCCTCGGCGCAGAGCGCGGCGTAGAGGGTGGCGTAGCGGGCGGCCGGCGCCCGCCAGGACGTGTCCTGCGCCATCGCCCTGCGCTGCACCCGCTTCCAGGCGGCCGGATGGTGCCAGCCGTCGAGCGCGTGGCGCAGCGCCCGCGCGAGCGCCTCGGGGCTGGCCCCGGAGAACGCGAACCCGGTGGCGCGGTCCTCGCGCAGCGCCTCCTCGTCGGCGTCCACCACCGTGTCGGCCAGGCCGCCCACGCGGTGCACTACCGGCAGCGTCCCGTAGCGCAGCCCGTAGAGCTGGGTGAGCCCGCAGGGCTCGAAGCGCGAGGGCACGCCGATCAGGTCGCTGCCGGCGACGACGCGGTGCGCGAGCGCCTCGTCGTAGCCGATGCGCACGGCGACCGCATCGGGCGCGGCCTGCGCGGCGGCGCGCCAGGCGTGCTCGAGCGCCGGATCGCCGGAGCCGACCAGCGCCACCTGGCCGCCGGCGCCCAGCCACTGCGGCAGCGTCGACAACAGAAGGTCCAGGCCCTTCTGCGGCGTGAGCCGGCTGATCACGCCGAGCAGCGGCGCGCCGGCGACCGGCGCCAGGCCCAGCTCGCGCTGCAGCGCGAGCTTGCACGCGGCCTTGCCGGTCAGGTCGGTCGCATCGTAGGTCGCGGCGATCGCGCGGTCGGTGGCGGGGTTCCACACCGCATCGTCGATCCCGTTCACGATGCCGGTCAGGCGGTCGGCGCGGTGGCGCAGCACGTCGTCGAGCTCGTGGCCTTCGGCGGGGCCGAGGATCTCGCGCGCATAGGTGGGGCTGACCGTGGTGATCCGGTCGGCGAACATCAGGCCGCCCTTGAGCAGCCGCAGGGTCCCGTGGAACTCGATGCCGGCCGGACCCGCCATCCACGCCGGCAGGCCGAGCTCGCCGAAGCGCTCGAGCGCGAAGCGGCCCTGGTAGGCGAGGTTGTGCACCGTCAGCACGGTGCGCGCCTGCGTGCCCGCGGTGCCGCGCGCGGCGAGGTAGACCGGCACGAGCGCGGCATGCCAGTCGTGCGCGTGCACGACGGCGGGCGCCCAGTCGGGGTCCAGGCCGCCGGCTGCGAGCTGCGCGCCGGTCCAGCCGAGCAGCCCGAAGCGCTGCAGCGTGTCCGCCCACTCCTGCCCGTCGGGTCCGAGGTAGGGGTTGCCGGGGCGGTCGTAGAGCCAGGGCGCGTCGATCAGGTAGGTCGGCACGTCGGAGCCGGGCAGCGTGCCGCGCAGCAGCGCCACGCGGGCCGCGCCGAATGCCGCCCCGATCCGCGCGACCTCGACGGCGCCGGCGAGCGCCTGGCGCAGCGTCGGGTAGGCGGGCAGCAGCAGCCGCGCGTCGAGCCCGGCCGCGCGCTGCGCCGCCGGCAGCGCGGCGACCACGTCGGCGAGTCCGCCGGTCTTGACCAGCGGGAACCATTCCGCGGCCACGTGCAGCACGCGCAGCGGCGCGGGACGGCCCGCGCCCTTCCGGACCCCGGCCATCAGGAGAGCCGCGCGAGCATGTCCCGAGTGATCAGCGTGACGCCGCGCTCGGTGCGGTTGAAGCGGGCCGCGTCGGCCACCGGATCCTCGCCGACCACCAGCCCGTCCGGGATCTCGCAGCCGCGGTCGACGATGCACTTGGTCAGCCGCGCGCCGCGCCCGACCACGACCTCGGGCAGCAGCACCGACCACTCCACCTTCGAGAACGAATGGATGCGGCAGCTCGAGAACAGCAGCGAGCGGTTGAGCGAGCCGGAGATGATGCAGCCGCCCGAGACCATCGACTCGGTCGCCATGCCGCGGCGATCGCCCATGTTGTGGACGAACTTGGCCGGCGGCAGCTGCTCCTGGTAGGTCCAGATCGGCCAGTCGCGGTCGTAGAGGTTGAGCTGCGGATCGGTCGCGGTGAGGTCGATGTTCGCCTCCCAGTACGCGTCGAGCGTGCCGACGTCGCGCCAGTAGGCCCCCTTGCCCTGGTCGCCGACGCAGCTGCGCGAGAACGGATGTGCGATCGCGCGCCCGCCCGCGACCATCGCCGGGATCACGTCGCGGCCGAAGTCGTGATGGGTGAGGTCGCCGCTCATGAACTTGGGCAGCTCGTCGTAGAGGAACTCGGCGTCGAACAGGTAGATGCCCATGCTCGCGAGCGCGACGTCGGGCCGCCCCGGCATCGGCTCGGGGTTCGCCGGCTTCTCGGCGAACTCGAGGATGCGGTCGTTCTCGTCGACCTTCATCACGCCGAAGGCGCTCGCGTCGGCGAGCGGCACCTCGAAGCAGCCGACCGTGCACGGCACGCCGCGCTCGACGTGTTCGGCGAGCATCATCGAGTAGTCCATCTTGTAGATGTGATCGGCGGCCAGGATCAGCAGGTACTCGGGCCGGTGGTGCCGGATGATGTCGAGGTTCTGGTAGACCGCATCGGCGGTGCCCCGGTACCAGGACACGTCGTCGAGCCGCTGCTGCGCCGGCAACAGGTCGACGAACTCGTTGAGCTCGCCGCGCATGAACCCCCAGCCGCGCTGGATGTGCCGCAGCAGGCTGTGCGACTTGTACTGCGTCATCACCGCCATCCGCCGGATGCCCGAGTTCAGGCAGTTCGACATCGCGAAGTCGACGATCCGGAACTTGCCGCCGAAGTAGACGGCGGGCTTGGACCGGATGTCGGTGAGCTGCTGCAGGCGGCTGCCGCGGCCGCCCGCGAGAACGAGCGCCATGGCACGCCGGGGCAGCTGCAGGCGCGCGAGCGCGTTCTCGGTCATCGGGGAGGCTCCCGGGGGAAGGTCGCGGTGGGAATGGGCCAGTGTACGGAAAAGCCTGTCCTGGCGCGCGCCCGGATCGACCCGCGGCCTGCGACCCGCGGCACGGGCGTGCCCGACGGGCCCGTCGTGCGCGTCGTGCCGCCGGACGGGGTCCGACCCCTTCCGACACATTGCGGTCGCGAGGCGACGCCGGCCGGCCCCGTCGCGTCGCGCGCACCGGGTCGAAGTGTCCGCTCGTCGCGCCGGCGTTGTCGGCCCGGTGGCCGTCTCCGACCCTTTCAGGGCGGGGCCGCCGGACGCGGCGCCCCGAGACGGCGTCTCCACGCCCGGCCGCCACCCCCGGATCCATGTTCCCAGACACTCCCGCCATCGACACGCAGCAGATCCGCGCCGCGGCACGCACGGACTCGCCGCGCGCGGTGGCCGTGCTGGTGGCGGCGTTCGCGGCGGGCTGCCATGCCGATCCCGCGATCCGCGCGGGGCTGATCGCGGTACCCGACCGCCACCGCGGCGGGCTCAGGGCGCTGGCGACCTGGCCGGCCGGCTCCGATGCGCCCGCGGTCGCCCACGGCGCCTGCGCGGGCGTGCTGGACGACGGGCGGCCGGTCTTCGAACCGCCCAAGGCGGCCGCGGGCGGCGCGAACCTGCTGGCGGTACCGCTCGCGGACGAGGGGCGGACCATCGGCGCCGTGGCGCTGCTCGTCGACGGCAAGGCCTCCGACGTCGAGCGCGCCGTCGGCGCCTGGCGCAGGCGGCTCGACGCCGCGCTGGACGCGGCGGTGATCGCAGCCGCGAGCGCCGGGGATGCCGCGAGCGCCGGGGATGCCGCGAGCGCCGGGGATGGCGCGAGCGCCGGGGATGGCGCGAGCGCCGGGGATGTCGCGAGCGATCACGCGAGCGATCGGGCGGCCGATGTCGCCGCCGGTCATGCCACGGCTCACGTCGCCGATGGCGCGCCCGGGCTGCCCGGGTCCGGCGCGATCGGGACGCCGGCCGAAGACGCGTCGCCCCGCGCCGCGGGCGAGCTCGCCCGCATCGTCGAGTGCCAGGCCGCGCTGGCCGAGGCCGAGCGGCTCGCCGATGCGATCGGCACGCTGCTCGCGACCCTCGCCCGGCAGCACGGCTGCTCGCGCGTCGCGTTCGGCTGGGCGGCGGCGAGCGGGGTGCGGGTGCAGGCGCTGTCGGACGGCGTGGGCGTGCGGCCCTCGCACGACGTGGTCGCGCCGATCGCGACCGCGATGGACGAGGCGATCGACCAGCAGGGCGCCGTTGCCTGGCCGGCGCCGCCCTTGGGCGATGCGCCGGTGAACATCGCGCAGGCGCAGCTCGCGCGGCTGTCGCAGGTGGGGGCGGCATGTTCGGTGCCGCTGATCGTGCGCGGCCGGGCGCTGGGCGCGATCTCGCTCGAGCGGGCATCGCCCGCCTTCGACACCGACGAGCTGGCCGGCCTGCAGCGGCTGGCGGCGCTGCTCGCCCCGGTCGTCGCGATGCATCGGCGCGTCGAGCGGCCGGTGGCCGCCTTCGGCGAGCGGCTGCTCGAGCGGCGCGCCCGGGCCGGCTGGATCGCGGCGGCGGTGCTGGCGGCGCTGGCGCTCGCCGCGCTCGTGCCGGTGCCGGACCGTGTCGGCGGCGCGGCGCGCGTGGAGGGCGCGATGCAGCGGCTGCTCACCGCGCCGGTCGACGGCTGGCTGCTGCGCGTGCACGTGCGACCGGGCGACGCGGTGAGCGAGGGCCAGGTGCTCGTCGAACTCGACGACCGCGAGCTCGCGCAGGAGCGCCTGCGCTGGTCGACCGAGGCCGAGCAGGCCGGCCGGCAGGCGACCGAGGCGCTCGCGCGCGAGGACCGCGCGCAGTACGCGGTCCATGCCGCGCGCGCCGTGCAGGCGCGCGCGCAGCTCTCGATGGTCGACACGCAGCTCGCGCGGCAGCGGGTGGCCGCCCCGTTCGACGGGCTGGTGCTGAGCGGCGACCTCACGCAGTCGCTCGGCGCGCCGGTCAAGGCGGGCGACACGTTGCTGTCGGTGGCGCCTGCGGGCCGCCACCGGGTGATCGTCGACGTCGACGAGCGCGACGTCGCGCGCGTCGCGCAGGACGCCGAGGGCGTGCTCGCGCTCGGCGCGCACGCCGGCGGCGTGGTGCCGATCCGGGTCGTGCGGATCTCGCCGGCCGCGGTCGCGCGCGAGGGCCGCACGGTCTTCGAGATCGAGGCGGCGCCTGCCGCCGGCGCCGAGCTGCGCCCGGGCTACGAGGGCGTCGCCAAGTTCGAGGCCGGCAGCCGCCGGCTCGGGCAGGTCCTCTTCGAGCGGCCGTGGCGCGCGCTCGCCGACCGGATCTGGGCGCTCGGATGGTGAGCGACGACGCGCTCTACTCGCCCGACTGGTTCAGGGTGTCGAAGCTGGTGCTGCGCCTGAAGCCCACGGTGCGCATCGGTCGGCAGCAGGTGCGCGGCGAGGTCTGGCACGTCTACCGCGACGAGGCCTTCGGCCGGCAGATGCGGCTGAACCTGCCCGCCCACCGCTTCGCCGGCCGCCTCGACGGTCGGCAGTCGGTCGAGACGCTTTGGAACCGGCTCTTCGCGGAGGCCGGCGACGCCGTGCCCTCGCAGCACGAGATCGTCGACCTCGTGCAGCAGCTCGCCGACGCGGGGCTGGTCGCGCTCGACCAGGGCGCCGACCTCTCGCGCCTGTCGCGCCGCGAGGCCGAGCGCCGGCGCAGCGGGCTGCTGACCGCGGTCAACCCGCTGTCGTTCAAGGTGCCGCTGCTCGACCCGGGGCCGCTGCTCGAGCGCACCTGGCGGATCGCGGCGCCCCTGTACACCGGGCGCGCGCTGCTCGCCTGCGTCGCGGTCCTGGCGTTCGCCGGCCTGGTCGCGCTCGAGCACGCCGAGGCGCTCGTCGACTATGCCGCTGGGCACGTGCCCACGCCGGGCTTCGCGTTCGCGGTGTGGCTGATGTATCCGCTGCTCAAGGCCGTCCACGAGCTGGCGCACGCCTGGGCGGTGCGGACCTGGGGCGGACGGGTGCGCGAGGTCGGCGTGACGTTGATGATGGGCATGCCGGTGCCCTACGTCGACGCCTCCGCCGCGGCGCTGTTCGCCTCGCGCCGGCAGCGCATCGCGGTCAGCCTGACGGGGATCGTGGCCGAGCTGCTGGTCGCCGCGGCGGCGCTGTGGCTGTGGCTGTCGGTCGCGGACGGCGCGGTGCGCACGGCAGCGTTCGCCGCGATGACGATCGGCGCGGTCTCCACCGTGTTCGTCAACGGCAACCCGCTGATGCGCTTCGACGCGTACTTCGCGCTGTCCGACGCGCTCGGTCTGCCGAACCTCGCCGAGCGCTCGCGCGCGGCCTGGATCGCGCTCGCCCGCCGCGTGGTCGCGGGCGAGCGCGACGCGCCACTGCCCGGCGGCGGGCGCGAGCGGGCCTGGCTGCTCGGCTGGGGGCTCGCGTCCTGGGTCTACCGTGTGCTGGTGTTCGCCTGGCTGGCGAGCTGGGTGGCGCCGTACTCGCGGCCCGCCGCGCTCGCGCTGCTCGCCTGGGGCGGATGGCTGGTGGTCGGGCGTGCGGCCTGGGGCGCGATCGGCTATGCCCGGCGTGCCCGCTGGCGGGCGGCGCGGCCGATGCGCGCGCTCGGCGGCATCGCGGTCGCGCTCGCAGCGGTGGTCGGGCTGCTGACCGCCGTGCCGCTGCCCGACGCGATGACGCTGCCGGGCGTGGTGATGCCGGCGGACGCCGCGAAGGTGCGCAGCGCCGAGCCCGGGCGCGTCGTCGAGGTGCTGGTGGCGCCGGGGCAGCGGGTGACGGCGGGGACGCCGCTCGCGCGGATGGAGAGCCTCGCGCTGTCGACCGAGCTCGCGCGGCTGCAGGCGCAGCTCGAGGCCCAGCAGACCGAGCGCATCCGCAACCTCGAGTCCGACCGCGCGGCCGCGGGCGTCGCGCTCGACGAGATCGAGCGGCTGCGAACGCGGCTCGCCGAGATCGAGCGCCGGCTCGCGTCGCTGGACCTCCGGGCTGCGGCCGACGGCACGGTCACCTTCGTCGATGCCGACGGCCCGCTCCAGCGCCACGTCCGCCAGGGCGAGGTGCTCATGTACGTGCTGCAGCCCGGCTCGATGCGGATCCAGACGCTCGCGCGCGACGACGAGGCGCAGCGCCTGAAGGCCGCGATGCGCGCGGGCGACACGGTCGAGGCGCGCCTCGCCGACCATCCGGGCCGCCGCATCGACGTGCGGCTCGCCTCGCAGGCGCCGCAGGCGGTCCATGGCCTGCCCGGGGCCGCGCTGTCGGACCGCGCGGGCGGATCGATCCCGACCGATCCGGCCGACCGCGCCGGCCTGCGCACGCTCGAGCCCTGGTTCCAGCTCGACTTCCTGCCCGAGGCGCCGCTGTCCCGGATCGGCGCCTCGGCATCGGTGCGCGTGGTGCTGCCGTCGCGGCCCGGCGCCGAGCAGGCCGGCGAGGCGCTGCGACGCCTGTTCCTGCGCCGGCTGGACGGCTGAGCGATGCAGGCCGCGCTCGCCGCCGTGCTCCCCGAGCGGCCCGCGCCCGGCGCCTTCTGGGGCGACTACCCGCAGCGCGACGAGGCCCGGATGCGCGGCCCGCTGCAGGCCTGGCTGGGCCGGCTGCGCGCGCTCGACGGTCGCCGCGGCGATGCCCGTGCGAGGGCGGTGCTCGCGCGGGCCGATGCGCTCGCGCGCAGCGGCGCGCCGCTGGCGACGCTCGCGGCGTCCCTGCGCACGCGCCTGCGCTCGGGCCGCGCCCGCGCCGCCGACCGCATCGAGGCGCTCGCGCTGGCCTGTGTCGCCGCGCGCACCGTGCTCGACCTGTCACCGTTCGCCACGCAGGTGCGGGCGGCCGCGGTGATGCTCGACGACGGGCTGGCAGAGCTCGCGACCGGCGAAGGCAAGACGCTCGCGCTCGCGCTCGCCGCAGCGGCGCGTGGGCTCGCCGGCGTGCCGGTCCACGTGATCACGATCAACGACTACCTGGTGGAGCGCGACTGCGCCCGGCTCGCGCCCTTCTTCCGGGCGCTCGGGCTCGCCTGCGACCGCGTGCTGGCCGCCGACGATCCCGCACGCCGGCGGCTCGGCTGGTCGCGCGACGTCGTCTACTGCACGGCGCACGAGCTGATGTTCGACTGGCTGCGCGATCGGCTCGCCGGCGCGGACCGCGGCGGGCTCGGCGCGCTCGCGGCCGCGCTCGCCGCGCCGGGTCCGCTGCGACCGGCGCCGCCGCTGCTGCGCGGCCTGTGCAGCGCATTCGTCGACGAGGCCGACGGCCTGCTGATCGACGACGCCACGCTGCCCTGCGTGCTGGCGCAGGCGGGCGAGGATCCGGCCGACGGGCTCGCCGAGGCGCTGCGGATCGCGGGGCTGCTCTGGCAGGGCCGCGACTGGCGGCCCGATGCGGGCATGCGCGTCGCGGCGCTCACCGATGCCGGCCGCGAGCGCATCGCCCTCGAGAGCACCGGGCTCGACGGGCCGTGGCGGCTCGCACGCCGCCGCGAAGGGCTGGTCGCGCAGGCGCTCGCAGCGCTGCACCTGTACCGGGCCGAGCGCGACTACCTCGTGCGCGACGGCCGGGTGGAGATCGTCGATGCGGCGACGGGCCGCATCGCGGTCGGCCGCGCGTGGTCGGCCGGGTTGCACCAGATGATCGAGCGCAAGGAGCGGGCCGCGGGCACGCTGCCGCACCAGCCGGTCATCCAGGTCACGCCTGCCCGCTGCTTCCCCCGGTACTGGCGGCTCGGGGGCCTGTCGGCGACGCTCGCCGAGGAGCGGGGCGAGCTCGCGCAGCGCTACGGCACGGCGGTCGTGCGGATCGCGCCCCGCCAGCCCTCGCGCCGCATCGACCTGCCGCCGCGGGTGTTCGCCACGCCCGTGGCGCGCGAGGCGGCGCTGATCGCGCGCGTGGGCGAGCTGTCGCGGGCCGGCCGGCCGGTGCTGGTCGCGGTCCGCGACCTCGCGGAGTCGCGCGCCCTGGGCGAGGCGATGCGCCGGGCGGGCCTCGCGCCCGCGACCATCGATGCCCGCCACGCCGACGACGAGGCGCGCACCGTCGCGGCCGCCGGCGCCCTCGGCCGGGTGACCCTGGTGACCGACATGGCCGGGCGCGGCACCGACATCGTCCTCGAGCCGGCGGCGGTGGCGGCCGGCGGGCTGGCGCTGGTCGCGACCTTCGTGCATGCCTCGCGCCGGCTCGAGCGGCAGCTCCAGGGCCGGGTGGCCCGGCGCGGGGAGCCCGGCAGCGCCGAGGCCTGGCTGCTGGCGGGCGATTCCGTGCCCGGCGCCACGGATCCGACGATCCGATCGCCTTTCGTCGGTCGCCTGCTCGCGGGTGTACCGGCCGGGGTGGTGGCCCTCACGCTTCGCGCCGTACAACGGCATGAGGCGTCCCGTGCACGCCGCCTTCGCATGCGCCTCGTGGAGGCGGCGCGGGCACGGGCTTGCCGCGACCTGATCGGTCGAACCGAAGATTGAGGATGAATCCGCCGAACCGCCGACCCGCTTGCCGAGACCGCCCAGCCGGATGGACGCTGTGCGTGCTGATGTGCGCGCTGTCGCTGTCGCTGTCGCTGCCGCTGGCGGCGCAGCCGCTCGACTGCCTGATCCAGCCGGGTCAGGTGGTGCAGGTCGGCGCGCCGGTCTCGGGCGTGCTCGAAGGGGTCGATGTCGACCGGGGCGACACCGTCCGTCGCGGACAGGTGGTGGCCCGGCTGGAGTCCGCGGTCGAGCGCGCGCAGACGCAGCTCGCCCAGGCCCGGGCCGCGCAGACCGCCGAACTGCAGGCTGCCGAGCGCGGCCGCGAGTTCGCCCGCCGCGAGTCCTCGCGGGCCCGCGACCTCGCTGGCGAGGCGTTCGTCTCGAAGGCGGCCGCCGACAAGGCCGAGACCGACGCGCGCGTGAGCGAGGACCGCGTGCAGCAGGCCAACGAACGCCGCCGCCAGGCCGAGCAGGAGCTGCGGGTCGCCGAAGCGCAGCTCGCACGGCGCCAGGTGCGCTCGCCGATCGGCGGCATCGTCGTCGAGCGCTACATGAGCGCGGGCGAGCTCGCCGAGGACCGGCCGATCCTGCGCATCGCCGAGGTCCACCCGCTGCGTGTCGAGGTGGTCGTGCCCGCGCCCGCCTTCGGGCTCGTCGTGTCCGGACGGCGGGTGACCGTGCGGCCCGACTCGGGGCCGGTCCGCGAGGCCACCGGCACCGTGACCATCGTGGACCGCGTGCTCGACCCGGCGAGCAACACCTTCCGCGTGCGGCTGACGCTGCCGAACGCGGACATGCGCATTCCGGCCGGCTCGCGCTGCAAGGTCGACCTCGGGCTCGAGGCACCGTCCGCGCAGCGGCCACCGGCGCCCGGGGTCAAGCCGGTGAGCGGGCGGGGCGCCCCGCCCGGGCCCACCCCGCATCGTCCGGCGGCCGACGCGAAGCGGGTCTCTCCCCCGGCGTCCAGGCCGTCCGCCCCCGCGACCCTGGCTGCGATCCCCAGGCGCTGAGCGGGTCGCCATGCTGACCCGCTGGCTCGATCGGATCCGCCGTCGCACGCCGTCGCGATCGCGCGTGCGCGCGGAGGGTGTCGAGCCGAGGATCCTCTACTCTGCCGACCTGCTCGCGGGCGCGGCGCCGATGTCGGTGCCCGAGGCGCAGGTCGTGCGTGCCGCCGACACCGACGTGCCCGCCGCGACCCCGGCGCCGTTCACGGTGGCCGCCTTGCGCGCGGTCGAGCTGGTGGTGGTCGATCCCGGTGTGGCCGACGCGCAGGCCCTGGTCGACGCGATCGCCGCGCAGCGTCCGGAGGCGGGGCTGCGGATCGTCCTGCTCGATGCCGGCCGCGACGGCCTCGCGCAGATCGGCGAGGCGCTGGCGTCGATGGACGACGTGAGCGCGGTCCACGTGCTCGCCCACGGCGAGCCTGGCGAGCTGACGCTGTGCGGGCGGCGCATCGATGCAGCCGCGCTCGACGCCGCGCACGAAACGATCGGCGCCTGGCGCGGCGCGCTCACCGAGCAGGCCGACCTGCTGCTGTACGGCTGCAGCCTGGCATCGAACACCGCGGGCATCGCGCTGCTCGAGCGGCTGGCGGCGCTGACCGGTGCCGACGTCTCGGCGAGCGACGATCCGACCGGCAGCCCCGCCGTCGGCGGCGACTGGTCGCTCGAGCTCGCCACCGGCGCCATCGAGGCACGCACGCTGTTCGCTGGCGGCGATTCCTCGGGCTGGCAGGGCCTGCTCGACGGCGACGTCCCGCCGGTCAACACCGTGCCGGGGCCGCAGACGGCCACCGAGGACGTGCCGCTGGCGATCACCGGCCTGTCGGTGTCGGATGCCGACGGCGACCTGAGCGCGGTGTCGCTCGCCGTCGGCCGCGGCACGCTGTCGGTCGTGCTCGACGGCGGCGCGACGATCGGGGCGGGCGCCAACGACAGCGGCGCGCTGACGCTGACCGGCACGCAGTCCCAGATCACGGCCGCGCTCGCGACGCTCACCTACCTGGGCGCTGCCGACGTCAACGGTGCGGACACCCTCACGGTGACCTCGACCGATGCCGGCGGGCGCAGCGCGACCGACTCCGTCGCGATCGACGTGCTCGCTGTCAACGATCCGCCGACCCTGACCGGCGATCTGCAGGCGACGGTGGACGAAGGCGGCAGCGTCGTGCTCGGCGCGCCGGACCTCGGCTTCGCCGACCCTGACACGCTGCCCGCCGACGTGGTCTTCACCGTCTCCGACCTGGTCAACGGTCAGATCCGGGTCGCCGGCACGGTGGCGACGTCGTTCACGGGGGCCGAGCTGCTCGCGGGCGCCGTGGTCTTCCGGCACGACGGCTCGGAGACGACCGCCGCCTCGTTCACGGTGGCACTCGAGGATGGCGACGAGGACGGATCCGCGCCGCAGTCGGCGGCCTTCGCGCTCGACGTGCTCCCGGTCAACGATCCGCCGACGCCGACCGGCACGCTGCAGGCGACGGTGACCGAGGGCGGCACGGTGCCGATCACCCTCGGGGACCTCGACTTCAGCGACCCCGACACCGTCCCCGACGACGTCGTCTTCACCGTCTCCGACCTGGTCAACGGTCAGATCCGGGTCGCCGGCACGGTGGCGACCTCGTTCACCGGCGCCGAGCTGCGCGCGGGCGAGGTGGCCTTCGAGCACGACGGCTCCGAGGCGGCCACCGCCTCGTTCACGGTGGCGCTCGAGGACGGCGACGCTGACGGCTCTGCGCCGCAGTCGGCGACCTTTGCGCTCACCGTCGATGCGGTCAACGATGCGCCGATGCTGACCGGTGACCTGCAGGCCACGGTGGCCGAAGGCGGCAGCCTCGTGCTCGGCGCGCCGGACCTCGGTTTCGCCGACCCCGACACCGTCCCCGCCGATGTCGTCTTCTCCGTCTCCGGCCTGGTCAACGGCGAGATCCGGGTCGCCGGCACGGTGGCGACCTCGTTCACCGGAGCCGAGCTGCTCGCGGGCGCGGTGGTCTTCCGGCACGACGGCTCGGAGACGACCGCCGCCTCGTTCACGGCGGCAGTCGAAGACGGCGACGAGGACGGCTCCGCGCCGCAGTCGGCGACCTTCGCGCTCACCGTCGTCCCGGCGAACGACCCGCCGACCCTGACCGGCGACCTCCAGGCGACGGTGACCGAGGGCGGCAGCGTGGTGCTCGGTGCGGCCGACCTCGGCTTCGCCGACCCGGACCCGGGCACCCTCGCCGCCGACGTCCTCTTCACCGCCTCCGACCTGGTCAACGGTCAGATCCGGGTCGCCGGCACGGTGGCGACGTCGTTCACCGGCGCCGAGCTGCTCGCGGGCGAGGTGACCTTCGAACACGACGGCTCCGAGACGACCGCCGCCTCGTTGAGGATCGCGGTCGAGGATGGCAACGCGGACGGGTCCGCCCCGCAGTCGGCGACCTTCACGCTCACCGTCGATCCGGTCAACGATGCGCCGGTGCAGGCGCTGCCGGGCAACCGCTCGATCGGGCTCGATACGCCGCTCGTCTTCGGCGCCGCCGGCGGCAACGCGATCTCGGTCTCGGACCCCGACGGCACCGACCGCGTGGTGCAGATCACGGTGTGGGCGGACCGCGGCACGGTGACGCTCGCGCGCACCACCGGGCTGACCCTCGACCTGGGCACCGGCACGAACGACGAGGTCATGACCTTCACCGGCACGGTCGCCGACGTGAACGCGGCGCTCGACGGCCTGACGTACACGCCGGACGAGGGCTTCCGCGGGCTGGGCGGTCTCCGGATCCAGACCGACGACCTCGCCAACGGCGGCGGCACCCCCGGAGTGATCGTCGACGGCGACATCGACATCCACGTCGGGGCGATCGTCGTGACCACCACCGACGACGCGGTCAACGGCGACACCGGCAGCGTCGAGGCCCTGATCGCCGACGACGGCGGCGACGGCATCAGCCTGCGCGAGGCGCTGCTGGCGGCCAACGCGAGCGCGGGCACGCAGCACGTGCTGTTCGAGTTCGCGGGCGCGGGGCCCCAGGTGATCACGCTCGGCTCGGCGCTGCCGGCGATCACCGGCACCTTGGTCATCGACGGGACGCTCGCCGACGGCTATGCGGGCAACGGCGGCCGGCCGGTGGTCGTGATCGACGGCGGCGGGCTGGCCGCCGACGGGCTGGTCCTCGAGGCCGGCTCGCAGGGCAGCCTCGTGCGCGGACTCGAGCTGCGCGGCTTCGGCGGCGACGGCATCGAACTGCGCCCGGGCGCGGACGGCATCACCCTCGCCGGGAACTGGATCGGCGCGTTCGACGGATCGGGCGATCGCGAGGCCGTCCCCGGCATCGCCGGCGCGGGCATCCGGGTCGGCAGCACCGGCAACCTGGTGGGCGGCACCGGGGCACTCGACGGCAACCGCCTGAACGCCGGCGGCACCGGCATCGTCGTGGGCGACACGGTCACCGCCTCGGCCGGCGCGACGATCCTCGGCAACTCGATCGTCGCGCTCGGCGGGCCGGCGATCGACCTCGGCGACGACGGCCCCACCGCGAACGACACGGCGGACGCCGATGCCGGTCCGAACGGCCTGCAGAACGCGCCCGAACTGATGGCCGCGCTGGTCGACGTGGGCGGCATGACCGTGCAGGGCACGCTGGAGGCGCCGGCCGGGACGAGCTGGCGCATCGAGGTCTTCTCGTCGCCCACCGGCGCACCGGGCGGGGCCCACGTGCTGCTCGGGGCCTTCACCGTGGTCGCGGGGGCGTCGGGACGCATCGACTTCATCGCCTACGTCCAGGGTGCCGCGGTCGCCACGGGGCATTCGGTGTCGGCGACCGCGACCCGCGAGCTCGCTCCGGGCGTCTTCGGCCCGAGCTCCGAGCTCGGTGCGCCCGTGACGGCCATGCCCGCACCGAGCGTGCTGGATCCGCCGGGCACGACGGTGTTCACCGAGGACGGCGGGCCGGTCGCGGTGTTTCCGGGTCTGTTCGTGACCGACCCGGACAGCGCGACGCTGCAGGGTGCGACCGTAGGGTTCGACACGGGGACCTACCTCCCCGGCCAGGACGTACTGGCGTTCACTGACCTGGCCGGGATCACCGGCAGCTGGAACGCGGCCACCGGCGTACTGACCCTCACCGGCCAGGCGACGCTCGCGCAGTACCAGGCGGCGCTGCGCAGCGTGACTTACGCCAACACCTCGCAGGACCCCGGAGTCGACACGCGCCTGATCGTCTTCATCATCGACGACGGCAGCGATGCGCCCCGCACGATCACGAGCCGCGAGATCTCGGTCGTCGCGGTCGACGATCTGCCGACCGCCCAGCCGACGAGCGCCACCGGCGCCGAGGACGATGCGTCGATCGTCGTGACCCTGGGCGGCACCGACGTCGATGGCGAGATCCAGGATGCCCAGCTGACCGGGCTGCCCGCGCACGGCACGCTCTACCTCGACGCCGACCTGACGATGCTCGCGCAGGCCGGCACGTGGTACGCGACGACCGACGGCGTGCTCGAGCTGTGGTTCGTGCCTGCGGCCGACTGGAACGGCACCACGGGCTTCGGCTACACGGTGCGCTCGGTCGACGGCGGCGTGTCGGCGACGGCCGCGGCGGCGACGATCGTCGTCACACCTGTCAACGACGCGCCGTCGCTGTCGGATGCGACGCTGGCCGCGGTCGAGGAGGATGCGGCGTCGCCGGAGGGCGCGCTGGTGCAGACGCTGTTCGGCGCGGGATTCACGGACCCCGACACCGGCGCCTCGCTGGCGGGCATCGCCATCGTCGGCGACCCCGGCAACGCCGCGCAGGGGGTCTGGCAGTACTCGACCGATGCCGGCGCGAACTGGCATCCGGTCGACATGGCCTGGGCCGATCTCGATGGTCTGGTGCTCGCGACGACTGCACGGCTGCGCTTCCTGCCCGCGACGGACGCCTTCGGCCCGGTCGAGCCGCTGGCCGTGCGCGCGCTCGACGACACCTGGTCTGGCGGCTTCACCGCGGGGGCCAGCCGTGTCGTCGTCGACGTCTCGGTGAACGGCGCGGACACGCCGATCGCAGCCGGTGTCGCGTTGCTGCACACCGCGATCACGGCGGCGCCGGACGCGCCGGTCGTCATCGGCTCGGACGATGTCGCGTCGACCTTCGTCGAGGACGGCGACCCGGTCGTCGTCGACGGCAACCTTGAGGTCAGGGACGTCGACGACCAGCCCATCCAGAGCGCGTCGGTCAGCATCACGACGGGGCACATTCCAGGCCAGGGCGTGCTGGCGTTCACCCCGCAGTGGGGCATCACCTCACAGTGGGACATGAACACCGGGACGCTGACGCTCTCGGGCGAGGCGACGGCGCAGCAGTACCAGGCGGCGCTGCGCAGCGTGACGTATGCGAACCTCTCCCAGTCGCCCACGCCGGGGCCGCGCACGATCGTCTTCACGGTGAGCGACGGCGCCCTCGACAGCGTGCCGGTCGACCGGTTGGTCCAGGTCGCGGCCGTCGCCGATCCGCCCCAGGTCGAATTCGGCGCCCTCTCCGGCACCTACGCCGAGGGTGCCGAACCGACGGTGCTTGACGCCGCGGCCACCGTCTCCGACGTCGATTCCACCACCTTCGGGGGCGGCACCCTGACGGTGTCGATCACCGCGAACGCCACCTCAGACGATCGCCTCGCCATCGCGAACGTCGGCACCGGTGCGGACGCGGTCAGCGTCTCGGGCAACGGCGTGAGCTACGGGGGCGTGCTGGTCGGCACGTACACCGGCGGCGTCGGTACGACACCGCTGACGCTGACCCTGACGGCTGACGCCGATGCCGCCGCCGTGCAGGCGGTGCTGCGTGCGGTTGTCTTCGAGGTGCAGGGCGACACGCCGTCGGACGCGCCCAGGACCCTCCAAGTCGTGCTGACCGACGGCGCCGGCGGCACGTCGGCGGCCCGGTCGATGCACATGGACGTGACGGCGGTGGCCGACCCGACCACCCTGGCGCGCAACAGCGGCCTGTCGGCCACCGAGCTCGGCACGATCACGGTCAGCTCCGGCAGCCTCGGGTGGAGCGATGCCGACACCCCGGCTGCGGGCATCGAGGTGCGCGTCGAGGCGGCGCCGCTCGGCGGCGAGCTGCGCCTGAACGGCGCGCTGCTCGGCGTCGGCGACACCTTCACCCAGGCCGACATCAATCTCGGAGCCGTCACCTACACGCACACCGATCCCGCCCACCCCACCGACCAGTTCTCGCTCAGCGCGACCGACGGCGGCGTGCGGACTGCCGTCGTGCAGGTGGGCGTGACGATCAACCTGGTCAACGATGCCCCGATCCTCAGCGCCCCGACCGGCATCGTCCCCGCGCAGGAAGACGGCACGGTGGTGTTCTCCGATGCCGACGGCACGCGGATCGTCATCGCCGACGATGCGAATGCGTCGGCGCTGATCGAGGTGAGCCTGTCGGTCGACAGCGATGCGCTGCTGACGCTGTCCGGCACAGACGGCCTGACCCTCGTCGTCGGCCAGGGCTTCGACGATGCGGTGCTGACGATCCGCGGCACGTTGGCCGACGTGAACGCCGCCCTCGACGGTCTGAGGCTCGTGCCGGCCGGCAATGCCTTCGGGCTCGTTCGCCTGCAGGTCGATGTGAACGACCTGGGCGGCACCGGCTTCGGCGGGCCCAGGACCGCGAGCGCACAGGTGCGCGTGGACTTCGAGGCGGTCAACGACGCGCCGACGCTGTCGATGCCCGAGTCCGCCGAGGTGCTCGAGGACGGCAGCCTGGTGCTGGACGCGGCCTCCGGCGGACGGATCGAGATCGCCGACATCGACAACGAGGGCGGGCTGCGCCTGCGGCTCTCGGTCAGCGCGGGCACGCTGACGCTGGCCTCGACGCAGGGGCTGACGCTGCGCGAGGGCACCGGCACCGGCAGCGCGCTGATCGTCGTCGAGGGCACACGGGCGGCGCTGCAGGCGGCGCTCGACAGCCTGCGCTTCGCGCCGTCTGCCGACTGGTCGGGCACCGTGCAGCTCGACCTGCTGGTGGACGACGGTGCGGGCGGTTTCGTGCAGGGCCGCACGACGATCGAAGTGCTGCCCGTCGACGACACGCCGGTGATCGCGGTGCCCGCGCTGCAGACGGTGGCGGCGGGTGAGACCCTGCTGCTGTCGGCCGCGCGGGGTGCAGCGATCGTCGCATCCGACGTCGACGGCAGCCTCGCGCCGGTGACGGTCGATCTGTCGGTCGGCGTCGGGCGGCTCTCGGTCACCTCGTCGGGTGGGGTCGTGCTGAGAGTCTCGGGCGACGGCGGCCTGGGCGGCATGCGCCTGGCCCTCGACGGGCCGATCGACGCGGTCAACGCCGCGCTCGCGACGCTGCGCTACCAGCCGCTGGCCGGCTGGTCGGGCGAGCTCGCGCTGACGGTGACGATCACGCAGCAGGACGCGGCCCCCTCGGCGCCGAGGATCCTGACCCTGAAGGTCCTGGCCGCGGACACCGGCGGCGGCGGCGGCGGCGGCGGCGGCGGCGGCACGACCCCGCCCCCGACCAGAGAGCCGTCCGTGCCCGGATCGGAGCCCTCCGAGCCCGCCTTGCGGCCGCCGCCGGTGGCGACCCAGCCTGCGGGCGCCGCCGCTGCCGCGGCCGCCGCCGCCTCGGCGGCGCCGCCCGACCGGGCCCCTGGCGCCCGCGACGTGGCTGCCGCGGGCTTCGTCCGCACCGGCTCCGCCGCCGCCGTGTCGATGCTCGCCCGCGCGGCGGACGCGACCGAGGTGGTGGGCCTGGGCGCCTCGCGTGACGGGCGCTTCGGCGAGGCCGCGCTGCGCAACGCCTTCGACGGGCCGCGCGAGGGCGGCGAGCGCACCGACGCCGGCCAGTCCGCCGGCGTCGCCGACGGCACCCGCGACGGCGCCAAGCGCTCCGACGCCGGCGGCGAGCTCGGCGGCCTCGCGCTGATCGGCGTCGGCCCGGATTCGAGCACCTTCGCGCTGCTGATGAGCGCCGGTGCCGCGCCGACCGTGGAGCCGACCGACCTGCTTCCGGTGACGGTGCCCGACGCTGCACGCGGCGACGCCGACGAGGCCCCCGCCCCGGTCCTCACGCTGAACCAGGGCGCCGAGCTCGCGGGCGTCGCGCTGACGGCGGGCGTGCTGTGGTGGGCGATCTACGGCGGCGCCACGGTCTGGCTGCTGATCGCCACCGGGCCGGTCGCGAGGACCTTCGACCCGCTGCCGATCCTCGCCCGTGATGACGTCGACCTGCCGCACGACGAGGCCGACGATCTCTTCGACGGCGGCACGGGCCTCGACGCCGACGCGACAGGCCGCCGGGCCGCCGGCCCGCGTCGTGCGCCGGTCGCCGCCTGGATGTCGTCGTGAAGCGCCTGCGCGTCGGCCCGATCACGCAGATCGCGATGGCGCTCGCCCTGATGGCCTGCATGCTGGTGCTGGTCGCGAGCGCCCTGCTCAAGGTCTTCGGCGGGGGCGACGATGCGGACGAGCGTACGCGCGCACGGCGTGCGCTCGCGGACTCGATCGCGCTGTATGGCGCCGGCCTCGTGCAGCGCGGCGAGGTCGACGCGCTGCAGACCCTGCTGCGCGACGTGGTCGCGCGCGAGCCGCGGATCGAGTCGATCGTGCTGCGACGCGCCTCGGGCGCGATCGTCGCGCAGGCCGGCGACACGCCCCGCTCGGCGCGTCCGGGCGGTGCCGCCGACGAAGCCTCGGACAACGCGGACCGGGGCGACCGGATCAAGGTGCCGCTGTTCGCCGCGAAGGTGCACTGGGGCGACCTGGAGCTCGCCTACCGCGACGCCCGGACCGGCCCGCTGCCGGGCTGGCTCGGCGATCCGACGGTGACGACCGCGCTCTTCGTCTTCGTCGCCGGCTCGCTCGGTTTCGGTCTCTTCATGCGCCGCGTGCTGCAGCACCTCGACCCCGCCGCCGCGGTCCCGGAGCGGGTGCGCGTCGCCTTCGACACCCTGGTGGAGGGCATCACCATCCTCGATGCCGAGGGCCGCATCATGCTGACCAACCAGGCGTTCCGCAGCCTGCGGGCCGATGTCGAGATCCGCGACGGCATGGCACTGTCCGCGCTGGGCTGGCACCTCGCGGATCCGGAGTCCGATCCGCTGCACCCCTGGGCCCGCGCGATGAACGCCTCGCAGATCGTCACGAGCGTGGGCATGCGGGTGGGCGAGGGCGACGATGCGCGCGACCTGCTGGTCACCTGCTCGCCGATCCGCGACGGCCGGGGGGAGGTGCGCGGCTGCCTCGTCTCGTTCGCCGACGTGACCGAGGTCGGTCGCGCGAACACCCGGCTGCGCGGCGCGCTCTCCGAGCTCGAGCGCTCGCGGGCCGAGATCGAGGCGAAGAACCTGGCGCTGCAGCGCGCGGCGACCCGCGATCCGCTCACCGACTGCCTGAACCGGCGCGCCTTCGCGGAGATGGGCGAGCCGCTGCTCGCGCGGGCGCTCGGCCCGCAAGGACGCCCGGTGGCGGCGCTGCTGCTCGACATCGACCACTTCAAGTCGGTCAACGACCGCTTCGGGCATGCCGTCGGCGACCGGGTCATCCGGACGGTCGCGGCCACGCTGCACGAGGAGATGCGGCCGGGCGATCTCGTGGCGCGCCACGGCGGCGAGGAGTTCGCGGTCCTGATGCCCCACTGCGTCCTGGGCGATGCCGAGGTCGTGGCAGACCGGGTCCGCCGGCGGATCGCCGAGCGCTGCCTCGAGCACCTGTCCGACCTGCCCGCGCTGCAGGTGACGGTGTCGGTCGGCGTCTCGGGCTCGACGCTGGGCGCGCCCACGCTCGACGGCCTGCTCGACCAGGCCGACACCGCGCTCTACCGCGCCAAGCGCAGCGGCCGCAACCGCGTCCGGGCCCACGATTCCGCTGCCGCGGAGGCGGTGGCCACGCGGACCGACGCCGACCACACGGTCGGTGAGATCTGAGGCCCGTCGTCAGCGCCCGGTCGGATCGGTCGGCTCGACCGGTTCGCTCAGCAGCGCGCTGATCGCGGTGACGTCCTCGGGCCGTAGTCGGCCCGAGGCCGCGCGCAGCCGCAGCTTGTCGGCCAGGAAGTCGTAGCGCGCGCGGGCCAGGTCCCGGCGCGCCAAGAAGAGCTGCTGCTGCGCGTTGAGCACGTCGGTGAGGACGCGCACGCCGACCTCCTGCGCCCGCGTCATCGACCGCAGCGTGACCTCGGCCGAGCGTTCGGCGGCACGCAGCGCCGCCACCACCGCATAGCCGCTGTTCACCCGTGCGAACAGCCGGCGCACCTCCAGGTCGGTCTGGCGCCGGGCGGCCTCGAGATCCGCGGCCGACTTGCCCGCGAGCGACACCGCCTCGCGCACGCCGGAGGCGATGGCGCCGCCGTCGTAGACCCGCCAGTTGAACTGCAGGCCCAGCAACGCCAGGTTGGTCCGCAGCTGGCCGAAGACCGGCGACGGGTTGACCTCGCGCGACACCGTGCCCACGCCGTCGACGCTCGGACGGTCGCCGAGCGCTCGGCGGCCGACCTCCCGCTCGGCGACCTCGAACTCGAGGCGCGCACGCCGGACCGCCGGGCTGTCCTCGGCGGCGACCTCGAGCCAGTCCGCGAGCATCGGGTACTGCAGGGCGGGCAGGACCGCGTCCGGAGCGAGCCGCCGGTAGCGCGCGAACGTGCGCCCGACGATCTGCGCCAGCGCCGCGCGGCGCACCGACAGGTCCGCCCGCGCGTTGATCTCCTGCGCCGTGACCAGGTCGACCCGGGCCTGGGCCTCGTTCGGGTCGACGATCGTCGCCGTGCCGACGTCGAAGCTGCGGCGGGCCGAGGCGAGCTGCAGCGTGAGCGCGGCGTTCTGCGCACCGATCGTCTGCAGGGTCTCGATCGCCGCCAGCACCTCCAGGTAGGCGACGCTGGTGCGCAGCAGCAGGTCCTGCTCGGCGGCGTCGACCTGCACCCCGGCCGATCGGCTCGCGACGCCGGCCTGCTCGACCGCGGCGTCGACCTGTGGCCGATACAGCGGCACGTTCAGGTTCAGCGCGCCGCTGCCCCCCTCGATCTGCCGCGGGCTGCCGCCATTCACCTCGGCGTACTGGGCATTGGCGGTGCCGCCGACGCCGAGCGTCGGCGCACCCGCGGCGCGGACCACGCCGATCCGTTCGCGGGTCGCGTCGGCCTGGGCGCGCGCGCCGATCACGGCCGGGTCGCGGCCACGCGCACCGTCCAGCGCGTCGACCAGCGTCTCGGCCCGGCCCGCGCCGGTCCCGGCCAACGCGATGGCCCCGGCGACCAGCACGCCGCAGGTTCGCCGGCGTGACCCCCGACGGCTCAGCGGCATGCGTGCTCCGGTGTGTCGCGCATCGGCTCAGGCGACATCCGAGGGGTCCTCGCCCGCTTCGTGCGGCCGCGCGCCGCGCCGGACCTCGTCCATGTCGAGCCCGCGCACCTGGCGCAGGATGTCCTCGACCGCGCCCTTGGGCAGGGCGCCGGGCTGCTGGAACACGATCACCTGGTCGCGGAAGATCATCAGCGTCGGGATCGAGCGGATCCCGAAATGGCCGGCGAGCGCGCCTTCCTCGTCGGTGTTGACCTTGACGAAGGCCGCGTCGGGGTTGTCCGCCGCGACCGACTCGAAGATCGGGGCGAAGGACTTGCACGGGCCGCACCAGGGGGCCCAGAAGTCGACGACGACGATGTCGTGACCGCCGACGGTCTCGTCGAACCGGTCGGTCGTGAGTGCCTCGACGGCCATGGCATTCGCTCCGGAAGAAGAATCGAGTCTGCGACGCTGGCAAGCGTAACCGGTTCCGGTCCGCTGCGACCCGTCCGGCAAGGCGGCGGCCGTGCTCGTGGCAGAATTGCCCACGCAGCCGGGGTCGTGCCGTGTCGATCGAGGCGCCATCGAGGGCTCGCGCATCGGGCTCGCGCTGTCGTGCCGCCTGATCGAGCTCATGAACGGCCGGATCGAGGCCGACAGCACGCCCGGTCGGGGCTCGCTGTTCCGCGTCAGGCTTCCGAGCGCTCCGGCGCTGTCGACGCCCAGGGCGCGTGAAGCGCCAGGTCGACCAGCGTCAGTTGCCTGGCGACCAGCTCCTCGCCGAGCGTGAACGGCGTGGCCGGCGGCAGCTCGATCCACGCATCGGTGTCCACGCCCTCCACCAGGATCCGCATGCCCGCCTTGCGCGCGATGCGGCGCATCGCCTGGTTCTCGGACAGGCAGTGGATGAACAGCTCGACGATGCCGCGGTTGCGGGCGTGCAGCACGCCGCGATCGAAGAGCGCCGAGGCGACGCCGCGCTTGCGCCGGGACGGGATCACCGACAGGCCGAGCTCCGCGGCGCCGTCGAACAGCGCGACATGCGCCACGCCGATCAGCACCGGGCCCTCGCGCACGCCGAGCACCGTGTCGCGGGCGAAGTCGATGCCCTCGATGTAGAGCCTGAGCCAGGCGCGGTCGGGCAGTCGTCCGAATCGCATCCGCAGGTCCTGGGGGTCGAGGGCCGCGAAGTGCTGGTGCAGTGCGTCACGATCGGTAACGCCCAGCACATGGACCAGATGAGGCATGGATGCTCCTTCTCCGGCGAACCGGTGTCGACAGGCTACCACCGGAATGCTGCATCGCAATATGTGCTTCCTCGCGAGATGCGAACGAGTTCCGTGATGCGGGACGGGCAACCTGCATGCCCGTCCTAGAATGGACGGGATCCACGCCGACCACCGGACACCGCGCACCATGCCGACGCATCCGAACCCCTACCGCCAGGGACTCGACCGCAACCCCGCGAACCACGTTCCGCTGACGCCGCTGTCGCTGCTCGACTGGGTGGCGGACGTCTATCCGGATCACTGCGCCGTGATCCACGGGCCGCTGCGGCGCACGTGGGCCGAGGTGCGCGAGCGCTCGCGCCGGCTCGCGTCCCGGCTCGCCGCGATGGACCTCGGCGACGGCGACACCGTCGCGGTGATGCTGCCCAACACGCCGCCGATGGTCGAGGCTCACTTCGGCGTGCCGATGACCGGCGCGGTGCTCCACTGCATCAACACGCGCCTGGACGCGGCCACGGTGGCGTTCGTGCTCGAGCATTCCGACAGCCGCGTGCTGATCGTCGACCGCGAGTTCGCGCCGGCCGCGAGCGCCGCCGTCGCGCAGCTGCGCGCGGCCGGCAAGCGGGCGCCCTTCGTCGTCGACGTCGACGATCCGGAGCACGGCGGCGGCGGCGAGTGCTTCGGCGAGATCGAGTACGAGGCCTTCGTGGCCGGCGGCGATCCGGCCTTCGCGCCGCGCATGCCCGCCGACGAATGGGATGCGATCGGGCTGAACTACACCTCGGGCACCACCGGCAATCCGAAAGGCGTCGTGGTCCACCACCGTGGCGCCTACCTCAACGCGGTCGGCAACGTGCTCGCCTGGAACCTTCCGCGGCATCCGGCCTACCTGTGGACGCTGCCGATGTTCCACTGCAACGGCTGGTGCTTCCCGTGGACGCTCGCGGCGGTCGCGGGCACCAACGTCTGCCTGCGGCGTGTCGACGCGGCGCTGGTCTTCGGGCTGATCCGCGAGCACCGCGTGTCCCACTACTGCGGCGCGCCGATCGTGCATTCGACGCTGATCTCCGCGCCCGAGTCGCTGCGCGCCGGCATCGACTGGACGGTGAAGGCGATGGTCGCGGGCGCCGCGCCCCCGGCCTCGATGATCGAGGGCATGGCGCGGATGGGCTTCGAGGTCACCCACGTCTACGGGCTGACCGAGGTCTACGGGCCGGCCGCCGCCTGCGCCAAGCACGAGGACTGGACCACCCGGCCGCT
>JBIIPQ010000001.1:0-53676 GCA_044342535.1 Burkholderiaceae bacterium
ACGGTGGTGGACCCGCAGACGATGCAGGAGGTGCCGCGCGACGGCACGACGATGGGCGAGGTGGTCTTCCGCGGCAACGTGGTGATGAAGGGCTACCTGAAGAACGAGACCGCCACCCGCGAGGCCTTCGAGGGCGGCTGGTTCCACACCGGCGACCTCGGCGTGCTGTACCCCGACGGCTACGTGAAGCTCAAGGACCGCGCCAAGGACATCATCATCTCGGGCGGCGAGAACATCTCGTCGATCGAGGTCGAGGACGCGCTCTACAAGCATCCGGCGGTGATGGCGGTGGGCGTGGTCGCGCGGCCCGATCCGAGATGGGGCGAGACGCCGCTCGCCTTCGTCGAGCTGCGCGCGCTGCTGCAGCCGGTCGACGAGGCCGCGGAGAAGGCGCTCGCCGCCGAGCTGGTCGCGCACTGCCGGCAGCACCTCGCGCACTTCAAGTGTCCGCGCGAGATCCGCTTCGTCGAGCTGCCGAAGACCTCCACCGGCAAGATCCAGAAGCACCTGCTGCGCGCGCTCGCGAAGTCGGCCGCGGCGATCGGCTGACCGGCGGCGCCCGCCGCGCCGCATCAACGCCTGCATCCGAGCCGGGCGCGACCCCATCCCGGACGGCCGCGCTCGGGCCTTCACCGTCCGCTGCCCGGCGCGTGTCCGTTCGTCCGCGGCGGGCTGCGGTCCCCCGTGGGATGGTCCTAGGCTGCCAGCGTCGTTCGAATACACCGTCGCCGCATCGCCTGTTCGGGAGATCCACCATGTACAAGCGCTTCCTCGTTGCGGCCACGGCCGCGCTGGCCACCGCGAGCGCGCTCGCGACCACGCTGCCGCCGGGCTTCGACGACAACCCGTCGGTCGTCGATGCGGTGGCCAAGGCCCGCAGCACCGGCAAGCCGGTGATCGTGTACTTCACCGAGCACAACTGCCAGACCTGCAGCGCGCTCGACGGCTGGCTGGTGCGCGGCGACATCCGCCAGGCGTTCGGCGGCGGCTACCACTTCTCGATGGTCTTCGGCGACGACATGGTCCCCAAGGAGCGCGAGCGCTGGAAGGCGACCTACAGCCCGAAGGGCGCGCCCGCCTGGGTGGTGCTCGCCGCCGACGGCAGCTACCTGTGCACGTCCTCGGGTGCGTTCCCGAACGCCAGCGCCGCGCTCGAGCTGCACAAGGTGCTGAGCCGCGCCACCACGAAGGGCGGCGACGCCCGGGCGATGGACGCCGCCGTCAAGCCGCGCGCCTGCAGCGAGAAGGCGCTGGGCCTGCCTTCGACCTGAGGGTCGGGCCGAGGTTCGACCTGAGGGTCGAACCGCAAGCGGCTCAGGACACCGCGCCCTTGCCGTAGCGCCCGACGAGGAGCGCCCCTTCGTCGAAGCGCTCGAAGCGGTACGGCGCGAGCGAGACGTCGGTGGCCAGCCCCAACGCCGACTGCGCCAGCAGCCGGCCCACCGCCGGCGACAGCTTGAAGCCGTGGCCGGAGAACCCGAAGCCGACCTGCAGGCCGTCCCAGCCGGGCAGCGGCCCGAGCACCGGGTTCCAGTCCGGCGTCACGTCGTACAGCCCCGTCCAGGTCGAGGCCACCCCCGCCTCCTCGAAGCTGCGCAGCCGCGCGGCCACCTGCTCCCCCAGATCGGCCACCACGTCGAGCGGCACGTCGGCCTGGCCCTCGTCCGGGTCGGTCACATGGCCCGCCAGGCCCGGGCTCGCCAGCAGCTGGCTGCGGCCGTAGCAGCGGGCATAGACCATCGCGGCGCTGGCCATGTCCTTGAGCACCGGATACCTCGGCAGGTAGGGCTCGGGCGCCTCGAAGGCCATCACCTCGTGCCGCTCGGCCACCAGCGGGATGGCGAGGCCGGTGACCGGCTCGAGCAGCCGGTTCGTCCACACGTTGGCGGCGCAGACCACGGTGCCCGCCCGGATCGGCCCGGCGTCGGTCTCGATGCCGACCACCCGGCTGCCGACGGTGGTGAGGCCGGTGACCCTGACCCCCTGGCGTACCTCGACCCCGCGGCGGCGCGCCGCCCGCGCGAACGCGGTGGCGGTGAGGTAGGCGTCGGCGTAGCCGGCCTCGGGCTCGTGACCGAAGACATCCAGCCCTTCGGTACGCAGCAGCGGCAGCAGTTCCAGCGCCTGCTTCGCATCGATCTCCTCGGCCGAGATGCCCATCGCCCGCTGCTGCGCGAGCGAGGCGCGGACCGCCTCGCCGCGCGCGTCGCCGGCCCCGACGATCAGGTAACCGCAGCGGTTCAGCCCGCAGTCGGCCTCCGGATCGTCCAGGTAGGCGGCGAAGTCGGTGAAGACCGACCAGGAGCGGCGGGCCAGCTCGACGTTCTCGCGCACCGAGTAGTGGGTGCGCAGGATGCTGCTCGACTGGCTGGAGGTGCCCTCGGCGATGCCGCCGCGGTCGACCAGCAGCACGCGGCCGGCGCCGAGCGCGGCGGCATGCCAGGCCACCGAGCAGCCGACGACGCCGGCGCCGACGACGATCAGGTCATACGAATCGGAAGCCAGGGGTGTGGACATCGTGAATGGTCGGACGAAGTGAGAGTGGGGTTTCCGGAGAGAGCCTGCGCTCACTCCGGCGCCGGCGTGTCGTACACGATGACGGTCAGGAACCGGATCGGCACCTCGAGGATGCGTTCCGGACCGTGCGGCACCGTGCCGTCGAAGGTCAGCGAGTCGCCCGGCTCGAGCAGGTAGGTCGCGTCGCCGTGGCGGTATTCCAGCCGCCCGACGAGCATGTGGATGAACTCGGTGCCGTCGTGCTCGAAGGTCGGGAACACCTCCGAGGCGTCGTCCATCGAGATCAGGAAGGGCTCGAAGCGCTTGCGCGGGCCCTGGTCGTACGACAGCAGGTGGTAGGTGTGGCCCTTGGCGGTGCCGCGCCGGACCACCTCCATGCCTTCGCCCGCCTTGACGAGCCGCGCCGCGCCGCCCGGGGCGCCGTAGCCCTTGAACAGCGCGCCCAGCGTCACGCCCAGCGCGTTCGCGATCCGCACCAGCGAGTCGAGGCTGGCGGTGGCCTGGCCGTTCTCGATCTTCGACAGCATGCCGGGCGAGAGCTCGGCCAGGTGCGCGACGTCGGCGATGGTCAGCCGGTTGCGCAGGCGCGCCTCGCGGACCTGCAGGCCGATGTGACGGTCGAGCGACTCGATGGAGGCCTTGCTCATGTTGACTCCTATGATGCAAAAAAATATCATCCAGTTCAACCCGGCCCCAGAGCCAGGGTCACCAGAACGCCCCTGTCCGCCCTTCCAACGTCCGACGCGTGCTGCCGCGCCGGGCCCAGACGGAGTCAGCATGGCCTCGCCCACCTCCGCCGCCGACGCCCGCGCCTGGCTCGAGCGGCACAAGATCAAGCTCGTCCTCGCGCAGTTCGTCGACATCCACGGCTCGGCCAAGGCCAAGGCGGTGCCGGCCGAGCACCTTCGCATGGTGCTGGAAGAGGGCGCGGGCTTCGCCGCCTTCGCGATCTGGGGCATGGGCATGGGCCCCGAGGGCGCCGACTACATGGCGGTGGGCGATCCGGCGACGCTCGCGCCGATGCCCTGGCTGCCGGGCTACGCGCGCATCGCCTGCGACGGTCACGTCAAGGGCGCGCCCTACGCGCTGTGCTCGCGGGTCGCGCTCAAGAACCAGCTCGCCGGGCTCGCCCGCGAGGGGCTGACCCTCTTCACCGGCATCGAGCCCGAGTTCATGCTGCTCAAGCATGGCGCCGACGGCCGGCTCGAGCCCGCCGACGGCACCGACACGCTCGAGAAGCCCTGCTACGACTACAAGGGCCTCGCCCGCTCGTCCGCCGTGCTCGAGGCGATCGTCGACGCGGTGAAGCCGGCCGGCCTCGACGTCTACCAGATCGACCACGAGGACGCGAACGGCCAGTTCGAGGTGAACTTCACCTACGGCGACGCGCTGTCCTCGGCCGACCGGCTGGTCTTCTTCAAGATGGCCGCGAGCGAGATCGCCCGCGCCCACGGCCTGATCGCCAGCTTCATGCCCAAGCCGTTCTCCGACCGCACCGGCACCGGCACGCACTTCCACCTGTCGCTGGGCAGCGCCACCTCGAAGAACCTGTTCCACGACGACTCGGACCGCCACGGCCTGGGCCTGTCGCAGACCGGCTACCACTTCCTCGGCGGGCTGCTGAAGCACGCGCGCGCACTCGCCGCGGTCTGTGCGCCCACCGTCAACTCGTACAAGCGCCTGGTCGTCGGCCGCGCGCTGTCGGGCGCGACCTGGGCGCCGGCCTACATCGCCTATGGCGACAACAACCGGACCGCGACGGTGCGCGTGCCCTACGGCCGGCTCGAGCTGCGCCTGCCGGACGGCTCGTGCAATCCCTACCTCGCCACCGCGGCCATCCTCGCGGCCGGCATGGACGGCATCCGCAACCGGATCGACCCGGGTGCGCCGGTCAACGAGAACCTGTACGAGTGGACGCCGGCCAAGCTCGCCGAGCGCGGCATCGGGCTGCTGCCCCAGACGCTGGGCGAGGCCCTCGACGCGCTGGAGGCGGACACGGTGGTGCGTGCCGGGCTCGGCGAGGCGCTGGCCGCGGAGTTCGTGCGTCTCAAGCGGATGGAGTGGGTCGAGTACTCGCGCCACGTGTCCGACTGGGAACGCGATCGCTACGTCGAATTCTTCTGAAGTCGAACCCTTCTGAACCACGGAGCACCTGCCCGATGTGCGGCATCGTCGGATTGATGATCAGGAACCCCTCGCTGCGCGATCGGCTCGGCGAATGGGCCGAGCCGATGCTGATCGGCATGACCGAGCGCGGTCCGGACTCGGCGGGCATCGCCGTGTTCACCGAGCCGCTGCCCGCCGGCCAGCGCAAGCTGAGCGTGCAGGCGCCCGACGGCTTCGACTGGGACGCGCTGCGCCACGGCCTGGGCGAGGACGCGACGCTCGCGGTCCGCGCGAACCACGGCATCGTGACCTCCGATGCGGACCCGGCCGTGTTG
Source organism: Burkholderiaceae bacterium (assembly GCA_044342535.1). GTDB lineage: Bacteria > Pseudomonadota > Gammaproteobacteria > Burkholderiales > Burkholderiaceae_E > UBA4615. The sequence continues at coordinate 4,959 of JBIIPQ010000001.1, forward strand.
CGTGCCGGCCTGCGCTCGACCTTCCCCGCGCTGCACGTGCTGTCGGCGGGCCGTGCGATCGACCTGTACAAGGACGTGGGCACGCCGCAGCAGATCGCGGACAAGTACGGCCTGTCGGGCTTCTCGGGCACACACCTGGTCGCGCACACCCGCATGGCCACCGAGTCGGCGGTCACCCCCGAGAACGCGCATCCGTACACCGCCGGCGAGGACTGGTGCCTGGTGCACAACGGATCGCTGTCGAACCCCTACAGCCTGCGGCGCAAGCTCGAGCCGCTGGGCATCGCCTTCGACGGCGACTGCGACACCGAGGCCGCGTGCCGCTGGCTCGAGTGGCGCATGCGCGAGGGCGACACGCTCGAGCAGGCGCTCACGCTCGGCTTCGACGAGCTCGACGGCTTCTACACCTTCCTGATGGGCACCTCCGACGCGCTCGCCATCGTGCGCGACGGCTTCGCATGCAAGCCGGCGCTGGTCGCCGAGACCGACGACTGGGTGGCGATCGCCTCCGAATACCGCTCGCTCGCGCACCTGCCGGGCGTCTCCGGCGCGAAGCTCTACGAGCCGCAGCCCGAGCGGATCTACGCCTGGAGGGCGACGGCGTGAGCGGATCCAAGACCTTCGACCTCTCGACGGTATCGCTGAGGGAGCTCAACCGCTTCCTGCACAAGGACCTGTTCGGCACGGCGCACGTGCGCGTCGACCATCCGGACGGCGCGCATTCGATCGCGGTCGGCCTGGACGCGCCGGTGCATGTCGACATCATCGGCCACGCCGGCTACTACGCGGCCGGCATGAACAAGCACGCCACCGTCACCGTGCACGGCAACGCCGGCCCCGGCGTCGCCGAGAACATGATGAGCGGGCTGGTCCGCGTGAAGGGCTTCGCATCGGTGTCCGCCGGGGCCTCGGCACGCGGCGGGCTGCTCGTCATCGAGGGCGACTGCGGGCTGCGCTGCGGCATCTCGCTCAAGGGCGGCGACATCGTCGTCGGCGGCAGTGTCGGCAGCTTCTCGATGTTCATGGCGCAGGCCGGCCGCCTCGTCGTCTGCGGCGACGCGGGCGACGCGCTCGGCGATTCGCTCTACGAGGCGGTGATCTACGTGCGCGGCAGCGTGAAGTCGCTCGGCGCCGATGCCCGCTTCGAGGACATGACCGACGCCGACTTCGCGGCGGTCGCGGACCTGCTCGCCCGAGCCGGCCTGACCCACGACCCGCGCGAGTTCAAGCGCATCGCGTCGGCACGCTCCCTGTACCACTGGAACGTCGACGCGCAGCAGGAGTACTGACCATGAAGATCCAGCGCGAAGAGAGCTGGGGCTACGACCGCCGCGTGCTCGACTACATCCAGCATGCCTCGGCCACCGGCCTCTACGAGATCCGCGGCCTCGGTGCCAAGCGGAAGGTGCCGCACTTCGACGACCTGGTGTTCCTCGCCGCGTCGCTGTCGCGCTATCCGCTCGAGGGCTACCGCGAGCGCTGCTCGACGAAGACCGTGCTCGGCACGCGCTTCGCGACCAAGCCGATCGAGCTCGCCATCCCGATCACCGTCGCCGGCATGAGCTTCGGCTCGCTGTCGGCCAACGTGAAGGAGGCGCTCGGACGCGCGGCCACCGAGGCCGGCACGTCCACCACCACCGGCGACGGCGGCATGACCGAGGAGGAGCGCGGCTCCTCGAAGACGCTGGTCTACCAGTGCCTGCCCTCGCGCTACGGCTTCGACCCCGACCACGTGCGGCGCGCCGACGCGATCGAGGTGGTGATCGGCCAGGGCGCCAAGCCCGGCGGCGGCGGCATGCTGCTCGGCCAGAAGGTGAACCCCCGGGTCGCCGCGATGCGCACCCTGCCCGAGGGCGTGGACCAGCGCAGCGCCTGTCGCCATCCCGACTGGACCGGCCCCGACGACCTCGCCATCAAGATCAAGGAACTGCGCGAGATCACCGACTGGGAGAAGCCGATCTACGTGAAGGTGGGGGCCACCCGCACCTTCCACGACGTCAAGCTCGCGGTGCACGCCGGGGCCGACGTGGTGGTGGTCGACGGCATGCAGGGCGGCACCGCCGCCACGCAGACGGTGTTCATCGAGAACGTCGGCATCCCGACCCTGGCCGCGGTGCGCCAGGCGGTCGACGCGCTCGAGGACCTGAACATGAAGGGCCAGGTGCAGCTGATCGTGTCCGGCGGCATCCGCACCGGGGCCGACGTCGCCAAGGCGCTCGCGATGGGCGCCGACGCGGTGTCGATCGGCCAGGGCGTGCTGATGGCGCTGGGCTGCAACAGCGACACCTGGATCCGCGACGCGCGCCCCGACGGCTCCGGCGGCGAGCACGTGCCGTGCACCGACGACTACGCAGCGCTCGGCACCGCGCCCGGCTTCTGCCACCACTGCCACACCGGGCGCTGCCCGGTCGGCGTGACCACGCAGGACGCGGTGCTCGAGCAGCGGCTGCAGCCGCCGGTGGGCGCGCGCCGCGTGCGCAACTACCTCAAGACGATGGCGATGGAGGTCTCGACCATCGCGCGTGCCTGCGGCAAGCAGGACGTCCACCACCTCGAGCGCGAGGACCTGGTGGCGCTGACGGTGGAGGCCGCGGCGATGGCCGGCGTGCCGCTGGCCGGGACGAACTGGATCCCGGGGCGCTGAGGCATCCTGCTGGGTGCTCCGAGCATCCCGGGGCGCCCGCCGCGGGCATGATGCGGGTGTCGGCGCCACCCGCGAACGCGCCGCTCCGCCGCCCGTTGAGGATCGCATGCACGTCTGTCCCCATTGCCGCCAGTCCGGCATCTCCACCCTGAGCCGCCTGTTCCTCGGGCCGCGCGGCACCACCGACTGCACGAAGTGCGGCAAGGCCGTCGGCGCCGACCCGGATCGCCTCCTCACCGCCGCGGCGCCTGCCGTCACCGGGTTCTTCGCGAGCTTTCTCGTGAGCAGCGTGATGGCGCACGTGCTGCTGATCGTGCCCGGCATCGTGCTGTCGGTGGTGATGCTGCTGACCTACGTGACCCTGGTCCGGCGCTGAGGGCGGCCGCACGTATCATCCCGGCTTCAGCCCCGCCCGCGCCGACGCGCGCCACGACACCGGGAGACGCCCCCGCATGACTATCGTCCCCACGCCCCTCACCGCCGCGGCGGCCGGCGTGTTCTCCGCCATCGCCTGGCCGATCATGTACGAGCGGTTCCACGACCCCGCGTCCACCTTCGACATCGGCCTGGTCATCGGCACCGCGCTGCTCGTCGCGCTGCCCGCGCATGCGTTCGTCGTCGGCTTCAAGCGCACCCGCCCCGCCAACCCGAACGTGCTCGACACGGCGCTGCTCAAGCGCGCCGGTGCGTGGCTCGGCGCGGCCCTGCTCGCGGTGGGCGCGACCGCGCTGCTGCGCGGGCAGTGAGCGCCGCGCGATGAGCGTCGCGCTGCTGGTGATCGACGTGCAGCGTGCGCTGTGCGAGGGCGAGACCGCCACCTTCGAGGCCGAGCGCGTGATCGAGCGGATCAATGCCGCCGCGCTCCGTGCACGGGCCGCCGGTGCGCCCGTCGTGTTCGTGCAGCACGAGGCCGCCGAAGATGACTTCCGCCACGGCGGCGAGGGCTGGCAGCTCGCCCGCGGCCTCGACGTCCGGCCCGAGGACCTGCGCCTGCGCAAGACCGCCACCGACTCGTTCCACCGGACCGAGCTCGCCGCCATGCTCGAGCGACACGGCGTCACGAGCCTCGCCGTGTGCGGCATGCAGAGCGACTTCTGCGTCGACACCACCACCCGCCGTGCGCTGGCGCTCGGCTACCCCGTCCAGCTCATCGCAGACGGCCACACCACCGTCGACAACGGCGTGCTGCCCGCCGAGCTGATCAGCCGCCACCACACCGCCACGCTGACGAACATCTCCAGCTTCGGCGTGCGCGCCGTCGCCGTGACCGCCGCCGAGGTCGACTTCGACCGATAGGGCCGTTGTTGGCCGGCCGGCCGAACCGCTGCATGCTGACCGCCCCTGCAACCGAAGGACGCGTCGATGAAAGCCACCTGGAACGGAACCGTGATCGCCGAGAGCGACGACATCGTCACGGTCGAGGGCAACGCCTACTTCCCCGCCGCCGCGCTGCAGCGCCAGTACGTCGTCGACAGCGCCACGAAGACCACCTGCCACTGGAAGGGCGTCGCGAGCTACTACAGCCTCGACGTCGGCGGCCAGAAGAATCCCGACGCCGTCTGGTACTACCCCACCCCCAAGGCCGGCGCCGAGCAGGTCAAGGACCGCGTCGCGTTCTGGAAGGGCGTGAAGGTCGAGGCCTGAGCCTCCGAGCGGCGCCGGGGCCGGCGCCCGCGCCCGCCGTCAGGCCTTCGACGCCGGCGGCTGCAGCATCGGGGCACCGAGGTGCCCCACCTTCACCAGGATCGTCGCGCCCTCCGCGCCCGTGAACGGCGTGTGCGTGCTCCCGCGCGGGCTGCGCAGCCACGTGCCCGCCGGATACGCGCCGTGCTCGTCGTGGAACACCCCGTCCAGCACGTAGATCTCTTCGCCACCCGGGTGCGAGTGCGACTGGAACCTCGTGTGCGGCGCCCACCGCACCAGCGCCGTGTCGATGCCGTCGTGCGAGTGCAGCGGCATCACCGACAGCCCCTCCACCCGCCCCGCCTGCCACGGCGTCGAACGCGTATCGATGCGCACCGGCTCCGTGTCGCCCTCGCAGAACTGCCAGAGCTTCACCAGGATCGTGCAGCCGTCCTTCGAGAACGGCACGTGCGAGGTGCCCGGCGGATTGCGCACGTAGAACCCTGCCGGGCAGTCACCGTGCTCGTCCGAGAACGTGCCGGCCAGCACCAGGAACTCCTCGCCGCCGCCGTGGACGTGGCGGTCGAAGAAGGAGCCGGGGGCGTAGCGCACCACGGTCGTGGCTCGGGCGACCTCGTCACCGATGCGATCGAGCATGTGGCGCTCGACTCCGGGGAGCGGGGATGGGAGCCAGTCGGTTTCGGCGGGCGGGGGGACGACTTCTCGGAGGGTGAAGTCGGCGCGGAGGTGGGTGGGGGCCATGAGGAGGATTGTCGCTCACCGGTTCTCGCGGCAGGATGTGTCGGTGCCGCCGCGCGCCGCGCGCCGCCGCCCCGCCCCAAGGAACCCATGACCGCCATCCCCGCATCCCTTCGCCTCGCCCGGCTGTTCACGGGGGCCGCCTTCGTCGTGCCGGGCACACTTTTCGCGGCTGGTGCGGTCGCAGCCGACCTGTCGACCGCGGTGGTCGGTTCGTGGCGCAAGGTCTCCCACATCGCCACGATGAGCGGGACCACCTTCGACTCGCAGGCCGCCCTGCTCAAGCAGAGGCCCTGTGCCGACAGGATCCGCTACAACGTGAATGCCGATGGCACGTACCGCCTGGATGCTTCCGCGAGCGACTGCGAAGACCGGTACAAGTCGACCCAGCAGAAGCTCTACGCCCAGACGAAGTGGCGAGTGGTGGGCGACACGTTCACCGTCTCGGCCACGGATTTCGCGGTCGGGCAGTCGTACAAGGTGAGCGTGTCCGGGAACCGGATGACCTGGGTCGGAACGGAGGACCAGGGCACGGTGGTGTTCCAGCGCTGAGTCGGATCCGTGCTCGCCATGGCGCCCCTCGTGACGTTGCGTCCCGGCACCCGCGATGATGCCGAAGCCATCGCCGACCTCATCGCGAGCGCGACGGTGTGCTGCTCGGGTTCATCGCGCTTCGGCCATGAACAGTGAGGACTGACGCGATGACCGCACCCCGGCGTACCCCGGCCAGCGTCGACACCTACATCGCGGGCTTCCCCGTCGAGATCCGTGCGATCCTCGAGCGGCTGCGGCAGGTCGTGCGCGAGGCTGCGCCGGATGCCGAGGAGCGGATCAGCTACGGCATGCCGACGTTCTTCCAGCAGGGCGTGCTGATCCACTTCGCCGCGTTCGCGCGGCACGTGGGCGTCTACCCGCCGGCCACCGACCCGATGCTCGTACCGCTGCTCGCGCCCTACGCGGGGCCGAAGGGCAACCTGCGCTTCCCGCTGACCGAACCGATTCCGTACGACCTCATCGCGCGGATCGTCACCGCGCGTCTGCACCACACCCTTCGACGACCTTGACGGAGCGTTCCTCATGAAGTTCGGCTACACCATCGTCTACGTTCCCGACGTCGCAGCCTCGCTCGCGTTCTGCGAGCGCGCCTTCGGCCTGAAGCGCCGGTTCCTGCACGACTCAGGCACCTACGGCGAGCTCGACACCGGCGAGACGGCACTGGCCTTCGCAGCGCACGAGCTCGGTCATGCGAACTTTCCCGGCGGACATGTCGCGGCCAGCGCGTCGGCGACGCCGCTGGGGGTCGAGATCGGGCTGGTGACGCCGGACGTGGCGGGCGCACATGCGTCGGCCCTGAAGCACGGCGCGGTGGAGCTCGCCGCGCCGTCTGCGAAGCCCTGGGGGCAGACGGTGTCGTACGTCCGCTGTCCCGACGGCACGCTGGTCGAGCTGTGCACGCCGATGGCGTAGCGGCCGCGTACCGGAACGAAACACTTCCAGGGGACCCTCGCCATGTTCTCCCATGTCTTCGTCGGCGTCACTGACTTCGACCGTGCGCTCGAGATGCACCACGTGCCAAAACCGCCAGGCTGACATGTCGCGCCTCACCGGTGAGTTGTCGAGAGAGTCGATCGCGGCGATGGCTGAGATTCGGTCGTTGGCAGCGCTGAGCGCAGACGCTGGGTTGGAAGACGTTGCCGTCTTGCTTCGGCGGATCGCTTCATCGCAGCGTTGGCAAGACGCGCCGTGGCATGCGGCCGCTCCTGGCGAGGAACGCCTGTACACACTGGACGTCATGCCGGGTGGCGCATCCCTGTACCTGGTGTCGGACGGTCAGGGCGTCACGAGCCCGCCCCACGAGCACGGAACGTGGGCCGTGATCGCTGGGGTTCGCGGCACTGAAGCGAATGTGCTGTATCGAGTGGTTTCGGGCCGCCGGGCCGCTCCGATCGATCGTGTGGTGATCGGCCCCGGCGAATCAATGGTCCTTCCGTCGAATGCAATTCACGCGACGGAAGTCGTCGGTGCAGCCCCGACGTTTCACCTTCATCTCTACGGTCGGCCGTTGCGCGAGTTGGCCAGCTTCGAATCTCGTATCTTCGAGAAGCAGGATGAGCGGCGGAAGAATGCCTGACTCGAGGTTGCGGCGGACGGCTTGCACAGAGGCTTTCGCGCGATCTGCCCGCACCTCATCACCAAGGCACTTCATGCTCATCGTCTCTGGCCGTCTGTTCGTCAAACCCGGTACGCGAGCCCAGTTTCTTGCATGCTGCGAGCCCAGTGTTCGCATGGCAAGACGCGCGCCGGGCTGTCTCGATTTCGCGGTTTCGGCTGACACCATCGAACCTGACCGGGCCAACGTGTACGAAGCGTGGACTGACGCGCAAAGCCTCGAGGCGTTCCGAGGGCGTGGTACCGACGATCCGTCGTTCTCTTTCATTGTTCACGCCGACATCGAACGCCACGAAGTCTCGCGAAGCGGTCCGCCATGAGGGGGCTGTCACCGTAGCGTTCTGTTGGAGGCCCCAGGCCCAAAGCGCGTGGCCCATCACCCACGGGGTCCGGCTCGGACGCGTCACCGGCCCCGCGACAGCCACTTCTGGATCTGGGGGACGAACAGCCCGGCGAGCGCGACCACGAAGGCCAGCGCGGTCGCAGCGCCGGTACGCGGATCGTCGGCGCCGAGCGCCAGCACGGCGGCCCAGCAGGCCACCAGCAGCACGCCCCAGATACTGGCGATGGCCCGTCGGCGGCCCGCATCGCCGTCTCCCTTGAGGCTCCAGGTCACGACGACGACGACCGACAGGATCGACAGGATCAGCAGGGGCAGACCGGCATTCATTCGATGCGACCTCGGGAAAGCGGAGCAGGGCAGGTGCCCGGACCCCATTCGACCACATCGTGCCCGGGACACCCGCGCCGCGCGGCGATCGACCCCTCGAGCGGTATCCTCGCGGCCTGATCGCGCCGCACAGCGGTCCCCACGCCCGCCCGCCCCATCGCGTTGACCTCCCTCCCGCCGCAGCACGTTGTCTTCGCCACCGCCGGCACCGCGGGCGACCTGCATCCCTTCCTCGGCCTCGCGCTCGCGGTGGCGGCCCGCGGCGTGCGCACGACGGTGATGGTCAATGCGATCCACGCCCCGCAGGTCGAACGCGCGGGGCTGGCCTGCGTGCCGCTGGGCACGGTCGACGAGTTCCTCGCAATGGTCCGGGACCCGGCGGTCTGGCGCTCGCGCGAGGGCTTCGGGCTGCTGTGGCGCGGTGCGCGCGGCGGGCTGAACGAGGCGCTGGGGCACCTGCTGACGCTGTCGGCGACGCAGCCGACGACGCTGGTCGCGCATCCGCTCGCGCTGCCGCACGCCGCGATCGCGCGCGCTCAACGGCCGGCGCTTCGGGTCGTGGCCGCGTACCTCGCGCCGAGCAACCTGCGCACGGTTCACGACCCGCTGACGATGGGCCCGCTGTCGATCCCGACTTGGTTGCCGCAGTCGGCGCGGCGCGCGCTGTGGCGGCTGGTCGACGCCCGGCTGATCGACGCGGCGGCGCTGCCCTCGCTGAACGAGGATCGGCGCGTGCACGGCCTGGTTCCGGTCGCCGGCTTCATCGAACACCTGCAGTCGGTCGCGCAGGCCTCGGTCACGCTGTTCCCACCGTGGTTCGGGCCGGTGCAGCCCGACTGGCCGCAGCCCCTCGTCCCGGGCGCGTTCGTGCTGCACGACCCGGACGCACAGGACGCGCTGCCCGTGCCGGTCCGGGCCTTCCTCGATGCGGGCGCTCCGCCGGTGGTCTTCACCGCGGGCACGGGCCAGGTCCATGCGTCGGCGGTCTTCGCGGCGGCGCTCGAGGCCACGCGCGCGGCGGGGCGACGCGCGCTGCTGCTCACCCCCGAGCGCGCGCAGGTGCCGGCCGTGCTGCCCGACGGCGTGCTTTGGCACGGCTACGTGCCGTTGGGCACGCTGCTGCCCCGTGCAGCGGCCATCGTCCACCACGGCGGCATCGGCACCGTGGCCGAGGCGCTGCGCGCGGGCACGCCGCAGCTCGTCGTGCCCTGGGCCTACGACCAGTTCGACAACGGGGCGCGTGTGCAGGCGCTGGGCGCAGGCCGGGTCGCCCGCTTCGCGAGCCGTCGGCCGAGCCGCCTCGCGCCGGCGCTGCACGCATTGCTGGCCGACGACGCGGTCGGCGCACGCTGCCGCGCGATCGCCGCGCGCTTCGACGGCGACGCGGAGGCGGCGCGGCTGGGGTCGGTGGTCGACGCGATCCTGGCGCCGGCCGCGGACTGACGGCCGCGGCGCCCGCGCAGGGCCCCGCCCCCGCCGCCCCCCGCCGTCCCCGCCGTCCCCGCCGTCCCCGCCGCGTCCGCCCCCGGAACCCGCCGCCGTCCGCCCCCGGAACCCGCGCTTGCGCCCGCCAGCATCCTGACCGAGCATCGACGCCCCCGACCCCGCCGCGCAGACCCCCGCCCCACGCCCATGACCCGCCGCATCTTCACCGCCTGCCTCGGCACCGAGACCAACTCCTTCTCGCCCATCCCCACCGGGATGTCCGTGTTCCGCGACGCGATGCTGGTGCGCGGCGGCGCCCATGGCGACAAGCCCTCGCTGTTCGCGGTGCCGCTGATCGTCTGGCGCGAGCGGGCGCGGGCGCTCGGCTGGACGGTGTCCGAGGGCCTGGCCGCCTTCGCCACGCCGGCGGGCGACACGACGCGCGGGGTCCACGAGGCGCTGCGCGACGAGATCCTCGCCGACCTGCGTGCGGCCATGCCGGTCGACGCGGTGATGCTCAACCTGCACGGCGCGATGATCGCCGACGGCTATCCGGACGCGGAGGGCGACCTGCTCGCCCGCGTGCGCGAGCTGGTCGGCCCCGACGTGCCGATCGCCGCCGAGCTCGACCTGCACTGTCACCTGACCGAGCTCAAGGTCGCGAGCGCCGACATCCTGGTCATCTTCAAGGAGTACCCGCATGTCGACGTCGCCGAGCGTGCGGCCGAGGTCTTCGAGCTGCTGCAGGGGATGCTCGAGGGCCGCATCCGCCCGGTGATGGCGCTGCACGACTGCGCGATGCTCGGCATCTATCCGACCACCGCCGAGCCGATGATCTCGATCGTCGCCGGCATGCGGGCCGCCGAGCGCGAGCCGGGCGTGCTGTCGGTGTCGCTCGCGCACGGCTTCCCCTGGGGCGACACGCCCGAGGTCGGCACGCGCACGCTGGTGGTCGCCGACGGCGACCTCGCGCTCGCGCGCCGGCATGCGGCGGCGCTCGCCGACGAGGTCTGGGCCGCCCGCGAGCAGATCGTCCCGCCCTTCTATTCGATCGACGCGGCGATCGACCGTGTGCTCGCCGCCCCGCCGGGCGACGTGCCCTTCGTGCTCGCCGACACCGCTGACAATCCGGGCATCGGCGCCGCCGGCGACTCGACCTTCCTGCTGCGCCGGCTCATCGAGCGCAAGGTCTGGGGCGCGGCGCTGTCGCCGCTCTGGGACCCGATCGCCACGCAGCTCGCCTTCGACGCCGGTGTGGGCGCGACGCTCGACATGCGGCTCGGCGGCAAGCTCGGCCGCGGCTCGGGCGACGCGCTCGACGTGCGCGTGATGGTCATGCAGCTCACGCCCGAGGGCTGGCAGCCCTTCGGCGGCGCGATGGCGCCGCTCGGACGCATGGCGTGGCTGCGCATCGGCGGGCCCGACGACGTGCGCGCGATCGACGTGGTGGTCAACGACCACCGCATCCAGACCTTCCACCCTGACTGCTTCACGGTCGCCGGCATCGACCCGCTGACGCCGCGCCTGCTGGTCGCGAAGTCGACGCAGCACTTCCATGCCGGCTTCGCGCCGATCGCCCGCGAGATCCTCTACGTGTCGGCGCCGGGCTCGGGCTCGATGGACATGGCGGTGCTGCCGCACACGCGCGTGACGCGGCCGCTGTGGCCGCGGGTGGCCGATCCGGCGCGCGGGCCGCTTCGCTGACCGGGCAATGGCAGAATCGGGCTTCGACATGGCCGCGTTCAGACTCACCCGCGACACGATCCTCGACGGCTCCCTGCACGCGTCGGTCCGCGACATCCTCGGCCCCGATGTCGTGTTCATGACCGACGACGAGCGCCGCGCCGAGATCGACGGCATGCTGGAACGGGCGCCGGACCCGCGGCGCGTCTGGGTCTTCGCCTTCGGCTCGCTGATCTGGAACCCGGCCTTCCACCATGCCGAGCGCCGGGTCGCCCGCGTGCACGGCTGGCACCGGCGGTTCTGCCTGTGGGTGCGCGCCGGGCGCGGCACCCCGGAGCGTCCGGGGCTGATGCTGTCGCTCGAATCCGGCGGCAGCTGCGCCGGCGTCGTCTACCGTCTCGAGCCCGGCACCGAGCGCACCGAGCTCGACGTGCTGTGGCGGCGCGAGATGTTCACCAAGTCGTACCGGCCGGTCTGGGTGCAGGCCCGCACGCCCGACGGCGGGGTGCCGGCGATCGCCTTCGCGGCCAACCGCGGGCACGACCGCTATGCGCCGGGTCTCGACGCCGAGACCGTCGCGCATCACCTGGCGGAAGCGACCGGGCCGCTCGGGCGCGGCTGCGACTACCTGTTCGACACCGTCGCGCATCTGCGCCAGCTCGGCATGCGCGACCGCGCGCTCGAGACGCTGGAGGCGAAGGTCCGGGCCCGCCGCGGGTCAGACACTTAGTCGGGCCCTGGTGCGCGTGCGCGGCCCGAAACGACGACACAACAGGACAGCAGGCCCCCCATGAGCCTCCACGATCGAGACACCCTGGGCGCCTTTGTCGCGACCGCCCCCGTCGAGCGCACGGGTGCGCCCGACGGCCCGCTCGCCGGCATCCCCTTCGGCCTGAAGGACCTGTTCCACGTCGCCGGCGTGCCGACCGGCTTCGGCCATCCCGCCTGGCTCGCCTCGCATCCGGTGCCGGACACCGATGCGACGGTGCTGACCCGGCTCCTCGCCGCCGGTGCCCGCCTGGTCGGCAAGACCCACTGCGACGAGCTCTGCTACAGCCTGAACGGGCAGAACACGCACTACGGCACGCCGGTGAACACCGCCGCGCCCGGACGCTTGCCCGGCGGCTCCTCGAGCGGATCGGCGGCCGCGGTCGCGGGCGGCCTGGTGCCGTTCGCCATCGGCAGCGACACCGGCGGCTCGGTGCGCGTGCCCGCCGCCTACTGCGGCGTGATCGGCATGCGCACCACCTGGGACGCGGTGCCGCTCGACGGCGCCGTGCCGTTCTCGCCGAGCTACGACACCGTCGGCTGGTTCTCGAAGGACGCGGCGCTCTTCGAGCGCGTGGGCCGAGTGCTGCTGGCCGATGACGCGCCGGCGGCCGCGCCGCGCCGGCTGCTGGTGGGCAGCGATGCATTCGCGCGCGCGCTGCCCGCCACCGCCGAGGCGCTGCGCGACGCGCTGGGGCGCGCGGCCGAGGCCATCGGCGGCGGGCTCGCCGAGCACACCCTCGCCGACGAGGGCCTCGAGGCCTGGATGCAGGACTTCCGCGTGATCCAGGGCGCCGGCATCTGGGCGACGCACCGTGACTGGCTCGCGAGCTTGAGGCCCGAGTTCGGCGGCGGCATCCGCGAGCGATTCGCCTGGGTCTCGACGCTGACCGACGAGCAGGTCGAACCCGCCGTACGCCGCCGACTCGACATCGCCGCGCGACTGCACGACCTGCTGGTCGACGGCACCGTGCTCGCGATCCCCACCGTGCCCGGCATCGCGCCGCGCACCGACACGCCGGTGCCCGAGCTCGAAGCCTGGCGCAACCGCTGCCTGGGGCTGCTGTGCATCGCCGGCCACGCCGGGCTGCCGCAGATCAGCCTGCCGATGGGCACCGTCGACGGCTGCCCGGTCGCGCTGTCGCTGATCGCCGCACCCGGGCGGGATACGATGCTGCTCGACCTGGCCCGACGACTGCTCCGATGACCGCCCCCGCGTTCCCTTCGACTCCCGCCGCGATCTTCGACGCCGGCGAGGTCCGCCTGGTCTCCGGCCACACCAGCCGCCACACGAAGCTGTCCTACCGGACCTACGGCACGCTGTCGCCGTCGAAGGACAACGTGGTGCTCTACCCCACCTCGTTCTCCGCGCAGCACCTCGACACCCAATGGCTGATCGAGCCGGGCGGCATCCTCGACCCCGAGCGCTGGTTCATCGTCATCCCCGACCTGATGGGCAACGGCCTGTCGAGCTCGCCGAGCAACACCGCCTCGCCCTTCGACCGCGGCCGCTGGCCGCAGTGGTCCGTCTTCGACAACGTCGTCGTGCAGCGCCGGCTGCTGCGCGAGGTGTTCGGCATCGAGCACCTGGCCATGGTCTACGGCTGGTCGATGGGCGGCATGCAGGCCTACCAGTGGGCGTCGAGCTTCCCCGGCGAGGTCGACCGCGTCGCCGTGGTCTGCGGCGCGGCGCGCTGCTCGCCGCACAACTTCGTGTTCCTCGAGGGCGTGCGTGCCGCGCTGTGCGCCGACCCGGCCTGGAACGGCCTGTCCTTCGATGCCAAGCCCGAGCGCGGGCTGCGTGCGATGGGCCGCGTCTACGCCGGCTGGGCGCTGTCGCAGCCGTTCTACCGCGACCGGCTGTGGACGCAGCTCGGCTACTCGTCGGTCGAGGACTGGATGGTGGGCAACTGGGAGGGCAACTTCCTGCGCCGCGATGCGATGGACCTGCTCGCGCACGTGCACACCTGGCAGCACTTCAGCATCGCGCAGGACCCGGCGCACGGCGGCGACTTCGAGCGCGCACTGCGCGCCATCGAGTGCCCGGTGCTGCTGATGCCGGGGCGCACGGACCTGTATTTCCGCTGGCAGGACAACGCCGACGAGCTGCCGCACCTGAAGCACGGCACCCTCGAGCCGATCGAGTCGGACTGGGGGCACCGGGCGGGGAACCCGGTGCATCGCGGGGCCGACTGGACGTTCCTGCGGGATCGGGTGAGGGCGTTCGCGGGCGGGTGAGGGCGGACGGCGGGGACCGGTGCGCGTCGCCCCACCCGGACCGGGCGCGGCCGCAGCCGCCCCGGTCACCGGATCAGCCGCGTCTCATCGCCCGAGCAGGGCCTCCGCGATCTGGACGGCGTTGAGCGCCGCGCCCTTGCGCAGGTTGTCCGCGCAGGCGAACAGCACCAGCCCGTGCGGCACCGTCGGATCCGGCCGGAGCCGTCCGACGAGGACCGGGTCGCGGCCGGTCGCCGCGAGCGGCGTCGGCAGGTCGGTCAGCTCGACACCGGGCGCGGCACGCAGCAGCGCGCTCGCCTGCGCGACCGAGATCGGCCGCTCGAAGCTCGCATTGATCGAGACGGCGTGGCCGGTGAACACCGGCACGCGCACGCAGGTGCCCGAGACCGGCAGCTGCGGCAGCCCGAGGATCCTGCGGCTCTCGTCGCGCAGCTTGATCTCCTCTTCCGTGTAGCCGTCCTCGACCTCGCGGTAGTTGAGCGGCACCACGTTGAAGGCGATCGGCACCGCCCACTTCGGACCCGGCTCGATGCCCGACCTCGTGCCGTCGAACGCCAGGCGCCGTGCGTCCTGGACGGCTTCCAGCTGCCGCGACAGCTCGTCGATGCCCGCGAGCCCCGCGCCGGAGACGGCCTGGTAGCTGCTGACGACCAGCCGACGCAGCCCCGCCGCGTCGTGCAGCGGCTTGAGGACCGGCATCGCCGCCATCGTCGTGCAGTTGGGGTTGGCCACGATGCCCTTCGGGATCGACTGCAGCGCCGAGGCATTGACCTCCGACACCACGAGCGGCACCTCGGGGTCGCCGCGCCACGCCGACGAGTTGTCGATGACGATCGCCCCGGCCGCCGCCGCCACCGGAGCCAGCGCGCGGGACGTGTCGCCGCCGGCGGAGAAGAACACGATGTCCAGTCCGGTGAAGTCGGCGGTCGCCGCGTCCTCGACGGCGCGGGGCGTGCCCTGCCACGGCAGCGTGCGCCCGACCGAACGGGACGAGGCGAACAGACGCAGCGACTCGACGGGGAACGCGCGTTCGAGCAGGCAGCGACGCATCAGGTCGCCGACCAGGCCGGTGGCGCCGACGATGCCGACGCGCAGCGTGCTGCGGTGCGCGAAACGAGGGTGAGCGATACGAGGGTGAGCGACGCGGAAGACGGAAGCGGACTGCGCTTGCATGGTGACCTCGGTCGGGGTGGGGAACGATGGGCGTTCCGTCGACCGGATGTCGGACCGTGCAACGATGGAGTGCTTCCGTGTGCCCGTCCGACGATCCGCCAGACGGGACACGACGTCCCGCTCTAGCGGAGACGCCGTTTGGTAGTCTCGACCCGCGCGCACGACGGCGCCACGACACGCACCGTCGAACGACGGGCGAGGCGGGCGGACGCAGGGCGGCACGGGCGGGACATGGCCCAGACCTTAGGGGCGCCCGCCGGGGCCTGTCAAGATGGACCTGCTCGCGCACATCCACACCTGGCAGCACTTCAGCATCGCGCAAGATCCGGCGCACGGCGGCGACTCCGAGCGCGGGCTGCGCGCGATCGAGTGCCCGGTGCTGCTGACGCCCGGGCGCACCGGGCGGGCAACCCGGTGCATCGCGGTGCGGACTAGGCGTTCGCCGGCGGCTGAGGCCAGCGACGCGTCGGCCAAGCATTCATTCGTCAGCGCGCCCGCAGCGAGCAACTCGCAATCTCGGCGTTGGACCTCAGGCCGAGACAATGGCGCAGGTCGGACGTCGCGCGTGGCTCTGATGAAGGCTCAGATAGGGCGGGTGCCTGACGTTCGGGATGGGCCACCGGCACCGCGGCACTCGCGGCCGATCCTGATGCGTAGGACCGAGGGGTGCTGACCTCTGTCCGGGGGCTCTCCGGAGCTGGCGGGTCAGTGCCCATCGATCGTTGAACCCATGCCCCGGCTATCCCGGCGAGTGCAGCCACCAACAGCATCCGGATAAGGCCAGGCCGCCGGCGAGGCGCAGTCGTGCAGACAATTGCCGGCCGAGGCGTCACCAGTGGAACGGGCGCTGGGTTCGGCGCGGGCGCAGCCGGCTTCTTCGGGCGAATGCATACCCAGCCTGCCGCGAGCCCGAGGCAGACACCCAGCAGATCCATGCCGAGGTACATCGGCGAGCCGGTCACGGCACCCACCGCAGCCGAGGCGAGTGCCGCCAGAACGAGCCATGCCCTGCTGCCGGTCTTCAGCCCTACGAACAGGACGGCCACGCCGTGGATCGCCGTGATGCCGAGCACGCTCATGGGCGAGTCCCGTCGATCGACGAGTGTGGGTGACGGTCCGTGACACGAGTGGGCATCGGTGGCTCTGCCGGAATCGGGTATTGATATCGGCCCCGTTGTACGGTCTCGGCGGACGCCATGGCGTCCCAAGCAGGCAAGAGGCTCGCCAATTCGGGTAAGTCCGACCCCCCGCCCACCGCCGATTCCCGCTCGACGGTCGCTTCGATCTCACTCGCCGCGACAGGGCCGCCGCACCGCCCCTCTACAATCGCGCATGCCTTCGCCCGCCTGCCGACCATGGTCATGACCCCCCCGCGATGGCAGGCCATCGCAGAGTCGGCGTTCCCCTGGGAACGCGACGCCCTCGAATGGCTGCGCAGTCTGTTGCCCGACCGCGACCCCTGGCATGCATGGGCCAACTTCGAGTTCATCGACGACCAGGGCAAGGTCAACGAGGTCGATGCGCTGATCCTTGCGCCGACCGGCCTGTACCTCGTCGAGATCAAGAGCCGGCCCGGTCGCGTGGACGGCGACGCGCACAGCTGGACCTGGACCACAGACGGTCGCCTGATCACCGAGGACAACCCGCTGCTGCTTGCCAACCGCAAGTCCAAGCGGCTGATGAGCGTCCTCAGGCGTCAGCCGTCGGTGCAGAAAGCGCGTGTCAGGTTGCCCTGGTGCGAGCCGCTGATCTTCCTATCCGCCACCAGCTTGGACTGTCGGCTGGGGGGCAGCGCGCGTGCCGGCGTCTACCTGCGCGGCAAGCCCGGCGCGCTCGGCGACCCCGGTATCGTCGCCGCGCTGCTGGGCGACGCCCGCGCCGCGGCCGACCCGCCGCTGTCGCCGGTCGATGGCGCTCAGCACCGCGCGATGCTGCAGGGCATGACGCAGGCCGGCGTGCGCCAGTCGAACAAGCACCGCCGCGTCAACGACTGGCAGCTCGGTGCGCTGATCGGCGAAGGCGAGCGCTGGCAGGACTGGGAAGGCCGGCACGCGACCCTCGAGAAGACCCGTCGTCGCATCCGCATCTACCCGCACTCCGCGGCGGCCTCCCCCGAGGAGCGGGCAGCGATGTCGAAGGCGGCCGAGCGCGAGTTCCAGCTCCTCGAAGGCATCGAGCACCCCGGCATCCTGCGGATCCGCGAGTTCACCAGCTCCGAGCGCGGACCGGCGCTGATCTTCGACCATGACCCCGATGCGCTGCGCCTCGACCACCTGCTGCGAGAGCGCGGCGCGAAACTCTCGGTGGACCTGCGACTGCACATCGTCCGCAGTCTCGCGGAGGCGGTGAAGCACGCCCACGGAAGGCGGCTCTTCCACCGCGCGCTCTGCCCGCAGAACGTGCTGGTGTCGGATGCGGACACCGCCCAGCCGACGCTTCGGATCATGAACTGGCAGACCGGTGCACGTGACGCCGAGACCGGCGGCACCGACCTTCGCACGCTCGGCACCGTGCACCCCGGCGAATACGTGGAGAACCCGGGCCTGGTCTATCTGGCGCCCGAGCTGCTCAAGCCCGACACGCCTCCGGGCCCCCATCTCGACGTGTTCTCGCTCGCCGCCATCGCGTATCACGTGTTCAGCGGCCAGCCGCCGGCCGGCACGCCGCTGGAGCTCTGGAACCGGCTCGTCGAGCAGGGCGGGCTGAAGGTCTCGGACGTGATGGACGGTGCGCCGCCTTCGCTGCAGGACCTGATCCAGTACGGCACCGCACCCGACATCCAGGCCCGCTATCCGACCGTCGCAGAGTTCCTCGCCGAGCTGGACACGGTCGAGGAGGAGCTCACCCGACCCGACCCGGCGCAGACGGTCGACCCCTCGCGTGCCACGGTCGGTGATCGGCTGGACGGCGGCTTCGTGGTGGTGCGCCGCCTCGGGCGCGGCTCGTGCGCCGACGTGCTGCTGGTGCGGGTCGCAGATGATGCCCGGACTGCCGAGCAGCCGACACGCGAGAGGGTGCTCAAGGTCGCGATCGACGCCTCGCACGACGATCGTGTCGTGGCCGAAGGCGCGGTGCTGGCGTCGCTGCACCATGCGAACGTGGTCGAGGTCACCGAGACGCTGCGCATCGCCGGACGCAGCGCGCTGCTGATGCACTACGCTGGCGAGTCGCTCGCGCGTCGGCTTCGGGAGGGGCCGCGGCTGTCGCTCGACCTGGTGCGCCGCTTCGGCGACGAGCTGATCGGCGTGGTCGATCACCTCGAGCAGCAGGGCGTGGCACACCGTGACATCAAGCCGGACAACATCGGCCTCACGCAGGTCGGCGAGCGCGGACGGCTGCAGCTGGTGCTGTTCGACTTCTCGCTGTCGCGCACGCCCGTCGACGCGATCACCGCCGGCACACCCCCCTATCTCGACCCCTTCCTGCCGCTGCGCAAGCCGGCGCGCTGGGACCTGCAGGCCGAGCGCTTCGCGCTCGCGGTCACGCTCTACGAGCTCGCCATCGGCGTGACCGGCGGCAGCACGCCGCGCTGGGGCGACGGCCGCAGCGCGCCCTATGCGATCGAGGACGAGGTCACGCTCGACCCGGAGCGCTTCGATCCGGCGCTGCGCGACGGGCTCGCCGCGTTCTTCGGCCGCGCGTTGCGCCGCGACCCGCGCGAGCGCTTCGACAACGCCGAGGAGATGCGCCGCGCCTGGAACCGGGTCTTCGACGACGCGACGCTGCAGCCCGCACCCGCCGACGCCTTCGATGCCCTCGCACGCGACGTCGCGGCCGACACGCGCGTGGGCGAGCTGGGCTACGGCGTCGAGGCGCTGAACGTGCTCGACGGCATGGGCATCGCCACGGTGGCCGACCTTCTGGCGGTCGACCGCATCCGGTTCCGCTACCTGAAGGGCGTGGGCGACCGCATCCGCAAGGAGATCCGCCTCAAGGCCCGTCGGCTCGCGCAGCTCCGCCCCGACCTGACCCGCGGCCGCCCGACGCTGCACGACGACGATGAGGGCGTGTCGTCGGGTCCGGCGAGCATCGACGAACTGGCTGCGCAGCTCGTGCCCCGCCGACCTGCGGGCGACGACCATCCGGAGGACACCGCGCTCGCCACCTGGCTCGGCATCGACGAGGGCGATGCGGCCGCACCATGGCCCACGCCCGGCGACGCGGCACGCGCCGGCGGCATCGCGCGCCCGATCTTCGCCGACACGCTCGCGCGTGCTCGGGAGCGCTGGCTGAAGTCGTCCGCGCTCGTCACCGTACGCGACGAGCTGATGGCGCTGCTCGCCGCGCACGGCGGCGTGATGACCGCGCCCGAGGCCGCGCAGGCGCTGCTCTCGCGCCGCGGCAGCACCGAGCGCGACGAGTCGATCCGGATGCGGCTGGCGAACGGTGTGGTCCGTGCCTGCGTGGAGTCGGAGGCCGCACGCGGCGTGCAGCGCTTCTCGGGCTTCGACGACGGTCGGCTGGCGCTGCTCGCCGCATCGGTCGAGGCGGCCGACCATGCGCGCCGCCTCGGCATCGAGGCCGATGCGATCGCAGCCGCCGACCCGTTGCAGTCGCCCGCCCGCGCCCAGGAGCTGCTGGAGGCGGTGAGCCGGCCCGAGGGCGTGGCGGCGCTGCCGGCCACGCGGCTGATGCGGCTGGCGGTCGCGGCGTCGGGCCGTGCCGCGCTGTCCAGCAGACTTGAGATCTATCCGCGCGCCATGTCCGCGCTGCAAGCGCTTCGCCATTCGCTCGGTGCGCTGGCCGGCGTGCGGCGGCTCACCGCGGCCCAGGTGATCGAGCGTGTGCGAGGTCGTTACCCTCAGGCCGAGCCGCTGCCCGATCGGCCCGCGCTCGACGCGCTGATGCACGCGGCAGGTGCCGACCTTCACTGGCGCGAGGACGATGGCGACGGGCCGGCCTATCACCCGGCCGGCGCGCAGGTCGGAGCCTCCGTCGGGCGCAGCACGCTGCTCTCGCGCCTGCCCACGCGCAGCGTGCTCGCCGGAGACGCCGACAGCGAGCCGCTGCTCGTGGCGCGTCGATTCGAGGAGCGGCTCGCGCACTCGGTGTGGCAGGGCGGCTTCCTCGCGCTGACCGTGCCGCCGCGCGAGGCGCGTGCGGCGCAAGGCGAACTGCTGCGCCGCTTCGACCTGCAGCGCACGAGCCTGGACGCGTTGCTGCTGCGCGCGCTGCGCGAGCGGGCCGACGCGCGGCGCGTCGACTGGACGGTCGTGCTGCGCGCAGACAGCGCCGCGCCCGGCAGCGTCGACCACAGCCGCCTGCTGCAACTCGCGCGCCAGGCCGGCCAGCTCGCCATCGAGCGGCTGCTCGCATCGCCGCGGCCGCTCCTCCTGACCGATCCCGGCCTGCTCGGCCGCTGGCAGCTTACCGACCTGATCGATCCGCTGCGTGACGGCGCCGGCCGGCCCGGCGCGCTGCCGCGGTGCTGGCTGCTCGTGCCTATGGTGGCCAACGCGCTGCCGTCCATCGACGGCGTGCCGGTGCCCGTGCTCGGTGCCTCCCAGTGGGCGCGCATCCCGGCTGCCTGGATCGCCAACCGTCACCGGGCCGGTGCGCCCGTTCCGCAGGCCTGACCCGATGATCGATTCCCGCCGCCTGCTCGCCGACCTGCAGGGCTGGATCCGCCGGCTCGAGCCGGACCTGCGCGAGCGTGTCGCGGCCGATGCGGCGCTCGATGTCGCGTTGTGCGCCGAGTGGGACGACGCGCGCGCAGCCGGGCGCACCGGCGACACCTTCGAGACGTGGGTCGACGCCGTGCTCACGCAGGCGGCCGTGCACTGGCTGCTCGGCTGCGTGTTCGTGCGCTTCATCGAGGACAACGGGCTGGTCGAGCGGCCGTGGCTTTCCGGGCCCGGCGAGCGCCACGCGCTTGCGCAGGATCGTCACGAACGTTACTTCCGTGAGCATCCGGTGCTGTCCGACCGCGACTACCTGCTCGCCTGCTTCACGGACGTCGCCGCGCTGCCCGGGCTGCAGGCACTGTTCGATTCGGCGCACAACCCGGTCTTCCGGCTCGGCATCTCGGGCGATGCCGCGATGGCGCTGCTCGCGTTCTGGCGCCGCGTCGACCCCGACACCGGCACGCTGGTGCACGACTTCACCGACCCGACCTGGGGCACTCGCTTCCTCGGCGACCTGTACCAGGACCTGTCCGAGTCCACCCGCAAGCGCTATGCGCTGCTGCAGACGCCGGACTTCATCGAGTCCTTCATTCTCGACCGAACCCTCGCGCCGGCGATCGCCGAGTTCGGCTACCGCGAGGTCCGGCTGATCGACCCCACCTGCGGGTCCGGTCACTTCCTGCTCGGCGCGTTCGCGCGGCTGCTCGACCTCTGGTCGCGCAACGAGCCGGCCCGCCCGCGCCGCGACCTCGTGCAGCGCGCGCTCGACGGAGTGTTCGGCGTCGACCTGAACCCATTCGCGGTCGCGATCGCGCGCTTCCGGCTGCTGGTGGAGGCGCTACGCGCCAGCGGCGTCGAGCGGCTGGCCGCAGCGCCCGACTTCGAGCTGCACCTCGCGGTGGGTGACAGCCTGCTGCACGGCCAGCGCGCCGGCATGAAGGACACTGCGTCGCTGCTCGACGAGCCGCAGGCCTATGCCGGCACCGGGCTCGAGCATGCGTATGCGGTGGAGGACCTCGACGAGGTCAGGCGGATCCTCGGGCAGCGGTATCACGCGGTGGTGGGGAACCCGCCGTACATCGTGGTGAGGGATTCGGCGCTGAATGCGGCGTATCGAAGCCGCTTCGAGAGCTGCCACATGAAGTACTCGCTCGGAGTGCCGTTCACGGAACTGTTCTTCGACCTGGCGCTGCCGGGCGACGAGGGGCCCGCCGGGCATGTTGGATTGATCACCGCGAACTCGTTCATGAAGCGCGAGTTCGGGTCGAAGCTGATCGAGAAGGTGCTGCCGAGCCTGGACCTCACGCATGTGATCGACACGTCGGGCGCCTATATTCCGGGGCACGGTACGCCGACGGTGATTCTATTCGGGCGCAACCGGCTGCCGGCCGGTGACTCGGTTCGGACGGCCATGGGGATTAAAGGTGAGCCGGGGTCGCCGGAGGATCCGGCTCAGGGGCTTGTATGGTGCGCAATTGTTACTCAGATAGACCGAACAGGGAGCGAGAGCGAATTCGTTAGTGTTGCTGACACGAAGCGGACAACGTTTGCTAAGCATCCATGGAGCATCGGCGGTGGCGGCGCGGTCGATTTGAAGGAAGCGGTTGAAGAGGGGCGGCCTCTCCTAAAGTCTGAAATAGCTGGTGCAGGATTCTCAGCAATTACGGGCGAAGACGAAGTCTTTGCAATGCCTCGGGGGTTGGTTGGTCGGTTGGGAATCAATTCGAGGCTTTTCGTGTTGGGTGACGAGGTTAGGGATTGGGCAATCTCGCCGTCTGCGGCGGTAATTTTTCCATACGAGTCCGAAAACCTTTCTGCGCAACCGCCTGCGACAACTTCCGTGGCAGCGCGACACTTCTGGAGCATGAGAACTAATCTGCGTAGTCGATTGATGTTCGGAAAATCTCCTGAGCAGGCTGGACTCAATTGGTGGGAAATGAGTTTTCTTTCTCGAGAGCGACTTCGATCCCCTTTCTTAGTGACCTTCGCCGAAGTCGCTACCCACAACCACTTCGTCCTCGACCGCGGCGGCAAGGTCTTTAAGCAGACCGCGCCGGTAATCAAGCTGCCGGCGGGCGCGGACGAGGCGACGCATCTCGGGCTGCTGGGGCTGCTGAACTCTTCGGTGGGGTGTTTCTGGTTGAAGCAGGTGTGTCACAACAAAGGGGAAGGTGGTGGTACGCGTGTAGACGCCGGATTTTCGGCTTTGGGAGATGAAGCGTGGAAAAGTCATTTCGCATTTAATTCGACCAAAGTGGCGGAGTTCCCTCTTGCATCTGGTCGGCCCTACACGCTTGTTGCAATGCTTGATTCCGCATCGCATGAACTGCGCTCGTACTGCGAATCCCCCTTCGCCCCCGGCTTCGCCCCCGGCTACGCCCCCGATCGTCCGCGCCTCCTCGCCGCCGCTCGCCAGCACGCCGACACCCTCGCCCGGATGATCGCGCTCCAGGAAGAACTCGACTGGCAGTGCTACCGCCTCTACGGACTGCTCAACGCACCGCTCGAAGCCTCCGACCCCGACACCCTCCCGCCGCTGCGCCTGGGCGAGCGCGCGTTCGAGATCGTGCTCGCCCGCCGCATCGCCGCAGGTGACGAGACCACCTCCTGGTTCGAGCGCCACGGCTCGACGCCGATCACCGAGCTGCCCGCGCACTGGCCGCCCGACTATCGCGCGCTCGTTGAGCGACGCATCGCCTGCATCGAGTCCGACCGCAACATCGGCCTTGTCGAGCGTCCCGAGCACAAGCGCCGCTGGAACCTGGACCCCTTCGACGAGACCGTGCAGCGCGGCCTGCGGTTGTGGCTGCTCGATCGCCTGGAGTCCGAGCCCTACCGGCGCGGCGCGCCGCAGCTCACCACCGTCTCGCGGCTGGCCGACATCGCCCGGATGGATGCTGGGTTCATGCAGGTCGGCGAGCTCTACGCCGGTCATGCCGACTTCGACCCGGTCGCGCTCGTCGACGAGCTGGTCGCTTCGGAATCCGTCCCCTTCCTGCCGGTGCTGCGCTACGCCGAGTCCGGCCTGCGCAAGCGCGCGCAGTGGGAGGCCACCTGGGCGCTGCAGCGTCGTGAGGACCTGATCGATGCCTTCGAGTCCGACGCGCGCCGCCGCAAGGAGCGCAAGGACGAGGAGATCGGCGACATCCCGGTGCCGCCCAAGTACCAGTCCAAGGACTTCCTGAAGACCGACTTCTGGCGCCTGCGCGGCGGGCTCGACGTGCCGAAGGAACGCTGGATCAGCTACCCCGGCTGCGAGTCCGGGGCCGACGCGAGCCGCGTGGTCGGCTGGGCGGGCTGGACCGCGCTGCAGCAGGCGCAGGCGCTGGCCGCCTGGTACCTCGACGCCCGCGAGCGCGAAGGCTGGCCCGTCGAGCGGCTGGTGCCGCTGCTGGCCGGGCTGCGCGAGCTGCTGCCCTGGCTGCTGCAATGGCACAACGCGATCGATCCTGAGTTCGGCCTGCGGCAGGGCGACTACTTCGTGTCCTTCGTGCAGGACGAGGCCCGGGCGCTGGGGACCACGGTCGATGCGCTCGCGGCCTGGCAGCCGCCGGCGCGCAGCGTGCGTCGCGGGCGGACCCGTGCGGCGGCGAAGTAGATGGCGGCGCTGGCATCGGATGTCGCTCTG
Source organism: Burkholderiaceae bacterium (assembly GCA_044342535.1). Classification (GTDB taxonomy): domain Bacteria; phylum Pseudomonadota; class Gammaproteobacteria; order Burkholderiales; family Burkholderiaceae_E; genus UBA4615. The sequence continues at coordinate 29,363 of JBIIPQ010000001.1, forward strand.
ACGCCAGTCAGCGCCGCGACGTGTTAAAAAACGGCCCGATTCTGAACATGTCCGGGCAGACGTGTACAAAGCGCTAACAAGTGGCGAGCTCCAGCCCCATGACTCCCGTCTATGACGTCGATTACCACGCCAGCGCTATCCGGCATCTCCGGGACGCGGAGTACCTGCACGCTGGGGGGTTTGCCCCGAACGCAGGGCAGCTCTACGGCTTCTGCGTTGAATGTGCTCTGAAGGCGGTTCTTGTGTCCTGCGGAGTCGCTCGGGACGCTTCCGGTAGCGTGACCCAAGGGAGTCGCTTCAAGGTGCACATGCCGAAGCTGGTCGACCAGATCACCGCCGACGTTCCTTTCGGCCCTGAAGGACGCCTTGCCGCAGGCTACGTTGCTCAGTTTCCAGAGATTGCAGACATGGACGATTGGAGCATCGATCATCGCTATTTCAAGGAGGCCGCATTGCCGGTGGCATCCATCGACCGCTGGCGTGTGGTGGCGACGCGGGTTCGTGGCCTGCTCGATACGCTGAAGCTGGACGGGGGTATCGAATGAAGCAAGTGCTGTTCGAAGATGCACTGCGGATTGCCATCGAGGCGGCATCCCAGCTCAGGTCGTCAGGTGGCCATGATGTTCGTCTGGTCAGGGACATGGTGGGGCGGATTCGCTTCGTCTTGAATCTGCATCGCGACCGCATTTTTCCGGGTGACATTGCGTCCTTAGTCGATGCGACGAAAGTGCTCGGTCCCTATGCCGCGTCGCAGGCGGTACTGACGCGCGATGACTTTGCCGATGCCGACGCCGTATTCGCCGACCCCTCGTGGCATGCCACCTTCACGATTGCCAAAGGGGCAGATGGAGCGGTGACTTCGACCGTGCCGGTCATGGACCGACAGGTCACCGGGCAGGACTGGCTGCGTGGACATCTGCCTGCCGGAGAATCCAGGCGCGCCCACCGCGTCGTCTTCCACGGGCTCAAGGGAGGCGTGGGCCGCTCGACGAGCCTCGCGATGGTGGCTTACGGGCTGGCAAGAAGGAGCCGGCGGGTGCTGGTCGTCGACTTCGACCTGGAGTCCCCCGGTCTCTCGTCGCTTCTGCTCCCGGCCGAGCGGATGGCTTCGGTCGGGCTGGTCGACTGGTTCGTCGAAGATGCGGTAGGTCAAGGAGACGCGATCATCGATGACATGGTCTCGACGAGTCCGCTCGCCGATACGACGATCGGAGAAATCCGGGTAGCGGCCGCAGCCGGTCGCGACGATGCCGCCTACCTCGACAAGCTGTCGAGAGTGTATGGCGACCTGCCGGGACCGGCCGGTCCGCGGCGCTGCGCCGACCGCATGCTGGACATCGTGGAGAAGCTCGAGGCGTCGGTGCGCCCCGATCTCATCCTGATCGACAGCCGCGCGGGGCTTCACGACCTCGCCGCCGCTGCCATCGTGAGGCTTGCGGATACCGCGTTGCTGTTCAGCACGGGAGGTGCGCAGAGTCAGGTCGGCTATCGCCAATTGTTCACGCACTGGCAGCGCAGGCCCGACGTGGCGCGTGAAGTCAGGGAGCGGCTCGCGATGGTGCGGGCGTTGCTGCCTGCAACGCAGCGGGAACGGATGGTCACGGCTTTCCGGCAGGACGCATACGAACTGTTTGCCGAAACCCTCTACGACGAATTGCCAGCCTGCGTGATGGGTGAAGAAACCGACGCTCCGGCAGGTTTCCATCCATCTCTCCAGGACGAAGCCGCGCCGCATTGGCCGATCCTCGTCGACTGGGACGAACGCTTTCAAGAGTTCGATCCTCGCGTCATGGTCTCTGGCGGAGGTATCGGCGACACCTTTGTCGACGCGACCTTCGGGGCCTTGATCGACTGGGTCGATACACGGACGCGGGGGGCGATGACATGAACCCGTCCGCCATTCGGCAAGGCCTGCGGGCAGTGACCCGAGAGCAGGATCAGGCCAGCGGGACCGCCTCGTCGGCGCCTGCCCAGATATACGTTCCGCCCAGCCACGCGCGCGCGCTCGATCCGAACGCGACGATCGTCGAAGGTATCCGGGGGGCAGGCAAGAGTTTCTGGTGTGCGCAACTCGCGTCGAGCGCGCACTTCGACTTCGTCGTGAATGCCTTCCCGGAAGCGAACCTCGGACCGAAGATCAAGATGGTACGTGGATTCGGTCTCTGGCCGGGCGAGGCGCCAAGTCCGAGGGTCCTGGCGAGTCTGGTATCGAAGTTTCCGGCAGATTCCATATGGCGTGCCGTGTTGGCCGTGAACGCAGGCTTCCCAGGAGCGTTCGCACAGCTGACGCAGTGGCAGGAGCGGGTGCAATGGGTTCACTCGAATCCTGAGCAGTTCGATGTGCTGCTCGACGAGGCCGATCGTGGCTTGTTCGAGCGTGGCGAGACGCTCGTGGTGCTGTTCGACGCGCTCGACCGGCTTGCCTCGGAGTGGGCGGGGGTGGTGCCGTTGGCGCGATCGCTGCTGCAGATTGCGCTGGAGGTCCGCGGCACGCGGCGAATTCGCTTCAAGGTGTTCGTGCGCCCCGACATGCTGGAGAACGCCGGCATCGTGAGCTTTCCCGATTTTTCCAAGCTGGTTGCGGGCAAGGCTTCACTTGAATGGCGAAGGGCCGACCTGTACGCGCTGCTCTACCAGGCCTTGGCCAATGCATGTGCCGCCCCTGGAGTGGATGACGCCGGAGGTGCGTTCAGGAGCGCAGTCGAAGCCGTTACGACCCTAAAGACCGAGCGGCGTGCGCAGGCTTGGACGCTGCCGAGCCGGTTGCGAACCGACGAGCGCCTGCAGGAGCGACTCTTCGAGAGCATGGCGGGTCCGGCAATGGGTGCCAACACGAAGCGGGGCAAGCCGTACTCCTGGCTCGTCAACCACTTGCTCGACGGGTTGAATCAGGTCAGTCCGCGAAGTTTCTTCGCTGCACTCCACGAAGCGGCGACCGGCACCGACGAGGTCTTCCCGCTGCCGCTCGACTACCGCGCCATCCAGGTCGGCGTACAGAAGGCGTCGCGTATCCGGGTCGCGGAGATGGAGGAAGACTACGCGTGGGTCAAGACCGTGATGGAGCCGCTGCGCACGGCAATCACGGTACCGTGCGTCGTCCAGGATTTCGATCGGATCTGGAAGGAGGTTGATGTGTTCACGCGTGTGCAAGGCAGGCCTGAAGGAAGCGATTTCGAAGGGACGCTTCCACCCTTCGGACTGTCTCGCAAGACGGCAGGCCTGCTGGACGATCTGGAGAAGATCGGCCTGATCCACAGGCTGAAGGATGGGCGCGTCCAGATGCCCGATGTCTATCGCATCGCATTCGGACTCGGGCGCCGCGGGGGCGTCAAGCCGCTCCAATGAACCGCTTTACATCCCGTCCGGGCGGATCTGCCCGTGCAGTCGAACCGAGCGCCGCACGATGACCCTGATCCGCGACCTGATCGACATCCCCGAGCGCGTCCACCAGGGCGACTTCGTCCTCAAGCTCTCCGAAGGGGTCGGCAACGCCGAGCGCACGCTCGCCGACTACGTGGTCACGCCGCAGCTCGTGCGCTGCTTCGAGGACGCGCTGGCCTTCGTGCGGCAGGCGGTCGAGGGGCGCAGCAGTCGGGCCGCCTACCTGCACGGCTCGTTCGGCTCGGGCAAGAGCCACTTCATGGCGGTGCTGAACCTGCTGCTGGCCGGCCATCCGGCGGCCCGCTCGCGCGCCGAGCTGGCGGACGTGGTGGCGCGCGGCAACGCCTGGACGCAGGACCGGCGCTTCCTGCTGGTGCCCTACCACATGATCGGCGCGCGCGACATGGAGTCGGCCATCCTTGGGCAGTACGCCGAGGCGGTCCGCCGCCTGCACCCCGATGCGCCGGTGCCCGGCTTCTACCGTGCCGAGGGCCTGTTCGAGGACGCGAAGCGGCTGCGCGCGCAGATCGGCGACGAGCGCTTCTTCGCCGGCCTGAACGACGGCGCGGCCGGCGCCGCCGACGACGGCTGGGGCGACCTGGGCGCGGGCTGGCAGGCGGACGCCTTCGAGGGCGCGATGCTCGAGCCGCCGGGCGGCGACGAGCGCGCACGCCTGGTCGGCGCACTGATCGGCACGTACTTCAGCGCCTACACGCAGGTCGCCGACGGCCGCGGCGAGTCCTTCGTCAACCTGGATGACGGGCTGTCGATCCTGTCGCGCCATGCGAAGTCCCTCGGCTACGACGCGGTCATCCTGTTCCTCGACGAGCTGATCCTGTGGCTGGCGAGCCGCGCCGCCGACATGAGCTTCGTCGCCAGCGAAGGCACCAAGCTGGTCAAGCTGGTCGAGGCGGGCAACGCCGACCGGCCGATCCCGCTGGTGAGCTTCGTGGCCCGGCAGCGCGACCTGCGCGAGCTGGTCGGCGAGAACCTCGCGGGCTCGCTGCAGCTGCAGTTCGCCGACGTGCTGCGGCACTGGGAGGCGCGCTTCCACGTCATCACGCTCGAAGACCGCAACCTGCCGGCGATCATCGAGAAGCGCGTGCTGCGCCCGCGCAGCGAAGCCGCACGCCAGGAGCTGGCCGCCGCGTTCGAGGAGTTCCAGGGCACGCGGCGCGAGGTGCTCGAGACGCTGCTGACCACGCAGGGCGACCGGGAGATGTTCCGCAAGGTCTACCCGTTCAGCCCGGCGCTGGTGACGACGCTGATCGCGGTGTCCTCGGCGCTGCAGCGCGAGCGCACGGCGCTCAAGCTGATGCTGCAGCTGCTGGTCGACCGGCGCGACGATCTCGCGCTCGGCCAGGTGATTCCGGTCGGTGACCTCTGGGACGTGATCGCCGACGGCGACGAGCCCTTCTCGGACGCGATGCGGATCCACTTCGACAACGCGCGCAGGCTGTATGCACAGAAGCTGCTGCCGCTGCTCGAGCGCCATCACGGCACGAGCTGGGACGACATCGGCCTGGGGCTGGCCGACCCGGCCAAGGCGGGTGCGCTGCGCAACGACGCACGGCTGGTCAAGACGCTGCTGCTGGCCGCGCTGGTGCCCGAGGTGGAGTCGCTCAAGGCGCTGACCGCGTCGCGCCTCACCTCGCTCAACCACGGCAGTTTCCGCTCGCCGATCCCGGGGCGCGAGGTGCAGACGGTGCTGAACCGCTGCCGTGCCTGGGCGGCCGAGGTCGGCGAGATCAAGATCGGCGACCAGGCGGTGAACCCGCTGATCTCGATCCAGGTCACTGGCGTGGACATCGAGCCGATCATCCGCGACGCGGAGTCGGTGGACAACCCGGGCAACCGGCGCCGCAAGATCCGCGAGCTGCTGCTCGCCGAGCTGGGCGTGGTCGACGAGTCCGCGCTGTTCACGCTGCATCCGTATTCGTGGCGGCACACCCGCCGCGAGGTAGAGGTGGTGTACGAGAACGTGCGCGAGATGAGCGACGAGCGCCTGCGGGGACGAGAGGACGGCTGGACGATCGTCGTCGACATCCCCTTCGACGACGGCCGCTTCACGCCGATGGACGACCTTGCTCGCCTTGCGCGCTACCGCGGCATGCCGACCCGGACCCTGGTCTGGCTGCCGTCCTTCCTGTCCGAGCGCGCGTTGCGCGACCTCGGCCGTCTGGTGGTGCTCGACCACCTGCTCGCGGGTGCCGGCGAGCGCTTCGCCGAGCACGCCTCGCACTTGGCGGCGGTCGACCGCGGGCCCGCGCTCGCGCTCGCTCGCAACCAGCGCGACCAGCTGCGCCAGCGGATGCTGCAGTACCTGCTGGCCGCCTACGGCGTGGCCGACGACTCGGCCGAGGGCATCGCCGAGCGGCTCGAGCCGCAGGACCAGTTCCGCTCGCTCGACACCACGCTCAAGCCGCGCCCGCCGGTGGGCGCGAGCCTGAAGGATGCCTTCGAGTCGCTACTCGACCAGCTCTTCGCCCACCAGTACCCCGGGCATCCACGCTTCGACGTCGAGATCAGGCCGGTGGTGCTCAAGCGGGTCTGGCAGGAGATCGAGCTCGCGCTGACCGATGCGGGCGGGCGCTCGCTGGTGGCCGAGAAGAGCGCACGCCAGACGGTGCGCTCGGTCGTCAATCCATTGAAGCTGGGCACGATGGGCGAGAACCACCTCGTGCTCGAGCCGCACTGGCGTTCGCATTTCCTGCAGATGCAGGCGCGCGACGGCGTGCCGATCACGGTCAGGCACTTGCGCGGCTGGATGAACGAGCCGCAGCCGATGGGGCTGCCCCCGGAGGTCGAGAACCTGGTGATCCTGACCTTCGCGGGCCAGACCAATCGCACGTTTTGGATGAACGGCGGACCGGCCGTCGCGACCCTGGAGTCGATGCCCGACGCGATGGAGCTGCGCGAGCAGTCGCTGCCCCCGCGCGCCGAGTGGGATGAAGCCCTGCGGCGTGCCGGCGTGCTGTTCGGGCTTGCCCTGCCGCAGACGCTGAATGCGACCCACGTCGCGCGCGCGGTCGCTGCGTTGCGAGCCAAGGGCGTCGAGCTGAAGGACCCGGCCGCGAAGCTGGCGGCGACGCTCGCGCAGCGGCTCGCGGAGTGGGGGCAGGATCCCGAGGCCGCGCCGCGGCTGCGGACCGCGCGCTCGGCCGCGGCCCTGACGCAGGCGCTGGTGTCGGCATCCGACCGGGATCTGGTGTCGGCGTTCGCGGCGGCCGCGATCGCCACCGGCGAGGCGGCGCTCGGCACCGCGCTGACCAAGGCCGCCGTGCTCGAGGACACCTTGCGCAACGCTGCATTCGACGTGCTCGAGACAGCCTCGCGACTGATGGATCACCGGGCCGCGGCCGCGGCACGGCTGCACACCCGTGTAGCGGAGCTGCTCGCCGCCGACGAGCACGCGATCGGGCTGGCTGCGGCACTGGGGAGCGCCCGCAGCGATGCGCTGAAACTGCTCGCCGACCCGACACCCAAGGCGCCTGCCGGGCCGGTGGCGTCACCGCCTGCAGTTCCCGACTCGCCGTTGCAGGCGCCGGCGCCGGCGATCGCGCCCTCGCCGACGTCCTCGTCGTCGCCCGTTTCCGTGGCGGTCATCGAACCCGCATCGCTCCCGCCCGTGGCCACGCCCGCGCCGACGTCTGCCTTGCCCGAAGCCTGGGTGCTGCAGGACGCAGCCGTCGACCTCGACCCCGCTGCGGCGCGGGCGCTGCTCGATCGGCTGGGCCGCGAGCTGGCTGACGACCCCGGCGCGCGGCTCACGGTCAACTGGCGGATCGTGAGGCGCAGCCGATGAGCGTGCCGTCCCGGCAGCAGATCAGCGCGCAGCTCGAAGCGGTGCTTCAGCGCGACCGCGAGGCACGCTGCGTCGCGATCCGCTCGCCCTCGGCGGCCGCGTGGCCGCCGTCGCTCGCAGTGGGCTCGCATCGGTTCGACCTCGCCTGGTGCGAGTCCGCGCTCGCCGTGCGGCTGAAGCTGGCCGAGTTCGATGCGCGTCGCGACAGTAGCGCCGAAGGCGGCGGTGCAGCGTCGCCGGATGCCGGTCTCGTCGTGCTGACGCCGCTCGGCGAAGCCGAACTCGGCGACGACGTGATGGCCCGTGTGGCCCGGTCGCGCGTGTTCGCGGTCGAGCGCTGGGATACGGTGCGGCAGGTGTTCGGTGCGGTCGGCATCGATGCGCGATTGGCTCGGCTGGGGTGGGTGGCGGATGCCCTCGTGGAGCTGGCGCCCCCCGGCGGCTACGACCCCGTACCCAACGGCTTTCTGGACCTGTACACGGCGCGCCATCGCGTGCAGCAGGGCTTGCTGGGCCTCGACGATGCACGCCCGGACGCGGTGTCGCTGCTGCGCTGGACGGTGACGCCCGGCGCCCTGCAACGCTGGACCGCGCTCGGTGCGGGCATCCGTGACGACCTGGCGGCCTGGCTCGTCGAAGGCGTCGGTCCGGTCGGCCCGCGCCTGCTTCAGTGCATTGCGGCCGGTCACGGCGAGGACGCGATCGCGCTCGGAATCGTCTGCGGCGTCGTCTTCGCCGACACGGCTGGGCCGGCCCCGGAACTTGCCGCCGCCGCGGTGCGGCTCGAGCGCTTCGTCGGCGGGCAGCCGGTGTCGCGACTCGAGGGGCTCGACTGGGCCGGGGCCGCGAACCGCGCGCTGCCATTGCTCGACGCCGACCTCCAGCGCCGCGTGCTGGCCCGGGCCGACGCATTGACGGTATCGCTGCACCTGCAGGCGCACCAGGGCCTGAGCGATCTGCTGCCGGGGGGGTTCGAGGCGCGATTGGCTGCGTTCGCCGTGGCATTGTCGGCCTGGCTCGTCCACTGGCGGACCGCCCCCACGGCTGCCGGCCGGACCGACGCGCTCGCCGACGCGGCCGCGCGCGTGACCGAGGCCGCGCACTCGGTCGCGGCGCATCGACAGGCGGCCGTGCAGCATGCTCGAAGCGAGCGTGTCGCGATGGCGTCGAGGCTGGTGCGCTGGCTGCTGCAGGCGGGTCCACAGACGCCGCTCCCGGGCGTGGCCCTGCTTGCCTGCGCCAACGCGTATGCGATGGATGGAGCGTTCGCCGACTGGGCACGCCTGAAGCTGTTGGGGGGCGATGCCTCGACTGCACTGACGCAAGCGCAGGCAGCGCTCGTCGACGCCGTGAAGGCGCGACGCGAGGCCTTCAATGCGGATTTCGCGCGGGCCGTACAGGCCGAGGGCGTGCAGCCGATGGCGCCCGCCGGCACGCTGCTGCCGGTGGAGGCGGTTCTCGATACGGTGGTCGCGCCGCTCGCACGCCGCGTGCCGGTTCTCATGATCGTCGTCGATGGCCTGAGCCTGCCGATCTATCAGGAACTGGCGCGCGACCTCGAGCAACACGGATGGCAGGAGACCGTGCCGGTATCGGACGCCCGCGCGCCGGTCGCACTGGCCGCGCTGCCGACGGTCACCGAAGTGAGTCGCGCGAGCCTGCTGGCGGGGCGCCTCGCGAACGGAGCATCGTCGTTCGAGAAGGGGGCTTTTGCCTCGCATCCGGCGCTCCTCGCGGTCTCGCGGGCTCGGACCAAGCCGGTGCTGTTCCACAAGGGTGAGCTCGGGGATGCGCTCGGCCTGGCGCCGCCGGTTCGTGCGGCGATCGCCGATCCCGCCCTGAACGTCGTGGGCGTGGTCTTCAACGCGGTGGACGACCAGCTGGGCGGTTCCGACCAGCTGCACCTGCGCTGGACCCTCGAAGACCTGCGACTGCTCGGTCCGCTGCTCCACGAGGCCCGCAGCGCCTCGCGCGTGCTGGTGATCACTGCGGACCACGGTCATGTGCTCGATGATCGCAGCGCCGTGCGCGCCGGCTCGGACGGTGACCGGTGGCGTTCGCCGGCCGGTGCGGTGCAGCCTGACGAGGTCCAGCTCGGCGGCGCACGCGTCATCAGCCCGACCGGCGGCACGTCGGTGGTGTGCGCCTGGAGCGAGCGGCTGCGCTACGCGTCGAAGCGCAACGGCTATCACGGTGGGGTGTCGCCGCAGGAGGCGCTCGTGCCGCTCGGCGTGTTCGCTCCGGTGCACGTCGTAATCGAAGGCTGGAAGGCCGCGCCGCCACGAATGCCGGAATGGTGGGATGCGTCGGTCGTCGAAGCGCCGGCGCCGGTCGCGCCGATCCGTGTCGTCGAGCCTGCGCCGACAATCACACGGCGAAAGGCCGATACCCGTCAGCAGGGCCTGTTCGCGGAAGAGGGGCACGATGCTAGGCCCGATGGCACGCTGGAGGCAGGCCCGACGGGCGTCACCTGGATCGATGCCCTCCTGTCGAGCGAGACCTACCGGGCGCAACGTACGCTCGCCGCGCGGGTCGCGCCCCGAGACGAAGACATGCGCGCGTTGCTCGCCGCGCTCGAGGAACGGGGAGGCAAGTTGAATCGCACGGCACTCGCGCAGCGGCTCTCGATGCCGCTGCTGCGGGTCGGCGGATTCGTCCATGCCGCTCGCCGCGTGCTGAATGTTGACCAGGCCGCAGTGCTCATGCTCGATGACGCGAGCGGGACCGTAACGCTCGATCGCAGGCTGCTCGAGCTGCAGTTCGAGGTGCGCTCATGATCGGACCGCAGCGCAGGCTGGAGATCATCGATGCGCTGCGGCGGGGCACGGTGCCGCGCGCCGGGCTCGATGCGCTCGCGATCGGAATCGACCGCCTCGCGCCGACCCTGGATGACGAACTCGGCACGGTCGCGACCGGACGCGGCCAGTTCAAGGCGGTGCGCGGCGAGTACGGCAGCGGCAAGACGTTCTTCGCGCGGTGGATGCAGGAGCGCGCCCGCAGCCAGGGCTTCGCGACGAGCGAGGTGCAGATCTCCGAGACCGAGACGCCGCTGCACCGGATGGAGACCGTCTATCGCCGACTCGTCGAGCGGCTCTCGACGGCGGACGCGGGGGACGGCGCGTTCCGGGGGGTCCTGGACGGCTGGTTCTACGCGCTCGAGCAGGACGTGCTCGCGGGCGGCGAGGTCGATCCGGCCGATACCGATGCGCTCGTCGCAGCGACCGACGCGCTGATGGAGACGCGGCTCGCGGCGGTGACCCGAGTCGCGCCCGCCTTCTCCGCGACGCTGCGCGCCTACCGTCGAGCCCTGCTTGCCGGCGATGCGGCGAGCGCCGACGGGCTCGTCGCCTGGGTGTCGGGCCAGCCGAACGTGTCGGCCTCGATTCGCAGGGCGGCGGGGGTGCGGGGCGATATCGATCACTTCGGTGCCAGCGCATTCCTCGGGGGCGTGCTGACGATCCTGCGGGACTCGGGCTTCGCCGGCCTGCTGCTCGTCCTCGACGAAGTCGAGACCTTGCAGCGCATGCGTGCCGATACGCGAGAGAAGGGGTTGAATGCAATGCGCCAGTGGGTCGACGAGATCGATGCCGGTCATTTTCCCGGCCTGTATCTGCTCGTCACCGGCACACCCGCGTTCTTCGACGGCCCGCAGGGCGTGCAGCGCCTGGCGCCCCTGGCGCAGCGCCTCGCGGTCGACTTTTCCACGGATGCACGCTTCGACAACCCGCGTGCGGTGCAGGTCCGGCTGCAGGGCTTCTCGGTCGAGGCGCTCTGCGAGGTGGGCCGGCGCGTGCGCGACGTCTACGCCGAGGGCTCGGACGCAGCGCCGCGCATCCGGGCACGCGTGGACGACGCCTACCTGTTGGATCTCGCGCGCGCGGTCACGGGGCAACTCGGCGGACGGGTTGGCATCGCGCCGCGTCTGTTCCTGAAGAAGCTCGTCGGCGACGTGCTGGACCGCGTCGACCAGTTCGATGCCTTCGAACCGCGGCAGCACTACGCGCTCACGCTCTCGGAGGCCGAGATGACGGTGCAGGAGCGCCGCGCGGTCCAGGCTGGCTCGGTCGACGACATCGAGCTCGATCTGGGCGCGGAGCCTGCACAGGGTGTCGACCGCAAGGCACTCCCGCGTGACTGAAGGCCCGTTCGACCGCCTGCACCCTGCCATCCGGCATCACGTTGTCAATTCACTCGGGTGGAGCACGCTGCGCCCCACGCAGCTCGCTGCGATCGATCCGATCCTCCAGGGACGCGACTGCCTTCTGCTTGCGCCGACCGCGGGCGGCAAGACGGAGGCTGCGGTGATCCCCGTGCTGTCTCGGATGCTCGCCGAGCCCTGGCAGGGCCTGTCGGTGCTCTACGTGTGCCCCATCAAGGCGCTGCTCAACAACCTCGAGCAACGCTTGTCGCGGTATGCGGCCCTGGTCGGGCGCCGGGTCCAGGTCTGGCATGGCGATGTCTCGCAGAGCAGCAAGGCGCGCGCCTCGCGCGAGCAACCCGATCTGCTGCTGACGACACCCGAGTCGCTCGAGGCGATGCTCATCTCGCTTCGGGTCGATCGGCCGGCGTGGTTCGGCAACCTTCGGGCCGTCGTCGTCGACGAGCTGCATGCATTCGCAGGTGACGACCGGGGCTGGCACCTGCGCGCCGTCCTGCGCCGCATCGATGCCTACCTGCCGCGCCCGATGCAGCGGATCGGGCTGACTGCGACCGTAGGCAATCCGCGCGAACTGCTCGACTGGCTGACCGGACACCAGGACGGCGTGCAGGTCGGCGAGGCGACGGTGACGACGGACGCCGACGTCGTGATCGACTACGTAGGGGGGCTGGACAACGCGGTGACCGTGCTCGCAAGACTGCATCGCGGCAGCAAACGGCTCGTTTTCTGCGACAGCCGCTCGAAGGTCGAGCAGGCGGCTGCGGGCCTGCGCGCCCTCGGCGTGCGGACCTTCGTCTCGCATTCCTCGCTCAGCGCAGCCGACCGGCGCGAGGCCGAGCGTGCATTTGCCGAGGAGCCAGACTGCGTGATCGTGGCGACCAGCACACTCGAGCTCGGCATCGACGTGGGTGACCTCGACCATGTGATCCAGATCGATGCGCCTGGCTCTGTGTCCTCGTTCCTGCAGCGGATGGGCCGCACCGGGCGGCGCAGCGGCGGCCGTCGTAACTGCACCTTCTTGGCCACCTCCGAGGATGCGCTGCTGCGCGCCTGCGCGATCGTGTCGCTGTGGCGGGCAGGGCGCATCGAGCCGGTGATTGCGCCGCCCGAGCCCTGGCACCTGGTCGCGCAGCAGGCGATGGCGCTGCTGCTCGAGTCCGGCGGCATCGGACGCGCTGCGCTCACGGAGCGGCTGTCGGCGCTGTTGCCCGAGCTCGATCGCGCAGGCATCGACGCGGTGCTGGCGCACATGCTCGCGACGGATGTGCTGGTCGATATCGACGCGATCCTCGCGTTCGGTCAGCACGGCGAACGAGAGTACGGCCGCCGGCATTTCGTCGACCTGGTGTCGTCCTTCGACAGCCCGCCGGTGCTCGTCGTGCGACACGGCGCCGCAGAGCTCGGCTGGATCGATCCGACGTCGGTATTGCGGCGCCCGGGTGCCGATGCCGACGAGCCCCTGGTGCTGTCGCTGGGAGGACGGGGCTGGACGGTCGTGTCGATCGACTGGCCGCGGGCCACCGCCTGGGTCGAGCCTGCGAAAGCCGCCGGCCGGTCACGCTGGTCCGGCTCGGCGCGGCCCACACCGTTCGCAATGGCGCAGGCGATCAAGACGACACTGGCGGCCGACGAGCCCCTCGAGGCCTTGTCGCGCCGGGGCCGCGAGCAGATGGAGCGGATCCGTTCGACGATGCCGGCGGTCGAAGAGGAAGCGACCCTGGTGGCGCGGCTCGGTGCCGGGGAAGAGCGCTGGTGGACCTTCGCCGGTGAGCGCATCAACGCGATGCTGCGCGGCCGGCTGATGCCGGGCAGCGTCAACCGGGTGGATGCGCTCGGACTGGATTTGTCCCGACCGCTCGCATGGCGGGATGCGGGTGCGCCGGATCACGACGAATCGCTCCCGGTCGCTGCGTTCCGTGCCGTCCAGCCGAAGTTCGCCGGGTGCCTGCCGGATGAGGTTGCGCGCCGGATGGCAGTCGCGCGGTGGGCCGATACGGCCGATCTGCAGCGGGTCTTGCAGGCAAGGGTCGTCACGATCGGCGTCTAGCACTGGGTCGTCCAATCGGCCTGTATCGCCCGGTCCGTCCCAAGCCCCGGTTCAGCACCGCGGATCCACCTCCACGCAGTGCCGCCCCAGCTCCGCGATCGACGCCGCGCCCAGGTGCGCGAGCGTGAGGTGCATCTCCTCGACCAGCGTGGCGAGCATCCGCCGCACCGCCGGCGCGCCGCCTGCGCCGACCGCATAGAGCCCCGGCCGCCCGATCAGCACCCCCTGCGCGCCCAGCGCCAGCGCCGCCACCACGTCGCTGCCGCGGCGGATGCCGCCGTCGACCAGCAGCGGTACGCGGGCCGCGGCCTGCGGCCCCCAGTCGGCGAGCGCGCGGATGGTCGACGAGGTGCCGTCGATCTGGCGGCCGCCGTGGTTCGACACCACCACCGCCTCGACGCCGTGGTCGGCCGCGCGCAGCACGTCGTCGAGTGCCAGCAGGCCCTTGATCAGCAGCGGCCCCTTCCAGCGTGCGCGCAGCCAGGCGAGCGCCTCCCAGGTCAGGCTCGGGTCGTAGAGCGCGCCCACCACTTCGGCGTGCGAGCGGCCGCCCAGGTCGCCGAGCTCGTAGTTGCGCATCGTCGGCATGCCGTGGCGCGCGAGGTCCAGGCACCAGCGCGGATGCAGCGCGAAGTCGAGCAGCGTCGCGGGCGTCAGGCGCAGCGGCACGGTGAAGCCGTTGCGTCGGTCGCGGTCGCGCTTGCCCACCACCGGCACGTCGACGGTGAGCACCAGCGCGTCGTAGCCCGCGGCCTCGGCGCGCTCGATCAGCCGCTCGGTGATCGCCCGGTCGCGGAACACGTAGAGCTGGAACCAGCGCCGCCCGTCGCCGACCGCGGCGACCTCCTCGAGCGTGGTGCCGGCCGCGGTCGACAGCACGAACGGGATGCCGGCCCGGGCGGCCTCGCGCGCGAGCACGCGGTCGGCATCGGGGTGGACCATCGTGGCGAGGCCGGTCGGCGCGATCGCGATGGGCGCGGCCACGGGTGCGCCGAGCAGCGTGGTCGCGACCGAGGTGTGCGACACGTCGCGCAGCAGGCGCGGCACGAAGCGCACCGCCTCGTAGTCGTCGACGTTGGCGCGCGCGCTGCGCTCGTCGCAGGCGGCCCCGTCGACGAAGTCGAACACCGCCCGCGGCAGCCGCGCGCGGGCCATCCGTCTGAGGTCGTGGACCGAGGTCGCGCGGGAAGCATTCATCGGGGCGGGGCCTCGGGAGTACGATGCCGCCGATCCTACGCCCCGAGGCCGCTCATGACCGACCCCCGTTCCACCGACGCCTCCCGCCCGCTGCATGTCGCGCTGCTCGGCGACATGGTCGTGCGCAACCTGCCGCGGCTGCGCGCCAAGGCCGACTTCCCCATCGAGATCGCCTGCGTGCCGAACGCCGCGCCCGCCGCCGAGCGTGCCGCGGCGATCCGCGCGGCCGACGCCGCGGTGGTCAACGCCTTCCCGTGGCCGGCGACCGACGCCCGCGGCCTGCGGCTGGTGCAGGTGCAGGGCGCCGGCTGGGAGAAGGTCGACACCGCCTGCCTGCCGGCCTCCACCACGGTGTGCAACGCCTTCGGCCACGTGCGCGCCGCGGCCGAGTATGCGCTGATGACCATGCTGATGTGGACCCACCAGTGGAAGGCCGTCGAGGACGATTTCCGCGGCGGCTCGTGGGCCTGGAGCGGTTCCGTGGGCGGACCGTTCCGCGACGAGCTCAACAGCCGCACGGTGGGCATCGTCGGGCTGGGCCACATGGGCCGCGAGATCGCCACGCGCGTGCATGCGATGGGCGTGCGCGTGCTCGGCTGCGCGCGCACCGCGCCCGGGGACACCAGCGCCTTCGACCACGTCTACCCGCTCGCGCAGCTCGACGCCTTCCTCACGCAGTGCGACTTCGTGATCCTCGCGATCGCGCTGGTGCCCGAGACGACCGGCCTGATCGACGCGCGGCGCCTCGCGCTGATGCGGCGCGGCGCGGTGCTGGTGAACCTGGCGCGCGGGCCGGTGGTCGACGAGCGCGCGCTGTACGACGCGCTGACCGGCGGCACGATCGCAGGCGCGGTGCTCGACGTCTGGTGGCGCTATCCGGACGCGAGCGACCCGTCGCCGCGCCCGTCCTCGCTGCCCTTCCACACGCTGCCCAACGTGATGATGACGCCGCACTCCTCGCAGTGGACCGAGCAGATGATGGACCGGCGCTGGGACATGATCGTCTCGAACCTGCGCCGGCTGCATCGCGGGGAGGCGCTGGCAGACGTGGTGCGGGCGGGGCGCGCCGCGCCCTGAGCTTCGCGCGGGCCTCAGTCGATCAGCCGTCCCGCCGCCCGGAACGGATACGGACCGGCGAAGTCGCCGACCACCGCGGTGTGCGTGACGAGCTGCAGCCCGCTCCACCAGTGGAGCTGGAAGCCCGGCGGCTCCATCGTGAACCGGTCCGCGGCATCCCGGTCGATGTCGAGCGCGACCTGGTGCGCGGGGCTCGGGCAGGTGCCCGCGACGGTCTTCGCGAAGCGCACGGTGATCGGTCGGTGCAGGTGCCCGGCAATGATCCGCTCGACCTGCGGGTGCCGTGCGATCACCTGGGCGAGGGCTTCGCTGCCCGACAGGCCCACGCGGTCCATGTGCCCGATGCCGGTCACGAACGGCGGGTGGTGCATCGCCACCACCGTCGGCCGTCCGGGGGCCTCGGCGAGCGCGCGCTCCAGCCAGCCGAGGCGCTCGGCGCACAGCGCGCCCGAGCCCGAGCCCGGCACCACCGTGTCCAGCGCGACCAGCCGGATCGGGTCGAGGTCGACCGCGTACTGGATGAACGGCGCCCACTGGTGCAGGTACGCATGCTCGGGAAACGCCTCGCGCAGCGCGCCCCGCTCGTCGTGGTTGCCGGGCAGCAGGTAGACCGGCATCGGCAGCGGCGCCAGCAGCTCACGGATCAGCGCGTATTCCTCGGCGGTGCCCCGGTCACCGAGGTCGCCGGTGGCCACCACCGCATCGGGGCGCTGCGGCAGCGCGAGGAGGCTGGTGACGCACCGCTCGAGCATCGATGCGGTGTCGACCACGCCGTAGGCGAGGCGGCGTTCGGCCTTGATGTGCAGGTCGCTGATCTGGCACAGGAGCATGGCGGTCGGTCCTCTTGGCAGGGGCGGTCGTGGGTCGGGCTGCGGGGGGTGGACGAGGCGCCGCTCAGCGGCCTGGCGTACCGGCCGCGGCGGCATCGGACGCCTCGGGCGCAACCCGCAGCGCCGACGCGCGGACCGCGCAGTGCACCGTGTCGCCCGGTCGCGGCGTCTCGCGCTCGGTCACGCGGGCGACGAGCGGCTGTGCGGTGCCGACGTCGATCACCAGCCGCGTGTGGTCGCCGAGGAAGAAGCGGCTGAGCACGCGCCCCGCGAACTGTGCGCCGGCGGCGTCGACGAGCCGCAGGTCCTCGGGCCGGAACATCGCGGACGAGACCGTGGCCGCCGAGCCCGGCGGCAGCGGCAGCGCACCGCCCGCGAAGCGCAGCGCGCCGTCGGCAGGCTGCCCCTCGATCCGGTTCATCGTGCCGATGAAGTCGGCGACGAACGCATCGGCCGGCTCGTTGTAGACCTGCTGCGGCGTGCCGACCTGCGCGATGCGGCCCTCGGCCATCACCGCGATGCGGTCACCGAGCGCCATCGCCTCGGCCTGGTCGTGGGTGACGTAGACGGTGGTGATGCCGAGCGAGCGCAGCAGCCGGTCGATCTCCAGGCGCAGCGACTCGCGCAGCCGCGCATCGAGCGCGGTGAGCGGCTCGTCGAGCAGCAGCACGCGCGGGCGCGGCGCGATCGCGCGGGCGAGCGCCACGCGCTGGCGCTGTCCGCCCGAGAGCTGGTCGATGCGCCGCGCGGCCAGCGGCTCGAGCTGCGTCATCGCCAGCATCTCGCGCACCCGGGCGTCGCGCTCGGCCGCCGGCAGGCCGCGCACCCGCAGGCCGTAGGCGACGTTGCCCTCGACCGTCATGTTCGGGAACAGCGCGTAGCTCTGGAAGACCATGCCGA
This sequence comes from Burkholderiaceae bacterium, assembly GCA_044342535.1. Lineage (GTDB taxonomy): Bacteria > Pseudomonadota > Gammaproteobacteria > Burkholderiales > Burkholderiaceae_E > UBA4615. Next base: position 46,759 of record JBIIPQ010000001.1, read on the forward strand.
CGTTGCGGCGCTCGATCGGCACGCGCGTGACGTCGGTGTCGCCGAACAGCACGCGACCGCCGTCGTCCGGCGCCTCGAGGCCGGCGACGATCCGCAGCGTCGTCGTCTTGCCGCAGCCCGACGGTCCGAGCAGCACGACGGTCTCGCCGGCGCCGATCTCCAGGTCGACCGGATGCAGCGCGCGCGTGCCGTCGGCGAAGGTCTTCGCGCAGCCGTGCAGCACGATCGGGATGCCGCTCATGTCGCCGTACCCGGTCGCGCCACGGTGCGGCCGCGCGGGCGCGACGCCCACTGCAGCGCCACCAGCAGCGGCACGATGATCACGAAGAACACCAGCGTGTAGGCCGAGCCCACCTCGATGCGCAGCGACGCGTAGGCATCGGCCAGGCCCACGGGCAGCGTCGGCGTGAGCGGGGTGTGCAGCAGCAGCGTCATGTTGAACTCGCCCAGCGACAGGGTGACGACCATCAGCGAGCCGGCCACGATGCCCGAGCGGCAGCAGGGCAGCACGATGCCGAAGAAGCGCTGCGCAAAGCTCGCCCCAAGGCTGCGCGCGCCTTCCTCGAGCGTGTTCAGGTCGATCGAGCTCATCACCGCGAGCACGCTGCGCACCATGAACGGCAGCGTGAAGAGCACGTGGCCGATCAGGATGAAGGCCTCGCTGGTGCGCAGCCCGCCCACGCTACCGAAGGTGACGATCAGCGCGAGCGCGGTGGCCAGCCCCGGCACCGCGATCGGCATCACCATCAGTTCCTCGATCGCGCGGGTCAGCGCGTTCGAGCGCTTCGCGAGCACGTAGGCCGCGGGCACGCCCAGCAGCAGCGTGCAGACCAGGCAGGCGAGCGCGATCCGGATCGAACGGAAGACGGTGTGCCGGTAGTCGGTCCAGACCTTGATCACCCAGTCGAGCGTCAGGCCGCTGCGCCAGCCCTCGAAGTAGTTGCGGGTCACGCCCGCCAGCATCGACATCGCGACCGGCAGCACGAGGAAGGTGCAGACCGCGAGCGTGAAGGCGAGCAGCGCCCAGAAGACCGGTGTGCGTCGGCGCATCGCTCAGCCCGCCGCCGCGACCGAGGTGCCGGCCACCGAGCGGGCCAGCGCCAGCGCCGCCCAGGTGATCGCGCCGAGCACGAAGGACAGGGCCGCGGCCATCGCCACGTTGGCCTGCAGCGTGAACTCGGTGTAGACGACCATCGGCAGCACGTTGATCTTCGTGGCCAGCGTGAAGGCCGTGCCGAACGCGCCCATCGCGGTGGCGAAGCAGATCGCGCCCGCAGCGAACAGCGCGGGACGCAGGGCCGGGACCAGCACGTCGCGCACGACGCGCAGGGGCCCCGCGCCGAGCGAGCGGGCCGCCTCCTCGATGCGCGGATCGAGCTTCTCGGCCGCGGCCATCACCGTGAGGATCGTGCGCGGGATGGAGAAGTACAGGTAGCCGACGAAGAGACCGGTCATCGAATAGGCGAACACCCAGCGTTCGCCGAACAGCGCATCGGTGAGCTCGGGCACCAGGCCCTGCCGTCCGCCTAGCATGATCACCATGAAGCCGATCACCACGCCCGGGAAGGCCAGCGGCAGCGTGAGCATCGCCACCAGCACCTCGCGGCCGGGAAAGCGGTTGCGGACCAGGAAGACGCCGCTGATGCCCGACACGACGAGGGTCGCTGCCGTGGTTGCCGCCGACAGCAGCACCGTGGCGACGAGGCTCGACAGGTAGCGCGGCTCGAAGAGCACCGCCGTGTACGCCGACCAGCCGCGCGGGCCACTGCCGCCGATCAGCGCCAGGCGCGCGAGCGGCACCAGGAAGAACGCGATGAAGACGACGGCGGCCGGCAGCAGCAGGGCGACGAGCAGGACACGCTCGTCGCCGAGAGGCCCTCGTTCCGGCGCGCTCAGCCCACGTCCTTCTGGTAGCGCTCGCCGATCACCTTCGCCGCCGCCGACAGCTTGAACACGTCGAGCGGCTTCGCGCGTGCGTATTCCGCATCGGGCAGGAAGCGGGCACGGACCTCGTCGCTCATCGCGGCCGGGAACACCGGGCGCAGGAACGCGTTGGCCCAGTGACGCTGGCCTTCGTCGCTCATCACGAAGTCGAGGACGCGGCGGCCCTGCTCGGGGTTCGGGCCGCGCGCGACCAGCCCCATCACGTAGGGCAGCTGCTGCGTGCCTTCCTGCGGGATCACGAACTCCACCGGCGCGCGGTCGGTGTACTTCGCGCGGTACGCGTTGAAGTCGTAGTCGAGCAGGATCGGGATCTCGCCGGACAGCACGCGCGCATAGGCGGTCTGGGTCGGCACCACCGGCTGGTTGGACTGGAGCTGCTTGAAGAACGCGATGCCCGGGTCGAGCTGGTCGTACGTGCCGCCGAGCGCGAGATTCACCGCGATCACGCCGACCTGGCCGACCGCGGCGCTGGCCGGATTCAGGTAGCCGACCAGGCCCTTGTACTCGGGCTTGAGCAGGTCCTTCCACGAGCGCGGCACCGCCTTGCCGCGCAGGGCAGCGGTGTTGACGAAGAGGCCGAGCGTGCCCGAGTGGATCGTCGTCCAGTAGCCCTCGGGATCCTTCATGCCGGCCGGCACGTCGTTCCAGCGCGCCGGCCTGTACGGCGTGAGCACGTCGGCGGCGCGCGCCTGCGGGCCGACCTGACCGCCGAGGTAGGTGACGTCGGCGACCGGGTTCGCCTTCTCGGCGATCAGCGCCGCGAGCGACTGGCCCGAGTTCTTGTTGTCCGGCGGGACCATCACGCCGGTGCGCTGGCCGATCAGCTTGAGCATGCCGCCCCAGTCGGCCCATTCGGGCGGGCAGTTGTAGCAGATCGCGCGCTGCGACTGGGCCCGGGACAGGCTGGGTATCGAGGAGGCCGTGCCGAATGCGGCAGTGGCTTGGAGCAGGCGGCGGCGGTTCATGGGGAGTCCGCTCTCGGGGTCGGATGAAAGTAACGGCAGCTTAGCCACGAGCGGTGACAGCCGCATGACACGGGCACAGAGGCGGTGCCCCTCAGAAGCGGCGGCTCGCGCCGAGCTGCAGGATCCGCGCGTCGAGCCGAGCCAGTCCCGGGCTGCCCTCGCCGCCGATCCGCCACGTGCCCTGCTGCCGGTACCACTCGGCGCGCACGTCGACGGTCCACGCCTCGTCGATCCGCCATGCGACGCGCAGGCCGGCCGCCAGCGCACCGAAGGCGGACAGCCGCTGGTCGGGGGACACCGCGCGGTCGGGCGACGAGGCGAACCCGGGCGGGAACGGCGCGCCGAGCACCGGGTCGTAGACCGGGTCGAAGTAGAAGCGCGCGGCGCTCTGCGAATGCAGGCGCGCCAGGGGTGCGAACGTCCAGCCGTGCGCGAGCGGCCGCACCCATTCGACACCGAGCGTGTGGGCCCGCACGCCCCAGCTGTCGCGGTAGTGGCGGTACTGCGTGCGCAGCGTGCTGCCGGCCAGGGCGGTGGGTCCGTCTGCGATGTGGTGGTTCCAGCGCAGCAGCACCGAGACCTGGTCGCGGCGGTCCGGTCTGCGGTCCGGGTACTTGTACGGATCGCTCAGCGTGCCGTCTGCGCGGGCCAGGCCGAGCTGCAGCGCCACGATGTCGCGGGTCGATGCGACGCGGGTCACCCCGGCCGAGAGCTCGAGGGTGCGCCGGTCGCCCGCGATCGGGGACGGGTCGGCGCCGTCGATCCGGTCCCGGGCGAAGGCCGCGGCGCCCGACCATTCGGTGTTGCCGTCCTCGGAGCGGATGCGCACGCCCGCGGAGGCCGCGCGCGATCGGTAGTCGTTCTCGTCGGACTGCGCGATGCCGACCGTCCATGCCATGCGATCGGCGTGCCGCGTGAGCCGCAGGTCGCCGTACACGCGACGGTCGCGCAGCGACGATGCGCCGGACACCGCGGTGTGCCAGCGCGGCGAGGCGCCGGACACCGCGTCGACGCCACCGCTCGCCGCGATCGACCAGTCCTCGCCGACCGGGCCGGTGTACCAGACCGACGGCGAGCTGACGCGCACGCGGCTCAGGCCGGGCTGGGCGTCGCGGTAGTCGAGGTGACGCACGCCCACGGTGTGGCCGTCGGGCGGGTCGTACGCGGCCGCCGGCGGCGCCACCCCGGGCAGCGCGAGCGCGGCGGCGAGCAGCGCGCCGCCGGGACCGGGACGGGGTCCGGACCCGGCGTGCGGCGCGTGTCCGGTGGCGGTCGCGCTCAGTTGCATCCGCAGCCGCCGCTGCCCACGCGCCCGCCCCCGGACGCCGACTCGCGGCTCGCGAACGCCTTCTCGGCGATGCGTGCGTCGGCCGGATCGTCCATGCGCATCTCGGGTCGGGCGAGTTCGCCCTTCTGCCAGGGGCGCACCGGTCCGGAGGCACTGCAGGCGGACAGCAGCGCGGCCGCGGCGAGCATCGCTCCCGCGAGCCGATGCCTCATCGCGCCGGACCCGCATCGAGCGGGCGCTTCGACGCATCGAGGGCCCGCTCGATGCGCCGCTCCAGACCGTCGGCCTCGGAGGCACGAAAGCCGGCGTGGACCGCGAGCACACGGCCGTCCGCATCGATCAGCACCGAGCTCGGCATCGCGCGCACCGCATAGCGCGCCGCGATCGCGCCCGTCGGATCGAGCGCGATCGCGAACGCGGGCGCCTCGCGCGCGACGAAGCGCTGCACGTCGGCGAGGCGCGCATCGACGCTCACGGCGATCACCGTCAGACCGCGCTCTCCGAGGCGTCGCTGCATCGTCGACATCCACGGGAAGGACTGGCGGCAGGGCGCGCACCAGGAGGCCCAGAAGTCCAGCCAGACCACGCGCCCGCGCTCGGCCTCCAGGCTCACCGTGCCGCCGTCGAGCGCGGGCAGCACGAACGCGGGCGCGGTGTCGCCGGGCGAGACCGCCTGGGCGCCGGCCGGCGCCGCGAGCAGGACGGCGGCCACCACCACGCCGGCTGCGACCGGGCGTCGGCGTCGCGCCGCCCGGAGCCCGAGCGCGAGGGCAGCGAAGGCCGCGAGTCCGGGCAGCAGCGGGTCGGCCGGACCCGGCAGGCCCAGCGAGCAGCCGCCATAGCCGACGTTGAACGGCGGGGCGATCGAGGCTTGCTCGGTGGACTGCGCGGTGGACTGCGCGGTGAAATGCGAAGCGGCGTCGGCGGGCGGCGCGTCGACGCTCGGACCGCCGCCGGCGTCACCGGTGAGGCCCGGGTCGGGCGGTGACGCGGGGGCGCTCAGGCGCTGGCGCGACACCTCGCCGAGGAAGGCCGCGATGTCGATCACATCGCGTTCGTCGACATGGGGGGCGAGAAAGCTCATGCCGGTCCGGGCCGAGCCGATCGCCCGCAGGATCAGCGCGGCGTTGTCGGCGCCGCGCAGCGCCCGGTACTGGTTCAGTGCTGGATCGGGGCCGTGGCAGGAGCCGTCCTGCCCGCAACTGAGCGGCGCGTCGTTCGTGCGCGCCCAGAGCGAGCGCCCCCGCTCGGGGTCGGCCGGCTGAGCGGAAGCGACGGTGGACATCACCGACAGCGCGGCGCAGGCGATCCGGAGGGTGTGTGCGGGCATGGGCTGGAAGACAACCGGCGGACGCTAGCCGCCGAACATGACGGTTTCGTGTCGGCCCCTCGACCGAACGGGGCGTCGGACGCGAGCGTTCGTGCGCTCGCCGTCGTCTCAGCCTTCGGCCAGCCGCGGCGCCTCGGCCTCGTCCTTCAGCGACACCCCGGTCGCCCCCAGCCGCTTCGCCCCCTCCAGCAGCCCTGCCAGCGTGGCCGCAGCGCGCCCGTAGGCCAGCCCCTCCGGCCTCACGTTCGAGATGCAGTTGCGCTCGGCATCCGTGCGCCCGACACGCGGCGCCCAGGTGAGGTAGATGCCCAGCGAGTCCGGCGAGGACAGCCCCGGGCGTTCGCCCACCAGCAGCGCCACCGCGCGCGCGCCGAGCGCCTCGCCCGCCTCGTCGCCCAGCGCCACGCGCGCCTGCGAGGCGATCACCACCGGGCCGATCGACCAGCCGGCGAGCCGCTCGCGCGCGGCGACGAGCAGCGGCACCGCGTGCCGCGCGACCGCGACCGCGGACAGCCCGTCGGCGACGACGAACACCAGATCGGGCGCCGACGCGGGGGCCGCCGCCCGCAGGCGCGCGCGGCTCGTGTCGTCGAGCCGCCGCCCGAAGTCGGGCCGCCGCAGGTAGGTCGGCCGGTCGGCCGCGCGGCTGTGCGCGACGAGCGAGTCGAAGCCCTCGGCGCGCAGGGCGGCGTCCAGCGCGGCGACGTCGAGCGGTGCATGCACCGCATCGCGCGCCTGCGCGTGCGCCAGCCCGAAGGCGAGCTGCGCCGAGGTCGGCTGGCTCGAGCCGGTGCGCCCGAGCGCGATGCGCGCCGGCGTGAACGCACGCAGCGCGGTCCAGGCGTCGTGCTCGACGGGCGGGCGCGCCGCGTCCGGCACGAGCGGCTCCCGCGCGCGCGCCGTGCCCTCGGCGCCGGGCTCGCGGACCTCGTGCGAGGCGTCCGTCCCGCTCAAGCCCCCACCCCCACCGCCTCGGCCATCCCCAGCAGCGCCTGCCCGCGCCCCGCGCCCGCCAGCAGCCGCCCGTCCGCGCCCGCGATGCCCATGCGCTCGAGCCAGGCCTCGAACTCGGGGGCGCGCTTCAGACCCAGCGCCTCGCGCAGGTACAGCGCGTCGTGGAACGACGTGCTCTGGTAGTTGAGCATCACGTCGTCCGCGCCGGGCACGCCCATGATGAAGTTCACGCCGGCCACGCCCAGCATCGTCAGCAGCGTGTCCATGTCGTCCTGGTCGGCCTCGGCATGGTTGGTGTAGCAGACATCGCAGCCCATCGGCACGCCCAGCAGCTTGCCGCAGAAGTGGTCCTCGAGCCCCGCACGCACGATCTGCTTGCCGTCGTACAGGTACTCCGGCCCGATGAAGCCGACCACGGTGTTGACCAGCAGCGTCGC
>JBIIPQ010000022.1:0-26879 GCA_044342535.1 Burkholderiaceae bacterium
GAGCTCGAAGACAGTGTCGCCGGCGAGCAGCTGGCGGCCGGCGCGGAAGGCATCGATGCCGAGCGCGTAGAGGCGCTGCATCTCGATGTTGTAGCCGACGGGCACCTTGGGATAGGCCATCACCGCCGGATTGTCCGGCTCGATGAGCCACGGCATCTCGAGCAGCCGCATGCCGTCGAGCTCCGGCAGGCGCAGCGTCGCGCCGTTGCCGATGCTCGCGAGCGAGGTGCCCCAGACCGCGGTATCCGCGCCGAGCGCGCCGCGCAGCACGCGGGCCTGCTCGGCGCCCATCGACAGGAACGCGACGTCGGGCACCGGCTGCACGAGGCGTGCGCGCAGGTCGCGCGAGGGCCGCGGCCCGACGAACTCCACCAGCTCGCGCATCTCGCCGCCGAGCGAGAGCCAGGCGTCTCGAAAGGCCTGCGCGCCGCGCCGCGCGAGCGGCGAGGCGACGGTGACGCCCACCGCGCGCGGCCGCCGCGAGCCCGCACGATCGAGGGCTTGCGCGAAGGCGATCGAGGCGACCTGGCGCGCCTCGGTCTCGATGGCCAGCCCGAAGAACGTCAGCCGCGCGGGCACCGGCGGATTGCCCTCGGGCAGGTTCAGCGCGAGCGTCGGCATGGCGACACCGCCGAGCTCGAGCAGCGCGGCCGCACCGTTTCGGGTGACCGGCCCGAGCACCAGCGCGGCCTTGAGGTCCTGCAGCTCGGCCATGGCGAGGGCGATCTCGTCGGCCTGGTCGTCGACCTCGATCACCTCGACCACGACCCCAGCGCCGTCGCGGCCGTGCGCGGCCCGGACGCCGGCGAGCAACGAGGCCGCGGCACGCGCGAACGGACCGTCCTGGCGCGGCAGCAGCAGCCCGACGAGGATGGCGCCCTCGCCGAAGCGCACGTGCGGCCGGCGCGCGCCCGGATCGGCCGCGGGGGACGGCGCGGGGGACGGCGCGGGGGACGGCGCGGGGGACGGCGTGGCAGGTGCCAGCGAGGGCACGGCGGAAGGCGGCGGCGCAGCCTCGTTTGCCCTGCCCTGCGCCGACACCCACAATGGCGCCGCGACACCCCCGAGCAGCACGACACGAACGACAGCGCGACGAGACGGCATGGACCTTGAACACCCCGAGCAACGCGGCCCCGAGGCGGAGCGGCTTGAGCCCGGATTGTACGTGGTGGCCACGCCGATCGGCCGGCTCTCGGACCTCGGACTTAGGGCGACCGACGTACTGCGCCGCGTCGACGTCGTCGCCGCCGAGGACACGCGCACCTCGCGCGTGCTGCTCGACCACATCGGCGCGCGGCCGACGCTCGTCGCCAGTCACGAGCACAACGAGGCGCGCGCGGCGCAGTCGATCGTCGAGCGCCTGCGGGCCGGCCAGCGTGTCGCGCTGATCAGCGACGCGGGCACGCCCGGCATCAGCGACCCGGGCGCGCGCGTGGTGGCCGCGGTGCACGATGCCGGCCTGCCGGTGATCCCGGTACCGGGCCCGGCGGCGGTCACGACGCTGCTGTCGGTGGCAGGCTTCACCGAGCCGCGCTTTCGCTTCGAGGGCTTCCTGCCGGCCCGCCCCAAGGCGCGCCGGGACCGGCTCGCGCAGCTCGCGCGCAGCGACGCGGTGGTCGTGCTCTACGAGTCGCCGCACCGCATCGTCGAGACCGCCGACGACCTCGCGGCCGCGCTGGAGCCGGGGCGCAGGGTGGTGGTCGGCCGCGAGCTGACCAAGCGCTTCGAGCAGCTGCACCGGTGTGCCGCAGCCGAGCTGCCCGCCTGGCTCGCCGCCGACCCCGACCACCGGCGCGGCGAGTTCGTCCTGGCCTTCGACGCGGCCGCCGCCGAGGTGTCAGAGGTGCAGCTCGCCGACACGCTGCTCGACGCGCTGTGCGCCGAGCTGCCCGTGCGCCAGGCCGCTCGGATCGCCGCGCGGGCCACCGGTCTGCGTGCGAACGACCTCTACCGGCGCGCGCTCGCGTTGCGTGCAGGGCGCGAGGAGGAGGCCGACGAGGCGGACAGGCCGCCCCCCGTCAGCGGAGCACCGGGATCGGCCTGAACGTGCTGGCCGCGCTCACCCGCTCGGCCACTGCCGCCGCATCGTCACGGCGCGTCCAGGGGCCGGCCTGCACGCGCCACAGCTCGCCGTGCTGCACCAGCTCGACGGGCGCCGCGAACCACGGCAGGTCGCGCTGCATCCGCGTGCGGGCCGCCTCGGCGTTGTCGCGCGATGCGAAGGCGCCGAACTGCAGCCAGGTGGCGGACACATCCCCGCGCACCACCATGTCGTCGACCACGGTCTCGAGGGCCAGCCGCTCGGCGGCCGCGTCGGCGAGCATCGGCACCGCCATCGGGGTGACCCGCACGACCGCATCGGCGTCGAGTGCGGCCACGTCGGCGCGCACGGCGGTCTGCACCGGCCGGACCGGCGGGCCCATCGGCGTGAGCATCTCGACGTCGACCTCGGCGCTGCCGGCGTCGGCGAAGCCGAGCTTGAAGGCCGCGGTGTAGGTGAGGTCGATCACGCGGCGGTTGAGGAACGGGCCGCGGTCGTTGACCCGCACGACCACCGAGCGGCCGTTGCGTACGTTGGTCACCTTCATGTAGCTCGGGATCGGCGCGGTCGGATGTGCGGCGGTCATGCCGTACATGTCGTATCGCTCGCCGCTCGAGGTCTTGCGGCCGTGGAACTTGCGGCCGTACCACGAGGCGTGGCCGCGCTCGCGCAGCGACGCGGCCTCGGGCTTGGGCAAGTAGCCCTTGCCGAAGACGGTGTACGGCCGGTTGGCGATCGGATGCAGCGGCTCGGCGCGCGGCACCGCGTCGGCGATCGCGGCCATGTCCGGCGGATTGTCGCCGGGGCCGTCGTCCATGTAGTACGCGCCGCCGCGCGAGACCCGCGGCGCGGGCTTCGGGCGGACCGGCTTCGCGACCTTCGGGGGCACGACCGGCGCCGCGGGCGCCGCGGGCTGCACGACCGGTGCAGGCGGCGCCTCGACGACCGGCGCCGCTTCGGGCAGGTGTACCGGCGACGTGGGCTCGAGCGGCACGCTGCCGCAGCCGGCGACCAGCGTCATCGCGACGAGGGTCGCGCCGCCGATCAGGCGGCGCATCGAACTGCAGCCTTCGGGGCTCACGCCAGGCGCTCCTCGAGCGTCGAGCGCAGGCGGGTCAGGTAGTGCAGCCCCTCGATCGCCCGCGGTCCGTACCACGAGGTCATCTCGCCGTCGATCGTCAGGCAGCGATGGGGCGCGAGCCCGTGCGCCTCGGCGAAGGCCCGGGCATCGCGTTCGCGGAACCGGTAGGGCTCGCTCGAGAACAGGATCAGGTCGGCCGAGGCCGGCGGGAGGGCGGCCCAGTCGACTTCCGGGTAGCGGCGCGTCGAGTCCGGCACGACGACGTCGAGTCCGACCTGCGCGAGCATGTCGGCGATGAATGTATCGCGCGAAACCGTCATCCACGGCTCCTTCCAGATCAGGTACACCACCCTGAGGGCGCGCCATTGTCGCGCTCGCGCTTCGTCCCGTGCGGCCCGCCACGCCGTGCTCAGACGGGCGGCTTGCGGCATGCGATCGAAGGCCCGGCCGAAACGATCGAAGAGGTCGAGGGTGTCGATCGCGCGCAGCGGATGCGTGACGATCACGTTCGGCACGTGCTCGGCCAGCCGCTCGACCGTGGGCCGCTCGTTCTCGTCGATGTTGACCACCAGGTGGGTCGGGCGCAGCGCGAGGATCTTCTCGACGTCCACGGTCTTGGTCCCGCCGACCTTGGGGACGGCGCGCACCGCGTCGCGCGGGTGCACGCAGAATCCCGTACGCCCGACCACCTGCGGCCCGAGGTCCAGCGCGAACAGCAGCTCGGTGAGGCTCGGGACGAGACTGACGATGCGCGGCGGGCCGCTCACGTCGGGGGCGTGCGAGGCTTGTGCGGCGCGCGCGCGAAGGCCGCATCGAACAGCGCGTCAGGCAGCACGCGCAGCAGCCGCGCGACCCAGCCCATCTGCCACGGGATCACCGTGAAGCTGCGGCCCCGCGCGATCGCGTCGGCCGCGCGCGAGGCGAACGCGTCGGCATCCATCAGGAAGGGCATCGGATAGCGGTTGGAGGCCGTCATCGGCGTGCGGATGTAGCCCGGCGCGATCGTCACCACGCGCACGCCGCTCGTCCTGAGCTCGAGCCGCAGGCTCTCGAGGTAGGCGATGGTCGCAGCCTTCGACGCGCAGTAGCCGCCGAGCGAAGGCATGCCGCGGATGCCGGCGACGCTCGCGATGCCGACCAGCGCACCCGAGCCGCGCGCGCGCATCGCATCGACGAAGGGCGCGAAGGTGTCGAAGACGCCGACGACGTTGGTGCGCAGGATGCGCTCGAAGCTCGCGTCGTCTCCGGGCGTGCCGGTCATCGTCGGGCCGTTGATGCCGGCGTTCGCGACGACGACGTCCGGGGCTCCGAAGCGCCCGACGAAGTCGCGGCCCGCGGCCTGCAGCGCGGCGCGGTCGGTGACGTCGAGCGGATACGGCACCGCGGTGACCCCGGGCATCCGCGCGGCGAGCGCCTCGAGCGCTTCGCCGCGGCGGGCCGCGATGCCGATCACCGCCCCGGGCGAGCGGCGCGCGTACTCGAGGGCGATCGCCTCGCCCAGTCCGCTGGAGGCGCCGGTGACGAAGACGCGCATCGACGTGGCCGCGTGCGCCCGGCGCGGACTCAGGCGCCCTTGCGAACGCGCGCGACCAGCTGCTCGACGACCTTGAGCGCGGCGGGGTTCGAGCCGGTCATCGACGGCGAGGTCACGAACCGGCCGGCGACGCCGAGGGTCGGCACGCCGTCGATCTGGTAGGCCGCGGCGAGCTGCGTGGCGCGCTGCATCCGCGTGCGCACGCCGAACGACTGGTAGGTGTCGAGGAACTGCTTGCGGTCGACCCCGTTCTTCGCGACCAGGTCGGCCATCGCGTCCGGCGTGTCGAGCTTGTTGCGGTCGACGTGGATGGCCGCGAAGACTTTGCCCTCGAGCACCGATGCCTTGTCCATCGTCTCGAGCGTGAAGAACAGCTGCTGGTGCGCCTGCACCTGCCAGGGCACGTGGGCCTTGCGGAAGGCGATCTCGGGCGGCAGCCGCTTGAGCCAGTCCTTGAGCACCGGCTCGAGGGCGTAGCAGTGCGGGCAGCCGTACCAGAAGAACTCGACCACCTCGACCTTGCCGGCAGGCGCGTCGGTCGGGGCCGGCGGCTTGACCGAGCGGAACTCGTGGCCCTCGCCCGTGCCCCCCTGCTGCGCGTGCGCACCGGCCACGAGGCCGGCGGCGCCGACGGCTGCGACGAATTCACGACGTGTGATGCGTTTCATGGTCCCGTCCTCATCGCTGGCGCACGACCGAGGCCTCGATGCCGTTCTCGGCGAGGCGACTGCGTGCGCGGTTCATGTCCTCGATCTGGGCATACGGCCCCACTCTCACGCGGTAGAACGTGACCCCGTTGACCTCGGCGGTCACGATCCGGGCCTCGAAGCCGATCAGCGCGAGCTTGACCTTCATGCCCTCGGCGTCCTCCTGGCCCTTGAACGCGCCGGCCTGCAGCAGGTAGGCGGCCTTCTCGGCGGAAGCGTCGGCCGGCGCCGCAGATCCTGACGCAGGCGGAGCCGGCGGCGGCGCGTTCGCGACGGGCGGTGCGCCGGGCGGCGGCACGGCCGCCGGCGTCGCGGGGGCGCCCGGCGCAGCGGGCGCGACCGGCGCACCCGGTGCCGGGGCCTGGACGGCGGCCGCCGGGGCGTCGGCGGGCACGCCCTTGCCCTTCTGGAGCGCACGGTTGGGGTCGGGCAGTTCGCCCGCCTTGCCGGGCTCGACCGTCGGCGCGGGCGGGCGCTTCACCTTTTCGACGAAGGGCACCGCCGACTTAGTCATGTAGAGGGCGGCCGCGACCGCGATGGCCAGACCGACGAGCAGGCCCACCAGGATGCCGAGGAGCGTGCCGCCGCTGCTGCGGGACCGCCGCTTCTTGCGCTTCGTGCTCATCGGGATCGCCCGCGCCTCACATGCGTTCCGGGGCCGACACGCCGATCAGCGCGAGGCCGTTGCGCAGCACCTGCCGCGTCGCGAGCAGCAGCGCGAGACGCGCCGAGCGCAGCGGCGCATCGTCGACCAGGAACCGCTCGGCGTTATAGTAACCGTGAAACTCGGCGGCCAAGTCCTTCAGCCAGAAGGCCAGCGCATGCGGCGCGAGTTCCTCGGCGGCCGCCTTCACCACCTCCGGGTACTCGGCCAGCCGGGCCATCAGCGCGAACTCGCGTGCTCCCGACAGCGGCGACAGGTCGACGCCCTCGAGCGCGGCCGCATCGGCGCCCGGCTCGGAGGCGGCCCACTGCGCCAGCACCGAGCAGATCCGCGCATGCGCGTACTGCAGGTAGTAGACCGGGTTCTCGTCGGAGCGCGACAGCGCGAGGTCGACGTCGAAGACGAACTCCGAATCCGCCTTGCGCGAGATCAGGAAGAAGCGCACCGCGTCGCGGCCGCGGCGCATCGCGTCCTCGCAGTCGAGCCCCTCGGGCGCCGAGCCGTCGGCCGCGATCCCGCCCGACCAGTCGATCAGGTCGCGCAGCGTCACGTAGCTGCCGGCGCGCTTGGAGATCTTCACCTCCTCGCCGCCGCGCATCACCGTGACCATCTTGTGCAGCACGTAGTCCGGGTAGCCCTGCGGGATGCCGATGCCCAGTCCCTGCAGGCCGGCGCGCACCCGGGCGATCGTGCCGTGGTGGTCCGAGCCCTGCACGTTGACCGCACGGGCGAAGCCGCGCTGCCACTTGGCCACGTGATAGGCGACGTCCGGCACGAAGTAGGTGAACGTGCCATCGGACTTGCGCATCACGCGGTCCTTGTCGTCGCCGTACTCGGTCGAGCGCAGCCAGAGCGCGCCGTCGAGTTCGTAGGTGCGACCCGCGACGGTCAGCCCCTCGACGGCCGCGGCGACGCGCCCCTCGGTGTAGAGCGACGATTCCAGGTAGTAGACGTCGAAGCGCACGCCGAAGGCCTGCAGGTCGAGGTCCTGCTCGCGGCGCAGCGAGGCGACCGCGAAGCCGCGGATCGCGTCGAGGTCCTCGGGGTCGCGTGCGCCGGTGACCGGCTCCACGCGCAGCGCCGATACCGTTTCGCCGGCCATGTACGCACGCGCGATGTCGACGATGTACTCGCCGCGGTAGCCGTCCTTCGGGAAGCGCTCGTCGTCGGGGGCGATGCCGCGCGCGCGCGCCTGCACCGACAGCGCGAGGTTGCCGATCTGCGCGCCCGCATCGTTGTAGTAGAACTCGCGCTGCACCTGCCAGCCGCAGGCGTCGAGCAGCGCGGCGATCGCGTCGCCGAGCGCGCCCTGGCGGCCGTGGCCGACATGCAGCGGTCCGGTGGGGTTGGCCGACACGAACTCGACCAGCACCTTGCGGCCCGCGCCGTCGGCGTGGCGACCGAAGGTCTCGCGGGCCGAGAAGATCCGGCCCACCACCTCGCGCTTGGCCGACGCGGCGATGCGCAGGTTCACGAAACCGGGGCCGGCGATCTCGGCGGAGTCGATCAGCGCGCCGGCCTCGGAGGCGCGGACCGCGTCGACCAGCGCCTGCGCGACCTCGCGCGGATTGCGCTTGAGGGGCTTTGCGACCTGCAGCGCGAGGCTGCAGGCGAGGTCGCCGTGACCGGCCTGCTTGGGGCGATCGAGCACGGCACGCACGCGCGAGGCGGTCTCGATCGCAGCGGCGTCGCCGCTCGCCTCGGCCAGCGCACGCGCCGCGGCCTCGAAGGCCTGCGACAGTCGGAGTTTCTGTTCGATCAGCATGGCGCGGCATTCTACCGGGGGGCGCCATCGACCGGCCGCCGGCCGTCGGCTACCATCGTCGCGACCCCACAGCCGGTGCCGCCATGCTCGAACTCGACCACCTCGTCGTCGCCTGCCTCGATCTCGACGACGGCGAGGCGTGGCTGCACGAACGCTTCGGCGTGCCGCTGGTGCCCGGCGGCCAGCATCCGGGCTGGGGCACGCACAACCGGCTGCTGCAGCTCGGCGGCGGCGTCTACTTCGAGCTCATCGCCCCGGACGCCTCGCAGCCCGAGCCGAAGGCGCCGCGGCCGTTCATGCTCGACGACCCGGCGATGCGCGCACGGCTGACGAAGACACCGGTGCTCGTCCACTGGCTGGTCCGCAGCGACGACCTCGAGCGCTCGCTCGGGACGCTGAAGTACCTGGCCGGCACCATCGTGCCGATGACCCGCGGCAGCCTGCGCTGGCGGATCACCGTGCCCACCGGCGGGCACCCGCCGGGCGACGGCCTGCTGCCGACGGTCATCCAGTGGGACGTGCCGATGACCGAGCATCCCACCGCCCGGCTGCCGGACGCGGGCGTGAGGCTCGCGGGCCTGGCGATCCGCGGCCCGAAGGCGATCATCGAGCGGCGCCCGCAGGTCAGCGCCCCGGTGCCGCTCGAATGGGTGGAGACGCGCGATGCGCCGGGCCTGGCCGCGACCTTCGACACGCCGGCGGGGCGCGTCACGATCGGCTGAACGCGAGCGGGCGGCGCGCCGCGGCCCGCAGCACGTCGAACCCACGCACCGCACGGGCGCGCAAGGCGGCCGGGTCGCGCCACGCGCGCTCGTGGAGCGCGTACGCGACCGTCTGGACCGCCGGCTCGACCAGCGCGATCGTGCCGGCCACGCGGACGCTGCCGGTCAGCGCATAGGCGACACCGAACGCGACGCCGAGGTGCATCGCTCCGTAGGTGGCGATCTTCATCGCAGGCTCCTTCGCATCGTGGGGACAGGCTCCGATCGTCCCAGTCCGGCGCCGCGGCGGCCAACCGTGAATATCGGTCAGCCCGATCGAATTCCCCGATCGGATCGGAATGTTCCGGATTGACTCTGGTAAACCGGTTACCTATCATCCTCTTTTCGTTAACCTATTTACTACATGAGGCCGCCATGTCCGACACCCGCCCGACCCCCGCCCCCACCCCTGCCCGCCGCGGCTTCATCCGGATCGTCGGCTCGAGCGCCGTGATCGCGGCGGCCGCGCCGCTGTTGCCGGCCTGCAGCGCGATGCCCGACGCCGCCACCGAGCCCTGGCGTCTGGCCGGCCGCGGCGAGGACGTCCGGCGCCGGCTGCTGTCCTGGGCGATCCTCGCGCCGAATCCGCACAACCTGCAGCCCTGGATGGTCGAGCTGCCGGCCGACGGCAGCATCGTGCTGTTCGCCGACCCGACGCGTACGCTGCCGATGACCGACCCGCCGTCTCGGCAGCTGACCATCGGCCACGGCGCCTTCCTCGAGCTGCTGTCGATGGCCGCCGCGGCCGACGGGCTGCGGGCCGAGATCGAGCCCTTCCCGGCGGGCGAGCCCGGCCCGGAGCGGCTCGATGCCCGGCCCGTCGCCCGCGTGCGGCTGCTGCGCGAAGGCGCCGAGCCCGATCCGCTGTTCGCGCAGGCCGGTGTCCGCACGACCTGGAAGACGCCGTTCGCCGAGCGCGCCGTCGGCCCCGAGGCGCTCGCCGCGCTCGTCGCCGCGGCGACGCGGCCCGGCGTCGTCGCGGGCGGCACGCAGGCGCCGTCGATGGTCGCCGCGCTCAACGACATCATGGTCCGCGCCTGGGACATCGAGCAGCGCACGCCGCGCACCTGGAAGGAGAGCGTGGACCTCACGCGCGTGGGCGCCGCCGAGATCGCTCGGCATCGCGACGGCATCTCGCTGGGCGGGACGATGATGGAGGCGCTGCGCCTGGCCGGGCAGATGACGCCCGAGAAGGCGATGGACCCGGGCTCGAGCTACTTCAAGGCGGGCCTCGACCGCGTACGGTCCTGGGTGCCCGGCACCGGCACCTGGGTGTGGCTGGTGACGCCGGCCGCGGGCCGAGTCCCGCAGCTCGAGGCTGGACGCGCGTTCCTGCGGCTGCAGCTGCAGGCCGCCGCGCTCGGCCTGGTCACGCAGCCGCCGAGCCAGGTGCTGCAGGAGTACCCGGAGATGCGCGCGCTGCAGCGCGAGTTCGAGACGCGCGTGGGTCAGCGCGAGGGCGAGAAGGTGCAGATGCTGGTGCGCGTCGGCCATCGGACCGGCGAGGCCGTGCGCAGTCCGCGCCGGGCGCTGCAGGACGTGGTGCGCGGCTGAGCCGCGGCCTCGGGGCGGCGGCGCCGTCGCCCTGCGGCCGAGCCTTAGAATGCGGCTGTGCCCCGAGCCCCTCGCCCCGTGTCCGCCCGTCCCGTGCCGGCGTCCGCCCCCGCTCCCGCCGCGAAGGCCGACCCCGCCGCGTTCCGCGTGCTGAACGAGATCGGCATCATCGACCAGCTCGCGCGCAACCGCTTCGAGCGCGTGCTGCCCCAGGGCCTGTCGATCGCGCAGTTCACGGTGCTCAACCACTTCGTGCGGCTCGGCGGCGAGCCGAGCCTGGTCGCGCTGTCGCGCGCCTTCCAGGTCAGCAAGCCCGCGATGGGCAAGCTCGTGCACCGGCTCGCCGAGCAGGGCCTGCTCGACGTGCGCGCCGACCCCGACGATGCGCGTGGCAAGCGTGTCACGATCACCGAGTCCGGCATCAAGATGCGCCATGCTTGCGTGGCTGCGCTCGCGCCCGAGGTCGCGCGGCTGCACGATGCGCTCGGCGACGACGGCTTCGAGCGCCTGCTGCCCGCGCTGCAGCGGCTGCGGCAATGGCTCGACACCCACCGATGACGCCGGCCTCCGACCGGCCGCAGGAGACCCCGAGATGAACGCCAGCCCCCCTGCCCGTCCCGAATGGCACTTCGAGGGCCGCACCGTCGTCGTCACCGGTGCTGCCCGTGGCCTGGGCGCGGCGATCGTGCACGCCTTCGTGGTCGCGGGTGCACGCGTCGCCGCGCTCGATCGCGATGCCGATGCGCTCGCCGCGGCCGGGACGCCCGGCGCCGCGCCCGCCCTGTCCCTCGCGGTCGACGTCACCGACCACGACGCCGTCGACGCCGCGCTCGGGCGGGTCGCCGCCGAACTCGGCGGCCTCGACGTGCTGGTCGCGAACGCGGGCATCGGCATCCGGGGCCCGGCCCTCGAGATCGCGCCCGGCGACTTCGAACGGGTGGTCGACGTGAACCTCAACGGCCTGTTCTTCTGCAACCGGCTCGCCGCACGTCGCATGGAGGCGGGTGGCGCGATCGTGAACCTGGCGTCGGTGATGGGCCTGTCCGGGGGCGTCTTCCCGAACGCGGCCTACCAGGCGAGCAAGGGCGCGGTGGTCAACCTCACGCGCGCACTCGCCCTCGAGTGGGCCGGGCGCGGGCTGCGCGTGAACGCGGTCGCACCGAACTACGTCGACACGCCGCTGACCGAGCCGATCTTCTCCGACCCCGAGAAGCTCGCCGCAGTGATGGTGCACACGCCGCTCGGCCGGCTGCCCTCGCCCGAAGACGTCGCGGACGCGGTGCTGTTCCTCGCCAGCGACGCGGCACGCTCGATCACCGGCCACGTGCTCGCGGTCGACTCGGGCTACCTGGCGCGCTGAGGGTCGCGCACCGCACACCGTGCGCCGCGCAGCCCTCGGAACGGCACGCCGTCCATCGAGATCGACCCGAACGGCGACTTCGAGGTCGAGCAGATGTACGTGCCCAGGGCGGCATCGTCGACCGGCAGGAGCGCTTCAGGAAGTGCCTGATGCGATCGGCGACGCTCAGGCCGGGATCCGCACCGGCAGCTTCGAGTAGCCGCGCACGAAGTTCGAGCGGATCCGGGTGGGTTCGCCGAGGACCTCGATCGACTCGAAGCGAGCGAGGATCTCCTGCCAGAGGATCTTGAGCTGCAGCTCGGCGAGCCGGTTGCCCACGCAGCGGTGGATGCCGAAGCCGAACGACAGGTGCTGGCGGGGCCGCGGCCGGTCGATGATCAGCCGTTCCGGGTCGGCGATCATCCGCTCGTCGCGGTTGCCCGACAGGTACCACATGACGACCTTGTCGCCCTTGCGGATGGTCTGCCCGCCGAGTTCGATGTCGGCGACCGCGGTGCGCCGCATGTGCGGCAGCGGGGTCTGCCAGCGGATGATCTCCGGCACCATCGAGTCGATCAGCGCCGGGTTGGCGCGCAGCTTCGCCCACTCCTCGGGGTAGCGCGACAGCGCGAGCAGCCCGCCGGTCATCGAGTTGCGGGTGGTGTCGTTGCCGCCCACGATCAGCAGCACCAGGTTGCCGAGGAACTCCAGCGGCGGCATGTTCCGCGTCGCGGGACCGTGCGCGAGCATCGAGATCAGGTCGGTCTTCGGCGGCGCGTTGACGCGCTCGTTCCACAGCCGCGTGAAGTACTGCGCCATCTTCACCAGCTCGGCCTGGCGCTCCTCCCACGAGGACACCCGGCTCTTGTCGATGTCGGGGTTGGTGGTGGCGATGTCTGACCACCAGGTGAGGAGCCGGCGGTCCTCGAACGGGAAGTCGAACAGCGTCGCGAGCATCATCGTGGTGAGCTCGATCGAGACCGTGTCGACCCAGTCGAAGGTCTCGCCGCGCGGCAGCGAATCGAGAACGCGCCGCGTGCGCTCGCGGATCAGGCCCTCCATGTTCGCGAGGTTGCCCGGCGCCACGATCGGGCTCACCGCGAGCCGCTGCACGTCGTGCTTCGGCGGATCCATCGCGATGAACATCTGCAGCCGCTCGGTCAGCGGGCGGTCCTGGATCGCGATGCCGCCGTTCGACCAGTCGGACGAGAACACCTGGTGGTTGGTGTCGACGGCCATGATGTGGTCGTAGGTGGTCACCGACCAGTAGTCGCCGAACATCGGGCTGTGCGAGCGGTGCACCGGCGCGTCGCGGCGCAGCCGCGCGAAGTAGTGGCCGATGGTGTCGTCGGCGAACAGCAGCGAGTCGCTCGGGTCGATCTCCTCGAGCGGCATCGAGAAAGCGCGCTCGCGCGCAGCGGCCTGGACGGGGGACAGCGCCTCGGTGGCGGTCGTCATGGCGGGACTCCTCGTGTGGCGAGCGGACGCACCGCTCAGTGCTGGCCTTCGGGCATCGTCACGGTCAGGCCGTCGAGCGCATCGACGACCGGGATCTGGCAGGCGAGGCGCGAGGTCTCGCGCCGCTCGGCGGTGAAGTTCAGCATCTCCTCCTCCTGCTGCGAGGGCGCCGCGAGACGCGCCACCCACTCGGGCTGGACGAACACGTGGCAGGTCGCGCAGGCGCACATCCCGCCGCAGTCGGCGTCGATGCCGGGCACGCCGTTGTCGACGGCGGCGCGCATCAGCGATTCGCCGGCGGCGATGTCGACCGGGTGACGGGTGCCGTCGTGGGCGATGAAGGTGACACGGGGCATGGTGGCGCTCGCTTCGGTCGGGTTCGGATCGGACGGGTGGTCAGCGTTTCGGCGCGGCGCGGCGCGCCTCGATCTCGGCGCGGGTCAGGCCGAGCGCCTGGCCGATCGGGCCGGGCGTGTCGAGGTCCCAGCTGTGGCGCGGGCCCATGGTGATGCCGCCGTCGACGGTGATGTGCGTGCCGGTGATGAACCCGGCCGCGTCCGACGACAGGTAGACCACCGCATCGGCGATGTCGCGCGGTCGGCCCGAGCGGCCGATCGGGTTGGCAACGCCGCTGCGCTCGGCGACCTTCGCCGCCAGCTCGCGCGCGTCATCCTCGCCCAGCCCGAGGGAGTGGCCGAAGATGCCGGTGGCGATGAAGCCGGGCACCACCGCGTTGATGCGGATGCGGTGCGCCGAGAGCTCGGCGGCGGCGACCCGCGTGTAGTGCAGCACGCCGGCCTTGGCCACCGAGTAGGCGAGCGGCGCATAGCCGGCCTGCAGCGCCGAGATCGACGAGGTGTTGACGATCGCGCCGCCGCCGCGCCGCTTCATGTGCGGCACCGCGTACGAGGCGCCCGCGGCGATCGCGCGCAGCAGCAGTGCGAAGGTGTCGTCCCAGCCCTGGGCATCGAAGCCCTCGACGCCGACCGCCGAGCCGCCGTGGCCGGCGTTGCTGAACAGGATGTCGAGCCCGCCGAAATGCATCGCCGCCGCGTCGATCGCGGCGCGCAGCTCGTCGAGCCGCGTCACGTCGCAGCGCTCGAAGCGCACGACGCCGGGGAAGCGCTCGGCCAGCGCCCGACCGGTCTCCTCGCGGAAGTCGGCCGCCACCACGCGAGCGCCCTCTTCGACGAAGCGCTCGACGGTCGCCAGGCCGATGCCCGAGGCCGCGCCGGTGACGACGGCGACGCGGCCGTCGAGAAGCGCGTTCATTGCCATCGGAGGAGCGCCTTCTCGAGCCGGGTCATGCCCTGGGTGACGATCATGCCGAGCAGCGCCAGCAGCGCCAGCAGCGCCATGACGCCGTTCATGTTGAAGGTCGACTGCAGGTAGGCGAGCACCTGCCCGAGCCCGTGCTCGGCGGCGATCAGCTCCGCCCCCACCACACCGAGCATCGAGTAGATCAGCGCCAGGCGCAAGCCGGAGAAGATCACCGGCACCGCCGAGGGCAGCGTCACCTTGAAGAAGACCTGCCGCGGCGTCGCGCCGAGCGAGCGCGACAGCGTGACCAGGTCCTGCGACACGCCGCGGATGCCGGCGACGGTGTTGGCGAGCACGATGAAGAACGCGAGGCTGGTGCCGACCGCGACCTTCGAGCCCAGGCCCAGGCCGAACCACAGCAGGAAGAGCGGCGCGAGCGCCAGCCGCGGCATCGCGTTGAGCACCGTCAGGTACGGGTCCATCGCGCGCTCGACCTTCGGGAACATCACGAACACCAGGCCGAGCGCGAGCGCCGCGACGCTGCCCAGCACGAAGGAGATCAGCGTGCCGGCGACGGTGTAGCCCAGATCTCGCCACAGCTTGCGTCCGGTGACGAAGCCGTCCCACAGGTAGGCGGCGATGCCGCTCGGCTGCCCGAAGAAGGTCTGCGCCAGCCACTCCTGGCGCATCGCCAGCTCCCAGACCGCGAGGAAGGCGGCAATCGCGACCGCGTGGGTCGCGACCGTGGACGCACGCGAGCCGCTCACGTGATCGCCCCGGCCGTCGCGCCCAGCCCTTCCTCGAGCTTCTCCCAGACGTGTGCGTAGACGTCGAGGAAGTGGCGGTCCTTCTGCAGCGCCCGCACGTGGCGCGGCCGCTCGAGATCGATCTTCACGTCGGCGACGATGCGCCCGGGACGCGCGCTCATGACCACCACGCGGTCGGACATCGCCACCGCCTCGGCCAGGTCGTGGGTGATGAAGACGACGGTGCGCTTCTGCGCGCTCCAGAGCTCGAGCAGCAGGTCCTCGAGCTGCAGCTTGGTCTGGGCGTCGAGCGCGCCGAACGGCTCGTCCATGAGCATCACCGGCGAGTCGAGCGCGAAGGTCCGCGCGAGCGCGCAGCGCTGGCGCATCCCGTGCGAGAGCTGCTTGGGCCACTTGTCCTCGAAGCCCTTCAGGCCGACCCGTGCGAGCAGTTCGCCCGCGCGCCGGATGCGCGTCGTCTCGTCGATGCCGCGCACCTCCATGCCATAGCAGGCGTTGGCCAGCGTCGTGCGCCAGGGCAGCAGGCAGTCGCGGGCCAGCATGTAGGCGACGTCCGGATTGCCCGCCACCGGCGTCCTGCCGAGCAGCGAGATCCGGCCGTCCTGCAGCGGCACCAGCCCGGTCAGCAGGTTCAGGATCGTCGTCTTGCCACAGCCGCTGGGGCCCACGATCGAGACGAACTCGCCCTCGCCGATCGACAGCGAGACATCGTCGACCGCGACGACGTCGCCGAAGCGCACCGTCAGCCGGTCGATGGCGATCGCGGCGCTCATCGGCCCACTCAAGGCGCGCGGTCGAGCACGAGGTCGGAGACCGGCGCGGCTTTCTCGATCTGCTTGGTCTCGAGCAGCAGGTCGAGGTTGGCCTGGATCGCCTTGCGGTTGATCGTCGCGCGGTAGGTGCCCGAGTCGATCGCGATCTTCAGCGCCGTGGTCAGCACCTCGTCGCCACGGGGCATGTCGAACTTGAAGAACTGCTGGGTGATCTTGGTGACTTCCTCGAAGTTGGCCGGCACGTTGATGAAGGCGTCGGCCTCCTTCACCGCGCGGATCACCGCGTCGATCACGTGCGGGTTGCGGTCGATGTACTCCTGGGTGAAGACCAGCCCGTTGCCGCCGCCGTTGAGCGCGAACTGCTCGGCCGGCATCTTGTCGATCGCCGCGCGCCACAGCACCTTGCAGGTCTTGAGCACGTCGCACATCGCGCCGGCCGGCTCGAACATCGACAGCGCGTCGACCTGCTTGGAGACCAGCGCGCCGTACGCGGTGTTGGGGGCGCCGACCGCGACGAAGGTGACGTCGTCCGGGTTGACGCCGGCCTTGGTCAGCATCCAGCGCATCGTGACCTCGGTGGCCGCGCCGCGCGCGGTCACCCCGATCTTCTTGCCCTTGAGGTCCAGCATGAACGCGGGCCAGCCGCGGGCCGCGTTCGGCGTCTCGAGGTGGTTGCCGGCCAGCAGCGCCGCGACGTTGGTGACCGCGCCGCCCGCGACCATCTTCATCTTCGCGCCGCGCATCACCGCCTGGTTCATCACGTCGGACGGGCCGAGGAAGGAGTCGATGCTCTTGGCGAGCATCGCCTGCGCCCCGAGCGGCGCGGCCGGGATGGTCTGCAGCTCGCACTTGATGCCGGCCTTCTCGCAGTAGCCCTTGGCGATGGCGACGCGGATCAGCATGTTGCCCAGGCCAGGGTAGTCCTGGAACTTGACCGACTCGCCCTTGCCCTGCGCGGCGGCCGGTGCGGGGGCGGCCAGCAGGCCGAGGGCCGCGGCCAGGGCGGCTGCGGTCGACGCGAGGGTTCGGGTCATGGTCTGTCTCCGTGGTGTCGTTGCGGCCGTCGTTCGTGCGGCGGCTCGGATGCGGGGTGGCCCGCGAAAGTCGGGTCTCAGTGGTCGAAGACGATGACGCTGCGGGCGATGCCGCCGCGCTTGAGGGCGTCGAAGCCGTCGTTGATGCGCTCGAGCGGGATCCGCGCCGAGACCATCTCGTCGAGCTTCAGGCGCCCCTGCAGGTAGAACTCGATCAGGCGGGGCATGTCGGTACGGAAGCGGTTCGAGCCCATCATCGAGCCCTGGATGCGCCGCTCGCGCAGGAAGTCGAAGCCGTGCAGCTCGATCTTCGTGCCGATCGGGATCATGCCGACGATGGTCGCGGTGCCGCCCGGACGCAGGCAGCCGAACGACTGCTCGGCGGTCTCCTTCAGGCCGATGCACTCGAACGCGTACTGCACGCCGCCGCCGGTCAGCGCCTGGATCTGCTTGACCGTGTCGCCGGCTGACGCGTCGACGATGTCGGTCGCGCCGAAGGCGCGCGCCAGGTCGAACTTGAAGGGATCGCGGTCGACGGCGATGATTCGCGCCGCACCGGCCAGCGCCGCGGCGTTGATCGCCGACAGGCCGATGCCGCCGGCGCCGAAGATGGCCACCGTCGAGCCGGGCTCCACACGCGCGGTGTGCACCACCGCGCCGTAGCCGGTGACCACGCCGCAGCCGATCAGCGCGGCGAGGTCGAGCGGCATGTCCTCGCGGACCTTCACCAGCGCGTGCTCGTGCACCACCATCTGCTCGGCGAAGGCCGACAGGTTCAGGAACTGGTTGAGGTGCGCGCCCTTCCAGGCGAGACGCTTCGCGACGCCCGGGGCCATCTTGACCTCCGGGTCCTGGCAGATCGACATGCGCCCGCTCAGGCAGAACTCGCAGTGCCCGCAGAACACCGACAGGCAGCTGATGACGCGGTCTCCGGGCTTCACGTAGGTGACGTCCTCGCCGACCGCCTCGACGATGCCGGCCGCCTCGTGGCCGAGCACCACCGGCACCGGCGTGGGGTAGGCGCCTTCGATGAAATGCAGGTCGCTGTGGCACAGGCCGGCGGCCGCGGTGCGCACCAGCACCTCGCGCCGCTTCGGCTTCTCGATGGCCACCTGCTCGATGGTCATCGGTTGGCGGGGCGCGTGCAGAACGGCGGCCTTCATCGCTGTCTCCTCGTCCGTGACGTCCGCCGGGTGCGCGTGACATCCAAGCTTGCGTCGAGTAATTCGCATGAATTACAGTCTGATCGCCCCTTCATGTCAATTGCCTCGCGGGGAAGGCGATCACGCTGCGATGCACAAGAACCCGACACGCATCGACGCCTCCGGCACCACCCCGACCGCGACCGCGCTGCTCGATGTCGCCGAGCGGCTGTTCGCGCAGCAGGGCATCGCCATCGTGTCGCTGCGCCAGATCGTCATCGCCGCCGGCCAGGGCAACCTGTCGGCGGCCCACTACCACTTCGGCTCGCGCGAGGCGCTCATCCGCGCCGTGGTCGAGCGCAGGATGCGCACCATCGATGCGATCCGCCATCGGCGGCTCGACGCGATCGAGGCCGCGGGGCGCGGCGATGCGCTGCACGCGATCGTCGGCGCGGCGGTCGAGACGCTGGCCGAGGTGGTCCGCGGCACGCCCTGGGGCCCTGACTACCTGCGGGTGCTGGCGCAGGCGCTGTTCGACACCGACATGCGGCTGCTCGAGACCACCGACCCGTCGCTGCGCAGCGGCATCGAGCGCGCCCGCGCGATGGCGCGCCGTCTGCTGCCCGCGCTGCCGCAGGCGAGCTTCGACGCGCGGGTCGCCATCGTCCACCACGAGACCGTGTATGCCCTGGCGCGCTGGGTCGACCGACACGGGCCGGTCGACGACACGAACCGCCGGGGCTACCGGGCGATGGTGCGCGGCCTCGTCGAGTTCATGAGCGCGGGCCTGGGCGCACCGGTGCTGCCGGCGCCGACCCGGGTCCGGGCCTGACCGGCGCACGCGTCGACTGGTCGAGCGCGGGCGCGCGACACGAACGGTCGTCTGCGTGGTGCATCCCGGTTAGACGACCAGCCCGCTCGGCGGTAAGCTCTGCCGCCCCCCGGCACGCCACCGCCGCGCGCGGTGGATCCGATGGCTCAACAAGAGAGAGAAGGAACCTCATGAACCGCACCGCCTCGCTGCTCGTCACCTGCGCCCTCGCGCTGCCCGCCGCCGCCTTCGCGCAGGGCGCCTCCGTCACCGCCGTCACGGGCGCCGCGCCCGGCGCCCGAGGCGCCGCCGGCGAGGTCGAGGTGCGCGCGCGCATCGTCGAGATCGACAAGGTCAACCGGACCGCAACGCTTCGCGGCCCGAACGGCAACGTGACGACGGTCGCCGTGCCCGCCGAGATCAAGAACTTCGACCAGGTCAAGGTCGGCGACATGCTGCTGATCCGTCACATCCTCGCCGTCGCGGCCCGAATCGAGCCGGCCACGGCCAGCGGCATCCGCGAGCGCATCGAGTCGAGCGCCGCGGCGGCGGCCCCGGCGGGCTCGGCGCCTGGCGCGGCCGGCGTGCGCACCGTCGAGGTCCTGGCGACCATCCAGGGCGTCGACCGCAAGGCCCGCACCGCGACGCTGCGCGGCGTGCACCGTACGGTGCGCGTCTCGGTGCCCGAGGGTGTGGACATGTCGAAGTTCAAGATCGGCGACGATGTCCACGCGGTGATCACCGAGGCGGTGGTGCTCGCGGTCGAGCCGGCGCCCAAGGCCCCGGCCAAGCCGACCACCAAGCCCGCCCCGAAGGGCTGAGGCCCCGCGTCGGTCCCGCTGCGGCGGTCCGCCGGTCGGACCGCCGGTCGGGCCGCCGCTTGACGTGCCCCCGCCGCCCGCTCGCCGCGCGCCTCCGTGCGTCGGCGGGCCGGGGCCGGCGGGAGACAGTTCCGTTGACGGCATCGCCACCCCTTTGGAGACTGCTCGCAGGAGAGTCCGATGAAGGTGGCGTCCCCCCGGTTCCGTATCCCGCGCTTCGCCGCGAGCCTGCTCGCGGCGGCCGGCCTGTGCGCCTGCGCGACGAGCGGGCGCGACCCGACGACGCTCGTCGGCAGCGCCTGGATGATGTCGGCGATGGGCCCCCAGACGCTGGCGGCCGATGCCGCGCTGCCGACGCTGCGCTTCAGCGGCGACCGGTTCTCCGCCAGCGACGGCTGCAACCGGTTCGTCGGCACCTGGTACGGCTCGGGCGAGGTGCTGCGCATCGGGCGCGACCTGGCCGCCTCGCGCCGCGTCTGCGGCGAGGCGGTGCTCGCGGGCGCCGAGGCCTACAGTCGGAGCCTGGCACGCGCCACTGCATGGCGGATCGCGGACGGCACGCTGGTGCTGCTCGATCGCCGCGGCGCCGAACTCGCCACCTTCGTGAGGCAGCCGGCCGGCCTGGTCGACAAGGTCTGGCGCGTCACCGGCTATGCCGACGCCTCGCGCACGATCGTCGGCGTGCGGCCGGGCAGCCTCATCACCGCCGAGTTCGACACCGACGGACGCGTGCGCGGCTTCGGCGGCTGCTCGCCCTACGCGGGCCCCTGGATGCTCGCCGACAAGCGCCTGGCCGTCGGGCCGCTGCAGTCGGCGAACGTCGCGTGCACCGGCACCGCCGACCTGCGGGGGCAGCAGGAGGCCTTCCTGAGTTCGATCGGCAGCGCCGTCTCGATGCGCCGCGACGGCGACCGTCTCGAGCTGCGCGACGCCTCGGGCGCGGTGGTCGCCACCGCCGCCGCGTTGCCTCGGACCGCGCCGGTCAGCAGCCGGGACTGAGCGCACGCTGCCGGATGCGGCCGGCCGCGCCCGGGTTCACGTGTACTTGAGCGAGCCGTCGTCCAGATCGGCCGCCGGCAGGTCGTCCTTGTCGAACGCATAGTCCTGCGAGTGGCGCCACGGGGCCCGGTCGCCCGTCCTCGGCAGCCGCTCGCCGCCGCGCGCGAGATAGCCCGGGCTGAAGTTCTCCGGGTCGACCCACGGGCGCAGCGGCATGTCCGCCTCCTCGGGCCTCAGCGCCGGCGTGACGACCTCGGCGCCGCGCTCGCGCATGTGCGCCAGCAGCCGGCAGACGAAGTCGCCGAGCAGGTCCACGCGCAGCGTCCAGCTCGCGCGGAAGTAGCCGAACACCCACACGAGGTTCGGCACGCCGGTGAACATCGCGCCGCGCCAGCCGACGGTGGCCGAGAACTCGAGCGGGCGGCCGTCGATCTCGAACGGGATGTCGCCGAGCACGCTGAGCTCGAAGCCGGTGGCGGTGACGATCACGTCGGCCTCGAGCGTCTCGCCCGACTTCAGCAGCAGCCCGGTCTCGGTGAAGCGCTCGATCTCGTCGGTGACCACCGAGGCCTGCTTGTCGCGGATCGCCTTGAACAGGTCTGCATCCGGGATGAAGGCGATGCGCTGGCGCCAGGGCTTGTAGCGCGGCGTGAAGTGCCGGTCGACGTCGACCGCGTCGCCGACGTGCGCGCGCACGTTGGCGAGCAGGTCGGCGCCGAGCCCGTCCGGATCGGAGAACGCGCGCGCGTGCAGCGTCTTCTGGTCGAACAGGATCTTGCGGCGGACGATCTCGTGGATCCACTCCGGCGGCAGGTCGAGCTCGCGCAGCGTGTCGGCCAGCAGGTTGGCGTTGCGTCCTGTCACGAACCAGGTCGGCGAGCGCTGCAGCATCGTCACATGCGCGCAGTGGCCGGCGAGCGCCGGCACCAGCGTGGCCGCGGTCGCGCCCGAGCCGATCACCACCACGCGCTGTCCTGAGGTGTCGAAGTCCTCGGGCCAGTCCTGCGGATGCACGATGCGCCCGCCGAAGGTGTCCATGCCCGGCCACTGCGGCGTGTAGCCGCCCTGGTGCCGGTAGTAGCCCTGGCACATCCACAGGAAGCGGGTCGCGATCTGCAGCCGCTCGCCGGTGTCGAGCCGGTGCACATCGAGCGTCCAGCAGCGGTCCGCCGACGACCAGCTCGCCCGCTCGATCGCATGGCGGTAGCGGATGCGCTCGCCGAGCCCGGTGTCCTCGATCACCTCGCCCATGTACTTCAGGATCTCGGCGGCGGTCGCGATCGGCGTGCCCGTCCAGGGCTTGAAGCGGTAGCCGAAGGTGTACAGGTCGCTGTCGGAGCGGATGCCGGGATACCGGTGCGTGACCCAGGTGCCGCCGAAGGTGTCCTTCGACTCCAGCACCAGGAAGCGCGTGCCCGGCGACTGCGTGGCGAGGTGCCAGGCGGCGCCGATGCCGGAGATGCCGGCGCCGACGACGACCACGTCGAGGATATCGGTGGCCGGGGCGTGGGAGGGGTCCGCGGCGGAGCGGGGGTCGAGCCTTGTGTTCATGTGGTCTCCTGGCCGGGGCGCGCCGGCGCCACCGAACGGTCTGCCGACATCATCGCATCGCGCCGCGCCGCGCCACCGTGCCGGCGTCGTCCAGCGGAACGGCGACGCCCGCCGCCTCGCTCAGCAGTGCG
This sequence comes from Burkholderiaceae bacterium, assembly GCA_044342535.1. Taxonomy (GTDB): domain Bacteria; phylum Pseudomonadota; class Gammaproteobacteria; order Burkholderiales; family Burkholderiaceae_E; genus UBA4615. The sequence goes on from JBIIPQ010000022.1 coordinate 22,194, forward strand.
CCGCGTGCCGCGCCTTCATCACCCCGAGCACCTCGTCGGGGTCGCGTTGCCACCAGTCGCGCGACGAGAAGATCTCGCACTCGTGCAGCCCGCGGAACCCGGCGGCCTCGACCTTGCGGCGCAGGCCGCGCAGGTCGATCACGCCGTCGCCCATCATGCCGCGGTCCTCGAGCAGGTCGCGGGTGGGCACCAGCCAGTCGCAGACGTGGAAGGCATGCAGCCGCGCCGGGCCGGCCCGCTCGATCTGCGCGTCGCGCATCGGGTCCCACCAGACGTGGTAGGCGTCGACGGCGACGCCGAGCGCCGAAGCGCCGGCCCAGGGCGTCCCGTCGACCGCAGTGCGCGCGACCACGCCCGCGCCGCCCGGGTCGAGCGCATCGCACAGGTCGAGCGCCTGCGCGAGGGTGTTCACGCAGGCCCGGTCGGCCGCGTACATCGGGTGCAGCGGCTCGATGGCGAGCGGCACGCCGGCGGCGCGCGCATGCGGCAGCACCGCGGCGATGCCGTCGCGGACCTGGGCGCGCGCGCCCGCCAGGTCCTTCGAGCCCGCGGGCACGCCGCCGACCACCAGCACCAGGCACTGCGCGCCGAGCGTGGCGGCGTCGTCGACCGCCCGAAGGGTGTCGTCGACGGCGGCGCGGCGGCCGGCGGCGTCGGCGGCCGGGAACAGGCCGCCGCGGCACAGGCCGGTGACCGTGAGCTCGGCCGCACGGATGCGGCGGGCGGCCTCGGCCACGCCGAGCTCGGCCAGCTTGTCGCGCCAGGGGGCGATGCCGCGGATGCCGTGGCGCGCGCAGCCCTCGATCATCTGCGCCAGATTCCAGCGCAGCTTGACCGTCGCGGTGTTGAGCGACAGGCGCCGCGGATCGGGGCCGTCGCCGGCGTGCCGGTTGCCGTCGCCGGTGCCGCCCGAGCCGACCGCGGCGCTCATGCGCCGATGCCGTGGGTGACGAGCAGCGCGCGCATCCGCGCGCAGGCCAGGCCCGGATCGCGCAGCAGGCCGGCGGCGTCCGCCAGGCGGAACAGCTCGGCGAGGTGCACGACGTGGCGCGTGGACTGCTGGCCGCCGACCATCACGAAGTGGTCCTGCAGCCCGTTGAGCCAGGCCATGAAGACCACACCCGTCTTGTAGAAGCGGGTGGGCGCGCAGAAGATGTGCCGCGACAGCGGCACCGTGGGCCCGAGGATCGCGTGGAAGCCCGCGACGTCGCCGCGCGCGAGCGCGGTGAGCGCGGCCGAGGCGGCCGGCGCGATCGCGTCGAAGATGCCGAGCAGCGCGTCGGAGTGGCCCTGCGCGTCGCCCGCGATCAGCTCGGCGAAGTTGAAGTCGTCGCCGGTGTACATCCTCACGCCCGGTGCGAGCCGGCGGCGCATCGCGATCTCGCGGTCGCTGTCGAGCAGCGAGACCTTCACGCCGTCGATCTTCGAGGCGTTGCGGTTGATCACCTCGACGGCGACGTCCATCGCCTCGTCGAGCCCGTCCTGGCCCCAGTAGCCCGCGAGCGCGGGGTCGAACATGTCGCCCAGCCAGTGCAGGATGATCGGCTCGCGCACCTGCGCGAGCAGCCGGTCGTAGACCAGGCCGTACTGGTCGGGCGAGCGCGCGCAGGCGGCGAGCGCGCGGCTCGCCATCACGATCAGCCGCCCGCCCAGGCCCTCGATGGCCTCGGCCTGGTGCTCGTAGGCGTCGATCACGTCGGCCACGGTCAGGCGTTCGCCCGGCACCAGGTGATCGGTGCCGCAGCCCGAGAACACCCTCGCGCCCGGATGGTCCCTCGATGCATCGATCGACCGGCGGATCAGCTCGAGCGAGGTCGGCCAGTCCAGGCCCATGCCACGCTGCGCGGTGTCCATCGCCTCGGCCACGCCGAGCCCGAGGTCCCAGAGCCGGCTGCGGTAGGCGATGGTCGCGTCCCAGTCGACCGCACAGCCCACCCAGGGGTCGACCGTGGACAGCGGATCGGCGACGACGTGCACCGCCGAGAACGCGATCCGCGAGAACGGGCCCTGCGCGGCGTCGGGATAGCCGCGCGGCTCGGAGGTGGTGAAAGGCGAGAGCCGGCCGTCGAGGCCGGGCAGCGTGATCGTGGGCATGGCGGGCTCGTCTGGACTCGGGAACGGGACTCAGGCCGGAAGGGTACCCAGATCGACCCAGCGACGCTCCTGCCACGAGCGCAGCCCGGCCTCGACCAGCTGCACGCCCTTGGCGCCCTCGCGCAGGTTCCACGGGAAGGGCGTGCCCTGGACGACGTGGCGGATGAACAGCTCCCACTGCGCGCGGAACGCGTTGTCGAACACCGCGTAGTCGGGCACCTCCTGCCAGCCCGCCATGAAGTCGATCGGCTGCGGCAGGTCGGGGTTCCACACCGGCTTGGGCGTGGCCACGCGCGGCTGCACCGTCACGCCGCGCAGGCCGGCGACCGCCGAGCCGTGGGTGCCGTCGACGTGCAGCGTGAGCAGGTCGTCGCGGCGCACGCGCGTCGTCCACGAGCTGTTGAAGTGCGCGACCACGCCGGTCTCGAGCTCGAAGGTGGCGTAGGCCGCGTCGTCGGCGGTCGCCGCGTAGGGCTGGCCCTGCTCGTCGATGCGCGTGGGGATGTGCGTGGCACCGAGGCACGAGACGCTCTTGACCGCGCCGAACAGGTTGTCGATCACGTAGCGCCAGTGGCACAGCATGTCGAGGATGATGCCGCCGCCGTCCTCCTTGCGGTAGTTCCAGCTCGGTCGCTGCGCGGGCTGCAGGTCGCCCTCGAACACCCAGTAGCCGAACTCGCCGCGTACCGACAGGATCCGGCCGAAGTAGCCCGAGTCGATCAGCATCTTCAGCTTGAGCAGGCCGGGCAGCCAGAGCTTGTCCTGCACCACGCCGTGCTTGACCCCCTTCGCCTCGGCGGCGCGCCAGATCTGCACCGCCTCGTCGAGGTTGGTGGCCGAGGGCTTCTCGCAGTAGACATGCTTGCCCGCGGCGATCGCCTCGAGCACCAGCGCCGGGCGCATCTGGGTGGTGGCGGCGTCGAAGAACACCTCGTCCTTCGGGTCGGCGAGCGCGGCCTTCAGATCGGTGCTCCAGCGCAGCCCGCCGTGCTGCGCGGCGAGTGCCTGCATGCGCTCGGCGCCGCGGCCGACGAGGATCGGGTCGGGCATCACGCGGGTGCCGTCGGACAGGCGCACGCCGCCCTGCTCGCGGATCGCCTTGATCGAGCGGATCAGGTGCTGGTTCAGACCCATGCGGCCGGTGACGCCGTGCATCACGATGCCGAGTCGGCGGGTGCTCATCGGTGGGGCGCTCCTTGCAGTCAGAGGGTCATCGGATTTGTAACCCGTTGGTTAATAATTTTCCGTTCCGGGACCCGGATCGTCAACCCTTGCCGCCCACTTTGCCCGCCGATACCATCGGCTCATCACCAGATGGTTAACTCGGCCGCAGAGCCGGCCCCGGAGACGCCCCATGCCCCGTATCCAGACCACCGTCGTCGGCTCCTACCCCGTGCCCGAGTGGCTCGTCGCGCTGCCGTCCGAGCAGGCGCTCGCCGACGCCACGCGCGTCGTCATCGGGATCCAGGAGCAGGCCGGCATCGACCTCGTCTGCGACGGCGAGCTCTACCGCTTCGACGTCAACCATCCCGAGACCAACGGGATGATCGAGTACTTCGTGCGTCCGATGGACGGGATCACCCAGCGCTTCTCGTTCGAGGACCTGATCGCCTACCGGGCCAGCTCCGGCATGAGGTTCCGCACCCGCCCGCCGGGCACGGTGATCGGGCCGATCGGCAGCGGCGCGCTCGACCTGCCGCTCGCCTGCGCACGGGCGAAGGCGCTCGCCACGAAGCCGCTCAAGTTCACCGTCACCGGCCCGCACATGCTGGCCAAGACGCTGATCGACCGGCACTACGGCAACCTGCCCGACCTGGCCGCCGCGATCGGCGACGCGCTCGCCGAGCAGGTGCGCCACTGCGAGGCCGCGGTGGTGCAGGTCGACGAGGCGAACCTGCCCGGGCATCCGGAGGAATGGGAGTGGGCGGCCGCGGCGATCAACCGCGTGCTCGACGCGGTGCCGGGCACGTCGGCGGTGCACCTGTGCTTCGGCAACTACGGCGGGCAGTCGGTGCAGCAGGGCACCTGGGACCGGCTGATGCGCTACCTGAACGCGCTGCACGCCGACCACATCGTGATGGAGGTCGCGCACCGCCCGCCCGAGGAGCTGGCCGCGTTCCGCGAGCTCGACCCGAAGATCGGCTTCGGCCTGGGCGTGATCGACATCAAGGCCAACGAGGTCGAGACCCCCGAGCAGGTGGCCCGCGCGATCGAACGCGCCGAGTCGCTGCTGGGCGCGGGCCGCGTGGCCTACATCCATCCCGACTGCGGGTTCTGGATGCTCAAGCGGCCGATCGCGGACGCGAAGATCCGGGCGATGCCGGCGGGGCGGGACCTGTTCGAGCGGGCGGGGGTCTGAGGGCGCCGACCGCGACAATCGACCCGGCGCGCCGACCGCGCCCCACGGAGACCCGCATGACGACCGACCGCCTGCCCGAGCGCTTCGATGACCTCGATGCGCTCGAGGCGTTCATGACCACCCCCTCGCCCGCGCTCGTCGCCGACCTCGAGCGCGCGCCGGGCGACATCCTGGTGCTCGGCGTCGGCGGCAAGATGGGCCCGACGCTCGCGCGCATGGCCAAGCGGGCCGCG
>JBIIPQ010000158.1:0-9438 GCA_044342535.1 Burkholderiaceae bacterium
CCCCTCGCCATCGCCGATCCGCTTGGTCCACGATGCGGCGGAAGCGGAGGCGCCGATCGAGGTGATGTCGGCCGGGCTGCTCCGGTCCCAAGACGAGACCGAGGCATTGAAGTTCAGCACGTGGAGCGGCGAGCACTGGTTCACGCCGGGCAGCTTGTCGTTGCCGGACGTCGGGTTGTTCCGCTTGAACGGTCCGAACGGATCCTTCCAGGCAGGCGTCTTCAGGTTCAGCTCGGCGTCCGCGCCGCCGCTCGTCAAGAAGGCGGAGGTCGCGCTCGCGCCGGCCAGGTAGCGCAGGGACTCGATGTAGATCTCCGACATCGGATTGCCCCAGCTGCGGCAGCGCCCATCGGTCAGGCCGATGAGCTGGTACGTGCAGTTGTTGTCGAGGCCGATGTAGCTGCCGTCGGCGTAGTTGTAGCCGTAGATCCGGAGCGCGTCGAGGTTGTGGACGATCCCGTTGGCGCCGCTCTTGAATTGGCCGTACCTGTCCGCATCCACCTCGTCCCGGAAGCTCCCGATGTTCGCGCGCAGCACCCCGCCCGAGATGTTCTTCTCGTACGACCCGGTCATCAGGCCGATGAGCATCTTGTTGTCCTGGCCGAAGTCGTGCAGCAGTCCGGTCGGCTTGCGGTTGCCCCTCGGATACGCCGTGCAGGGCTCGGTCGAGCCGGCCGCCGCGGTGGCGCCCGAGCAGGCCTCGACCCGGACGATGAAGTCCGGTCCGGATCCGTCGGTCGTCAGGCCCTGGGCGGCGCGCGACGGGTTGCTGATCTCGGCGTTCAGGCCGGTGTTCTGCTTGTCTGCCGCATTGGTCGTCCAGCTCGCCAACTTCTCCTCGGACCAGTAGCACTGCCAGCGCTCGTTGTTGTTCCAGAGCTGGTAGTTGCCGGCCGCCACCCGCAGCAGCGGCGGCTGCCGGTTCTTGTGCGAGGCCGACTCGGCGCCCGAGCTGGGACCGAGCGTGGTGTTGCACATCGTCAGCTGCGGCACGTTGAACGGCGTGAGCTTGGAGATGTCGGCGCCGGCGTAGTGCTTGGCAAACGAGTGCGCGTCGGTCGGCAGGTGGGCCCGCTCCAGCACCGTCAGCGACTCGGTGTCCTCGACGCGCCTGCCGCCGTAGAGGATGCGGCGGACCACGTCGAGACGGGTCATCGTCGCCCAGTTCAGGAAGTTGCCCGACCAGGCGCCCGTGCAGTACTTGTCGGCGGTGACGCTGCCGGGCCTGAAGCGGCCGCCGCTGTAGGTGTAGCAGCGACGCGGATCGAAGTAGCCGTAGTAGTCGAACTTGTCCGAATGCTTGTAGGTCCGCTCGAGCACGCCGTCGCCGTCGAGGTCGGTGTATTCCACGTAGGCGCGGTACGACAGCTGGTGGTCGCGCGACATGTTGAGCATCAGCATCGGCGTGCCGCGGCTCTTGCCGACCATCGGAAGCTGGTGGGGCGCGCCCTGGGCGAGCGCCTCAGCGGGCAGCGCGAAGGCGCCGAGCGCCGCCGCGAACCATGCCAGGCCGAGCGCCGCGAGTCGGGCCGGATGCGAGAACACGGAGCGTTGGCGGTGCGGGTTCATCTCGTTGGCACTCACAGTCCGCTGCAGTAGTTGTTCGGATGCGAAATCAGCGATTCGAGCAGGACCTGCGTGCCGGGCCGCAGGCCGTAGCCCCACGCATAGATGCGGAACAGCCCGCGACGGGTCTCGCCGTCGACGGGGCGCACGCCGTTGATCTGGACGTCGCGCACCATCCACTCGACGAGGAAGCGCGGCTGGCGCTGCGGGCTCTTGCCGTTGAAGAGGAGCGGGTCCTTTCCGGTGACATTGCCGTACCGGATGCCCAAGTCCTCACGCCCCGTCCAGACCGGGGCCGCGGGCACGGCGGCGCCGGTCGTGCACAGGCCGTTGGCGCAGTTCGCGGAGAAGAGGGTCTCGCAGTCGGGGGTCGCCCCGACGAGCAGCGGCAGCGCATCGTCGGCATCGCGCAGCGCCGCCTCGGCGGCCTGCAGCGCGATGATCCGGTCGCGCTCGTTGCCGGCCATCCGCTCGCCCAGCAGCGCGCCCTGCGCCGAGAAGATCGCGATCAGCGTCACCGTCACGAGCATCACCAGCGACATGATCATCACGGCGCCGCGCTGTCTCGCGCGGCTGCGCATCGTGCCGCTCATGACCCGCTCACATGGTTGCGCGCGCCGATCGTGCTGCGGAAGGTCTGTCTCAGGATGCCGTCGCGATCGGTGCGGGTCACGCCGCGGCAGTCGACATAGGTCCGCTCCAGACCGGGCACGGGCCGGGGCGCCCGCACCAGGAGACAGACCTCCACCGCCAGCACGCGCCGCGCGCGCACCGAGGCGTTGGCGCCGTTCGTCTCCGCCCAGTTCCAGGCCGCTGAAGGCACCTCGTCGGCACGCATCAGGGTATCGGCCGACATGTTGCGCACCGTGCTCGAATCGACCGCGAAGCGCAGCACCAGGTCCTCGACGCCCTCCACCACCGGCTGTGCGCGGCCCTGCGCACCACCGCGGCAATACAGCTCCCGCAGCCCGGTGCTCGGATGCGTGGTGACGTAGTAGCGGTTCTCGACGACGAAGGTCGCCGTCTCGGGCGACGCCGGCGTGGCCACCTCGTCGCCCATGCAGTCGACGCCGCGTCCGCGCGCCGGATCCGCGGCCACCGACCGGAAGGCGGGCCCGCCTGCCTGCTCGGCGATGTCGACGGCGTGGAACACCCGGAAGCCGTCCGGCTGCCCGTCGACGTTGCGGCACACGAGCACTGCGGCGGACGGATCCTGATAGCCGCCCAGGCACGCATCGAACGAGCGGAAGTTCGCGTCCGGCATCACCGCCCAGCTGTCGTCGTGGTGGGCCTGACGCAGGTAGCCGGCCTGGCGCAGCGCGCGGCCCACCAGCGCCAGCGCATACCGCCCCGAGTCGGCGACGGCCGCATCGGAGTCGATGCCAGATGAACTGGTGCGCGCGTTCAGGTAGACGCCGAACAGGGCGAGCGTCATCGTCATGCCGATCGTGACCGCGACCATCAGCTCCAGCACGGAGCGGCCGCGCTGGGCACGGCGGCTGCCGCGGGCGGGCGGGGACGCGGCCGGCACGGTCATGGCCGCACCCGCACGACGAGGCAGCGCACGCTCGACGGCGCGGCGGCTGCGGCCGGGCAGTTCCCATTGACCGGCTCGGAATGGACCGTCGCACTGACCACGCGCCAGCCGATCACCACGTCGTAGCCGGTGTCGGCGGTGCCGAGCACCAGTCCGCCGCCTTCGGGCAACGCAGCGGCGATCGAGCGCCGCCAGGCGGCGAGATCCTCCCGGGTCCGCTCGGCCGGCGTGCAGCGAGGCTGGGCGACGCAGTCGCTCGCCGCCGGCGCACTGCCGGCGACCGAGCTCCAGGTACCGCCCGACGCGTAGGTCAGCGGGGCTCGGTTACCCTCGGCGTTGGCGCGCATCCGATCCGCCAGGTCGCCGACCAGCAGGTTCGCGGCCGACTGGAGGTTCGCGGCCTTGCCGCTGCGCATCGAGCCGACCTGCAGTCCGATCAGGCCCATCAGGCCGATCGCGCTGATCAGCATCGACACCAGAACCTCGATCAGACTCATGCCGGCGACGAGGCGGCACGATGCGAGGCGACGTTCAGTTGCCATCACAGGGGTCGTCCTTCTGCGCGAGCCTCGGGCGCCCGCTCGCCGACAGGCAGACGCGACGGTCGAGGTGCGTGTCGCCCGCCGCACGCGGCCGGATGCGGAACTGAGGCATGCCAGCGCCGGCCTGGCGCGCGACCAGGTCGCCCATCGCCCCCCAGCTCACCGCGGCGAACCCGTCACCGCCAGCGCCACGAGCCGCATTGACCTCCACGCCGCGATCGGCGGCGCCGAAGCGGCGCAGCACCTCGTCGTCGCCGTCGATCACGCCGAGCGCATTCCCATCGGAGATCACCAGGAACCCCGAAGTGCCCCAGTCGTTCGCGGCCGCGCCGCAGGTGAGCGCGGTCGCCGAGGCCGCGCGGCACAGGCTGACCGGGGCGCCTCGCGAGATCGCCTCCGAGCGGGCGTAGCGGATCGCCGCGGTCAGCGCGTTCGCCTGCGAGGCGACGGCGTTGCGCTCGAGCATGGGTCGAAGGTTCGGCGCGGCAGCCGCCACCAGGATGCTGGTGATCGCCACCACCACCATGGCTTCGGCCAGCGTGAAGCCGCGCAGGGTGTGCAGGGCCGCAGATCGCCGTCGACGAAGCGGAGGATGGTGCATCCGCGAAACGTATACGAACGGTGACGCGTTTCAAGGTCCGGACTCGGGAGCTGACTGCGACCGCCGACGAGCGGTCGCAACCCCGTCGCGAATCCGGGCACGGCCCGGACGGCACCGACGCGCGTCAGGTCCGTGTGAGGGGTCGCCGGCCGATCGGCGACCCCGCGTCGGACGGGCTCAGCGAAGCGGCCAGCGGAACGCCGCCGAGGTGTCCAGCGCGCCTTCGCCGCGCGCGATGGCGGCGTCCTGCAGTGCCGCGACCGCCGGCATCACCGCGAGGTCCACGCCGTGGCGGGCGGCCTCCTCGACCATCAGGCGCACGTCCTTGCGGGCCATCGCGACCTCGAAGGACACCTGGTCGTACGGGCCGGACGCGATCTTCGCGGCCCGCGCCGGCAGCATCGCGCCCGGGTTGAAGGACGCGAACAGGCCCATCGCCTCGGCCGGCGGGATGCCGACCGCGTCGGCCAGCCGGCAGACGTCGCCGAGCACCCCGGCCAGACCGATCAGCGTGAGGTTGCCGAACAGCTTGAAGGAGGCGGCGCGCTCGGGCTGCGGGCCGAGCCAGATCAGCTTGCCGGTCATCGGCTCGAGCAGCGGCGTGACCGCGTCGCACAGCGCCTTGTCGCCGGACAGCAGCATCACGCCGGTGCCGTCGAAGCAGTTGGCCGGCCCCATGAACACCGGCGCATGCACGAATCGCCGGCCGCGTGCGGCCCAGCGCTTCGCGCGCTCGGCGGTCGGCGTGGTCGCGGTCGTGGTGTGGTCGACGATCCAGGCCGCAGCCGGGATCGCATCGACGATCGGCTCGAGGATCGCGTCGACGACCGCATCGTCCGCGACCATCAGGTGGACACGATCGACGCCGCTCACCGCCTCGGCGGCACTCGCGCAGGCTCGCGCGCCGTGGGCCTCGAGCGCCTGCGCCTTGTCGGCGCTGCGGTTCCACACCGTGACCTGGTGGCCCTGCGACAGCATGCGGCGCACGAAGCCCGTGCCCATCAGGCCGGTGCCGAGAAATGCGATCTTCATGCGGGGTGCCTCGCGAGCGGTGTCAGGGGAAGAGCCGGATGGTAGCCCCGCGGGCGCCGCCCCGGCACCGCCGCGCTCAGTAAACGATCCGGCAGCGGATGGTCCCCGGGATGCCGCACAGCCCCTCGTAGGCGACCGCGCTGGCCGACGCATCGACGTCCATCACCACGTAGCCGACATGTTCGTTGGTCCGCAGGAACTGCGCCGCCACGTTGATGCCGGCACGGGAGAACTGGTCGTTGATGCGGGCCAGCATGCCCGGCACGTTGCGGTGGATGTGCAGCAGCCGGCACTGGCCGGCGGGTGCCGGCAGCGACACCTCGGGGAAGTTCACCGCGCTGAGCGTGGAGCCGTTGTTGCTGTAGCGGATGAGCTTGGCCGCAACCTCGCGCCCGATGCTCTCCTGCGCCTCGAGCGTGGAGCCGCCGATGTGCGGCGTGAGGATCACGTTGTCGAAGCGCGCCAGCGGCGACTCGAAGGCCTGGTCGTTGCGCTCGGGCTCGACCGGGAAGACGTCGATCGCGGCGCCCGCGAGCCGGCCGGCCTCGAGGGCGTCGGCGAGCGCGTCGATGTCGACCACCGTGCCGCGCGACGCATTGATCAGGCTCGCGCCCGGCTTCATCCGCGCGAGCTGCGCGGCCCCGATCATCAGCCGCGTCTCGGGCGTCTCGGGCACGTGCAGCGTGACCACGTCCGACACCGCCAGCACCTCGTCGAGCGAGCCGAGCTGGCGCGCGTTGCCCAGCGGCAGCTTGGTCTCGACGTCGCAGAAGACCACCGACAGGCCGAGTTGCTCGGCGAGCACGCCGAGCTGCGTGCCGATGTGGCCGTAGCCGACGATGCCCAGCACCTTGCCGCGCGCCTCGTACGAGCCGGCCGCGCTCTTGGTCCAGCCGCCCCGGTGCAACAGCGCGTTCTTCTGCGGAATGCCCCGCAGCAGCATGACCGCCTCGGCCAGCACCAGCTCGGCGACGCTGCGGGTGTTGGAGAAGGGCGCGTTGAACACCGGCACGCCGCGGCGCGCAGCGGCGTCCAGATCGACCTGGTTGGTACCGATGCAGAAGGCGCCGACCGCCACCAGCCTGGGCGCGGCCTCGAGCACCGCCTCGGTCAGCTGGGTGCGCGAGCGGATACCGAGGAAGTGGGCGTCGGCGATCGCCTCGACGAGGGCGTCGCCGGCGAGCGCGCCGGGGCGCGCATCGACGGTGGTGTAGCCGTCGGCCGCCAGCGCATCGACCGCCGAGCGGTGAATGCCCTCGAGCAGCACGAACTTCAGGCGGTCTTTCTGGACGGAGAGTCGGGGGGTCATGGCCCCGTTTTAGCAGGAACCATGCCGCGAACCGCGGGAGACGACACGCGGCCGATGGGCATCGGCCATGCGGAGGGGCGGCGCGTGCCGCCCCCCGCGCCGGCAACTCAGTACGCCGACAGCACCGTGCGCAGCGTCTCGACCATGCGGTCGATGTGCGCCCGCTCGGCGACGAAGGGCGGCGCCAGGATCAGGCTGTCGCCGGTCGACTTCAGGTTCAGGTTCGCGTCGTACAGCGCCTTCTGCGCCGCATGGCCACGGGCCCCCGGCGCCTGCCCGGCAGCGGACAGCTCGATCGCCGCCATCATCCCGATGCCGCGGATGTCGACCAGGCACGGCAGGTCGCGCAGCGAATACACGGCGTCGAGGAAGTACGGGGACATCTCGGCGGCGCGGTCCATCAGCCCCTCGCGCTCGAAGATGTCCATCATCGCCAGGCCCGCGGCGCACGACGCCGGATGCGCCGAGTAGGTGTAGCCGTGGAAGAACTCGATGCCCTGCGCGGGGCCGGCTTCGGTGATGGCGTCGTAGATCCCCTGCTTCACCGCGATCGCGCCCATCGGCTGCGCACCGTTGGTGATCGCCTTGGCCATGGTCAGCAGGTCCGGCGTCACGCCGAACTTCTGGGCGCCGAAGGGCGCGCCCATCCGGCCCCAGCCGGTGATCACCTCGTCGAACACCAGCAGGATGCCGTGCTGGTCGCAGATCGCGCGGATGCGGTCGAGGTAGCCCACCGGCGGCGGCAGGCAGCCGAAGCTGCCCGCGGTCGGCTCGACGAACACCGCGGCGATGTTGTCGCCGCCGACCAGCGCGCAGAGGCGCTGCAGGTCCTCGGCGAGGTCGGCGCCGGTCTCGGGCTGGTCGCGCACGAACTTGTTTTCCGGCAGCGCGGTGTGGCGCATGAAGTGCACGCCCGGCATGCCGACGCCGAAGGTGCGGCGGTTGTTGACCATCCCCGACAGCGCGACGCCGCCCATGTTCACGCCGTGGTAGGCCCGCTCGCGCGACACGAAGAGCTGGCGGTGGCCCTGGCCGCGGATGCGGTGGTAGGCGAGCGCCATCTTCATCGCCGAGTCCACCGCTTCGGAGCCCGAGCAGGTGAAGAACACCCGGTTCAGGCCTTCGGGCGTGTGCTGCACCACCCGCTGCGCGAGCTCGAACGCCTTGGGGTGGGCGCGCGTGAACGGCATCGTGTAGTCGAGCGTCGAGAGCTGCTCGAAGACCGCCTGGGCGATCTCGGGGCGGCAGTGGCCGGCGGCGACGCAGAACAGGCCGGACGAGGCGTCCAGCACCTGCGAGCCGTCGGGCTTGTAGAGCCACACGCCCTCGCCGCGCACGAACATCCGCGGCTCCTTCTTGAATTCCTTGTTCGGCGAGAACGGCATCCAGAAGTTCTGGCGTGCCTCCATCTCGATCAGCGGATCGGCGTGTCCCATGCGATGTCCCTCGGGTCGGTGGCGCCGGGCCACGCGGCCCGGTGGGTCGGGCGGTGGCGGTGCGTTACCAGTCGATCGTCGCGGTCATCGCCTCGGCGGCATTGCGCAGCATCGGCAGGTACTCCAGCCCCTGCTCGATGCGCATGCGCGCGAGCGGCGCGTGCACGGCGACGCCGGCGACGACCTTGCCCTCGCTGTTGCGCACCGGCACGGCGATGCAGCAGATGCCCGGCAGGTACTCCTCGTTGTCGATCGAGTAGCCGCGCTCGCGGATCGCGTTGAACTCGTTCGACAGCCGCTTGGGGTCGGTCAGCGTCTGCGGGGTGTGCTTGATCAGCGGCGTCTGCTGCAGGAAGCGGTCGCGGCTGCGCTTGGGCATCGCCGCCAGGAACAGCTTGCCGCTCGCCGACGCGTACAGCGGCACACGCGAGCCCGAGCCGAAATGCACGCGCAGCGGCCAGGCGGTCTCGACCCGGTCGAGGTACAGCACGGTGTTGCCGTTGGGGATGGTCAGGTTGCAGGTCTCGCCGACCTGCTCGACCAGCTCCTCGAGGATCGCGTGGCGCGAGGCCCGGTGCGGCGAGCCGAGCAGCACCTGCCCGGCGAACTTGTTCAGGCGCTCGGCGAAGCCATAGCGCTTGGTGTCCGGCTCGCGGGCGACGACGCCGGCGTGCTCGAGCGTGCCCAGGATGCGCAGCACGGTCGGCTTGGGCAGCGCGACGGCCTGCGCGATCTCGGCGAGCTGGGGCGGACGCTCGTGATCGGCCAGGGCTTCGAGAATCCGGATGGCGCGCAGGATGGCGGACCCTGCGGGAACGTCTGCGTGGGCGGCTTCGATGGCGGCTTCGGTGTTCATGATGGGCTCGTGTCTCCTCGACGTCAGTCCTGTCTCGGCCGTCTTCGCGGACGGCTCGCCTCGATTATGGTGAAAATGGAATCAGCGTGCAGTAGAAAACGAAATACTTGGGTTTCGAGCATCCGGGACGGGTGACACAGTGCCGCGATTCCAACCGGAGCGCGCCGCGTGAACCAAGCCATCCCTTCGAATCGCACGGTCGTCTCCGGACGCCAGACGATGACGCCGTCCGAGGCCTTCGTGGAGACGCTGGTCGCGCAGGGCGTGACCGACGTGTTCGGCATCGTCGGCTCCGCCTACATGGACGCGCTCGATCTGTTCCCGGCGGCGGGCATCCGCTTCGTGATGGTCGCGCACGAGCAGGGCGCGGCCCACATGGCCGACGGCTACGCGCGCGTCTCGGGCAAGCACGGCGTGTGCATCGCGCAGAACGGCCCGGGCATCACCAACTTCGTGACCGCGGTCGCGGCCGCGTACTGGGCGCACTCGCCGGTGGTGGTGGTCACGCCCGAGACCGGCAGCATGTCGCTCGGCCTCGGCGGCTTCCAGGAGACCGAGC
>JBIIPQ010000159.1:0-9428 GCA_044342535.1 Burkholderiaceae bacterium
CTCGGTCATGCAGTTCGAGTACGACGGCTGCGTGTTCAACCTGCTCGACACGCCCGGCCACCAGGACTTCTCCGAGGACACCTACCGCGTGCTGACCGCGGTCGACTGCGCGGTGATGGTGGTGGACGCGGCCAAGGGCGTCGAGACGCAGACGATCAAGCTGCTCGAGGTCTGCCGACTGCGCGACACCCCGATCATCACCTTCGTGAACAAGCTCGACCGCGAGGTCCGCGAGCCGCTCGAGCTGCTCGACGAGATCGAGTCGGTGCTGAAGATCAAGTGCGCGCCGGTCACCTGGCCGGTCGGCGCGGGCAAGCGCTTCCGCGGCGTCTACCACCTGCTGCGCGACGAGGTGCTGCGCTTCGCGCCGGGCGAGGAGCGTGCCGACCAGGGCTTCGAGGCGATCTCGGGCGAGGGGCTGGCCGAGCTCGACGCGCAGTTCCCGCAGGAGATGTCCGCGATGCGCGACGAGATCGAGCTGGTGCGCGGCGCGGGCTCGGAGTTCGAGCTCGACGAGTTCCTCGCGGGCCGCCAGTCGCCGGTCTTCTTCGGCTCGGGCATCAACAACTTCGGCGTGCGCGAGATCCTGCGCGCGCTGTCCGACTGGGCGCCGCCCCCCCAGCCGCGCGACGCGGGTCCGCGCGAGGTCGACCCGAAGGAGCCGGGCTTCAGCGGCTTCGTGTTCAAGATCCAGGCGAACATGGATCCGCGCCATCGCGACCGGATCGCGTTCATGCGCGTGTGCTCGGGCCGCTACGACCCGGGCATCAAGGTCATGCACCGGCGGCTCGGCCGCGAGATCAAGGTCCAGAACGCGCTGACCTTCATGGCCCGCGAGCGCTCGCTGATGGAGGTCGCCTACGCGGGCGACATCATCGGGCTGCACAACCACGGCAACCTGCAGATCGGCGACACGCTGCTCGAGGTCAACGAGGACCTCGGCTTCACCGGCATTCCGTACTTCGCGCCCGAGCTGTTCTCGCGGGCGCGGCTGCGCGACCCGCTCAAGTCCAAGCAGCTCCTCAAGGGCCTGCAGCAGCTCGGCGAGGAGGGCGCGGTGCAGGTCTTCGAGCCCTTCGTCGACACGACGCCGCTGCTGGGCGCGGTCGGGCAGCTGCAGTTCGAGGTGGTCGAGCACCGGCTGCGCACCGAGTACTCGGTCGAGGCCACCTTCGAGCGTGCCGGCATCGATTCGGCGCGCTGGGTCACCTGCGAGGACGAGCGGGTGCTGCGCGACTTCGAGAACGCGCAGCAGATGCGGCTGGCGCGCGACGTCGACGGCAACCTCGTCTATCTGGCCGATTCGGGCGTGAACCTGCGGCTGACGATGGAACGCTGGCCGAAGGTCCGCTTCCACGCGACCCGCGAGCACGGCCGCCGGATCGACGGCTGATCACGATGGCGGCGGCGCGCGAGCGGTCGGCGGGCGGCGTGCTGCCGATGGTCGTCGCCGGCTTCGTCTGCGTGCTGGTCGGCTTCACCAGCTCGTATGCGATCGTCGTTCAGGCCGGCCTCGCGATGGGGCTGGATGCCGCGCAGCTCGCGACCATGACTGCCGCGCTCGCGCTCGGCATGGGCCTCACCACGCTGCTGCCGAGCCTGTGGCTGCGGATCCCGGTGGTCACCGCCTGGTCCACGCCGGGGGCGGCGCTGCTCGCGGTCAGCCTGCCCGGCGTGCCGCTGCCCGAGGCGATCGGGGCCTTCGTCGCCTGCGCGGTGCTGCTGACCGCCGCCGGCGCGAGCGGTCTCTTCGAGCGCTGGATGAGCCGCATCCCGATGTCGATCGCGAGCGCGCTCCTGGCGGGCGTGCTGCTTCGCTTCGGGCTGGATGCGTTCGGCGGGCTCGCGAGCGCGCCCGCCACCGTCAGTCCGATGCTCGCGACCTTTCTCGTCGCGCGCCGTGTCTCGCCGCGGTGGGCGGTGCCGACGACGCTGATCGCGGGCCTGGTCGCGGTCTTCGCCGGACCGGGCCTGACGCTCGGGCCGGCGGGCGCACCGGCCGTGGCCGCCGCCGCGACCGTCGTGCCGCTCGCATGGCCACCCGCGTTCTCGGTGTCGACGCTGCTCGGCGTCGCGCTGCCGCTGTTCGTCGTCACGATGGCCTCGCAGAACCTGCCCGGGGTCGCGGTGCTCAGGGCATCGGGCTACGGCGATGCGCCGATCTCGCGCCTGCTGACGATCGCCGGCGTGGCCACGCTGGTGCTCGCGCCGTTCGGCGCGTTCGCGCTGAATCTCGCTGCGATCACCGCCGCGCTGTGCATGGCGCCCGACGTGCATCCCGACCCGCGGCGGCGCTGGGTGGCGGCCGCGTGCGCGGGCGGCTTCTACCTCTCGATGGCCGCCTTCGCCGGCCCGCTCGCCGCGCTGTTCGCGGCCCTGCCGCGCGAGATGGTGATCGCGGTCGCCGGCCTCGCGCTGTTGCCGACGATCGGCCGCGGCCTGCTCGCCGCGGTCTCGAACGACGACGAGCGCGAACCGGCCCTGGTGACCTTCCTGGTCACCGCATCGGGCGTGGTGCTGTGGGGCGTGGGCTCGGCGTTCTGGGGCGTGGTGTTCGGGGTGGCGGCGCTGCTGGCGTGGCGGCCGCGCGCCGCGTGACGGTCAGTCAGCGCGTGTCGAGCCCCTGCGCGCGGACGAAGTCGCCCCAGTCCTCGCGCTGAGCCTGCGCGTCGAGCCCGGCGGCGGGCGCCGTCGGGGTCGGCGGATCGACGATCGGCCGACAGCACTCGGTCGGTTGGCCTAAGCCTTGATCGACGGCGCGACGCGCTCGTGCGCGCACTGGCTGGGGTGGAAGTGCGGCATCGAGCTGGGTGCGGCGCGTGAGAAGGTGCGCACGGGGCGCGCGCTCGAGTCGCTGCCGCGGATCGCCGAGGCGATGTCCCGCGGGGAGCTGAGCTACTCGAAGGTCCGAGCGCTGACGCGGGTGGCGACGCCGCAGGCCGAGGAGACGCTGCTGATGATCGCGCGGCACGGCACCGCGTATCGCGTGGAGTCGGTGGTGCGGGGCTATCGGCGCGCGCAGCAGGCGGTCGAGCCCGATCGGGAGGCGCGCCAGCAGCTGAACCGAGGCCTGACGTACCGTCACGACGAGGCCGGATCGGTCTGGCTGCAGGTGTGCCTGCCGGCCGAAGGTGGGCGATCGTGCTGAGTGCGCTGCAGCGCGCGCACCCGCGGCGTCGGTGCGGGCCCGCAGGCCGGAGGCGCCGTACGTACGCCTTGCTTCGAGTCGAATCGAGTCGAGTCGATGCGACGGGTCGGCCCGTCGGATAAGCTCGTCCCGAGCGAGCGGGTCACGTGCCGGGCACGGCCACTCGCCCGCGACCCGTACACGACTCTGGAGCCGATCGATGGAACTGATCCTGTGGCGACACGCGCAGGCCGAGGACGGCTCGCCTGACGCACCCCGGCGCCTGACTGCCCGCGGCACGAAGGACGCGGCTGCGGTCGGTGCGTGGCTGCGGCGTCAGCTCGGCGACGAGGCGGTCACCGTACTGTCGAGCCCGACCCGCCGCACGATGCAGACCGCGGAGGCGCTCGGAGTTGCCGTCGAGCCGTCCGAGGCGCTCGGACCCGAGGCGGACGTCGACACGGTGCTCGCCGTCGCCGGCTGGCCGTCGGGACGGGACGGCATCGTGGTCGTGGTCGGTCACGGACCGTGGATCGGGGAGGTCGCCGCGCGTTTGCTCGCCGGCCGCGACGAACCTTGGCCGTTCGCGAAGGGCGCGCTGTGGTGGTTCGGATGGGCGAAGGGCGACCGGGGCAGCGCGACGGTGAGGCTCAAGGCGGTGCTGTCGCCGGAGCTGCTGCGCTGACCTGGGCGCTCAGACTCGGTCCGGCTTGATCCCGGCCCGCCGCACCACCTCGCCTCAGCGCTTCTCTGCTCGGCGACGGTCGGCACGTCGGACAGCACCGGCGTTGCCCGCCGAACCGTAGTCGAGCTGGCCACGCTGCTTCGTGAGCTCGACCGCGATCGAGCGGGCGACGATCTCGGAGCTGCCGCCCGGCGCCGCCGCGGATGCGCCCGCGGATGCATGCCAGATCGGTGTGTTCATCGCGCTTCCCTGCCGCCGACCGGCCTGTCGTGTGGCGCGCGCGGAGACAGCCGCCCCGGCGGCGCCAAACCGTGGCCGCATGTGGCACGCGCGGACGACGCGCGCGCCGATCCCGGGCATCATCCGGCGATGGATACCCTTTCGCTTCCCTCCCGCACCCTCGGCCGCGCTGGCCCGGTGGTCGGCGCCCTCGGGCTCGGCTGCATGGGCATGAGCGAGTTCTACGGTCCCGCCGACCCGGCCGAGTCGGTCCGCACGATCCACCGCGCCGTCGAGCGCGGCGCGACGCTGATCGACACCGCCGACATCTACGGCCACGGCGACAACGAGGTCCTCGTCGGCCGCGCGATCGCGGGCCTGCGCGACCGCGTCGTGCTGGCCAGCAAGTTCGGCATCCTGCGCCGGCGCGACGATCCGACGTACCGCGGCGTGTCCGGCACGCCGGCCTACGTGCGCGAGGCCTGCGAGGCGTCCCTCGAGCGCCTGGGCGTCGACGTCATCGACCTGTACTACGTGCATCGCATCGACGGCGTCACGCCGATCGAGGACACCGTCGGCGCGATGGCCGACCTGGTGCGCGCCGGCAAGGTCCGCTGGCTCGGCCTGTCCGAGGTCGGTCCGGCCACCGTGCGGCGCGCGCAGGCCATCCACCCGATCGCCGCGGTGCAGACCGAGTGGTCGCTGTGGAGCCGCGACGTCGAGCCGCTGCTGCCGGTGCTGCGCGAGCTCGGCATCGGCTTCGTGCCGTACAGCCCGCTCGGGCGCGGTTTTCTCACCGGCGCCACCACCGACGCCTCGACGCTCGCCGCCGACGACTTCCGGCGCGGCCAGCCGCGTTTCGCCGCGGAGAACGCCGCGCGCAATCGGGAGCTGCTCGCGGCCGTCACCGCGATCGCGCGCGACAAGCACTGCACGCCCGCGCAGCTCGCCCTCGCCTGGCTGTTGGCGCAGGGGCGCGACGTGGTGCCCATCCCGGGCACGACGAAGACCGCACGGCTCGACGAGAACCTCGGCGCCGTCGACGTGGCGCTGTCCGCGCGCGACCTCGAGCGCATCGAGGCGCTGCGGCTGCACGAGTCGGTCGCCGGCTCGCGCTATCCCGACATGGCCTGGGTCATGCGGGAATCCCCCTGATGCGGGCATCGCCCTGATGACCACCGCGCTGCAGGCCGGCCCCCGGGGCGCCGGCCGCGGGCCTCAGGCCGTCGTGCCGACAGCCCTCGAGACGCCCAGCACCGCGTAGTCGTCCCCGTGCTCGGCGAGCCAGCGCTGGCCCAGCTCGCCCGGGCCCTGCGACGGATGGAAGTCGCGGCGGGTGTACTCGCGCCAGGCGGCCACGTTGCCGCGCAGGAAGCCTTCGCGCGCGAACAGGAAACGGCGTGCGCTCGACCAGGTCGACGCCTTGAACAGCGCGCCGTCGTCCCACAGGTTGCGCAGCGTCTGGCGCGTGATGTCCGCCAGGAAGGTCACCGTGACGAAGCGGAAGATGCGGACCCGCCAGGCGTGCGAGCCGCCGAGCGCGGTGTACATGTCGAAGGCCGTGCAGCGGTGCTCGGCCTCCTCGGCGCTGTGCCACTCCCACAGCAGGCGCAGCCGCGGCTCGGCGCCCTCGAGCGCATCCGGATGGCGCAGCAGCCAGTCGGCGAAGACCGCGGTGAAGTGCTCGACCGCGGCCGTGCCGGCGACGAGGTTTCGCAGGTCGACGCCCGCGAAGCGCTCGATGCGCCGCTGCGCACGCGGCCCGACGGTGTTGTGCTGGCCCTGGGCCTCGAGGATGGCGTTGAAGCGGGCGTGCAGGTGCCGGTGCGTGGCTTCCTGGCCGACGAAGCCGCGCACCTCGTCGGCGAAAGCCTCGCGTCGCTCCGGGGACAGGGCGGCGAGGCCCTGGCGCAGCGAGTCGATGAAGCTCTGCTCGCCGACCGGAAAGCTCATGGACAGCGCGTTGAACAGGGCGGAGCGGAAGGCGTCGCCGCCGTTCCAGCGGACCGGGAAGGGCGTGTCGAGGTCGATGCCGAGGCGACGGACGGGAAAGCTGCTCATCGTGGACCCCTCCGTGAGGTCGATGCACCATTGTACGGTGCATGCCGGTGCGGACGCGACCGGCCGCGGCGCCGCTCCGGCCGTCAGTCGAGCTCGACGGCGAGCGTACCGTGCGAGTGGTCGCCCGTCGCCGATCGCGCGTCGAGCCAGCCGGTCGACGAGAACTCCAGGACGCTCCAGCGCACCCGTTCGGCCCCGAACGCGGCGGCTGCGCGCGCGGCCAGGTCGGGCCCGTCGGGGGCGACCCGAGATGCCCCGGACACGCCGATCAGCGCGCGCAGCCGGGCCGGGCGCGGCATCGCCCGACGGACGGCCGCGATCGCGTCGAGGGCGGCCTGCTGCAGCGAGCGCGCGTCGCCCTCGCCGTCGCGGCCATCGGGCGGCCCGGACGGCAGCACCGCGACACAGACCACCGTGCCCGCCAGTCCGGTGAGCGCGAGCCGCGGCAGGCCGACCCGCAGGTCGGCGAGGCCGAGCAGCGTGCGAGACTCGGGAATGCCGTTGAGGACGCGGTTCAGGTCGGCGAAGGCCAGTGCCCGCGGATCGCGGTCGAGCATCAGGCGCAGCGGCGCCTCGGTGGACAGGGCGACCTCGCCGCAGCCGCAGCAGGGATCGAGGAGCACGTCGGGCATGCCCCAGGCCTGCCGGGCGAGCTGCAGCAGCAGGGGTCGGGCGGCATCGACCGCATCCGGACCGGTCGGATCGGTCATGAAGACCTGGTTGCAGCGCAGGCTCACGCGGACCCGCAGGCGGCCGCCGTCGATCAGGCCGGCCCGGGCGAGGGCGCCCTCCGACAAGGCGTCGGGCACCGCCGTACCAGCGTCGAGGGCGTCCGGCGGACCCAAGCTCGGAGCGCCGGTGTGCGCGGCCAGCGCCAGCAGCTCGGTTCTCAGATCCCAGGCGACGGCGAGCGATCGGCGTGCGTCAGCGACGATCCGCAGGAGGTCGTCCGCGGATAGGGCAAAGGGGTGCATGGCGTCAGGTCTCTCGTGTGCTGCGTCGATCCGGATTTCACGGCCCCCCGCCCCGCTGTCGCGTGACGTAAATCACGGATCGACCGTGCGTTCCGACACACGGTGGACTGAGGGGGAGGAGCGGCCTCCAGATTGTCGAGGCCTAGCCGAATCGGACGAGACGAAACAGCGACTGACTTAGGCCGAGAGGATGAGTCGCGAAACAGTGCCTAACGGTTGCGGTCGATCAGACGCTGCAGCGCGCCGACCAGCGCCGCCGCGTTGTGCCCGCCGAACGGCTCGAGCACCGCGCGCTCGTGCTCGCGGGCGGCCTCGATCAGCGGCCCGGCGACGGCGCGTCCGCGCACGGTCAGGCTCACGACGATGCGGCGCCGGTCGTCGGCGTCGGTCTCGCGGTCGACGAGGCCCTGGCGCTGCATGCGCTCGAGCAGCTTGCTGACGGTCGGCTGCTTCTGCAGCACGATCTCGGCGACCTCGCCGGCGGACTTGGGCGTGTCCCACAGCGCGGCCATCACCCGCCACTGCAGCACCGGCACGCGCTCGGCGGCGAGCCGCTCGTGGAACTGGCCGGAGATCAGGTGGCTGGCGCGCGCGAGCAGGTAGGGCAGGTAGCCGGCGATGAAGCCGTCGACCGGATCGTTCGCGGCGGCTTGCACGGCCGCCGTCCGCGGGCTCGCCGAGCGCCCGGCCACGGTCAGCGCCCGGGCACCAGTGCCAGCACCCGGAGCGGGCTGCCGCTGCCCTGGCGGATCTTCAGCGGCGGCGCGATCACCACCGCGCCGGTGGGCGGCAGCAGGTCGAGGTTGGTCAGGCACTGCAGCCCGTAGCGGCCCGCGCCGTGCATGTAGTAGTGGCAGGGGTAGGGCGGGCGCTGGTGGAAGCCCTGGCCGGCGTCGGTGCCGATCGCCTCGGTGCCGAAGCCGAGCAGGTCGCGCTCCTCGACCAGGAAGCGGGCGACCTCGGCGTCCGGCCCCGGCGTGTGCTGGCCGGTCTCGTCGAAGTTCTGGTACGCGACCGGGTCGGTGCGCTTGCTCCAGTCGGTGCGCATCAGCACCCAGGCGCGCGGCGGGATGCGGCCGTGCTCGGCCTCCCAGCGCAGCACGTCGACCTTCGTCATCAGGTAGTCCGGGTCGGCGGTCGATGCCTTGGAGCAGTCGATCACGCAGGCCGGGCCGATCAGGCGCTCGACCGGGATGGTGTCGACCGCGTTGTTGGGCAGGTCGCGACCGCTGATCCAGTGGATCGGTGCGTCGAAGTGCGTGCCGGTGTGCTCGCCGCAGGAGAAGTTGTTCCAGTACCAGCCCGGGCCGCGCTCGTCGTAGCGCGACACCTCCTCGATGCGGAACGGCAGGCACTGGCCCATCTCGGGCGGCAGCACGATCTGCGGGAACTCGGGCGCGAGCGTCTGGGTCAGGTCGACGACGCGGATGCCGCCGTCGAGCAGCCCGCTGACCAGCGAGGCGAGGGTGTCTGATGCGGAAGAGGCGTGCATTGGAGTCGTCCTTCGACAGTCGCGAGAGACCGGGGTCTCTCAGCTTCCGATCTCGCGCTCGAGCGCCTTGGGGTTGTCGCGCCAGCGCTCGAGCCACTCCTGCGCGACGTCGCCCGGATAGACGTCCTCGACGCCGTCCTCGAGGGCGCCGACGACCGCGCGCGCCAGCGTCTCGGGCAGCAGCTTCGGCGGCGGCAGCAGCTGCGTCCACTCGTCGTCGATGGGGCCCGGGAAGACGTTGACCACGCGCACGCCGGCCGGCCGCATCTC
Source organism: Burkholderiaceae bacterium (assembly GCA_044342535.1). Taxonomy (GTDB): domain Bacteria; phylum Pseudomonadota; class Gammaproteobacteria; order Burkholderiales; family Burkholderiaceae_E; genus UBA4615. The sequence goes on from JBIIPQ010000159.1 coordinate 8,829, forward strand.
GGCGCGCAGGCACTGCGCGAGCGAGAGCGCCGCGGCCTTCGAGGCCGAGAACGTGCCGTGCGCCGGAAAGTTCGCGAGCGCGAAGATCGACAGCAGGTTGACCCAGGCGCAGGCGCCGGTCGGGCCGTCGGCGGCGCGCGCGCGCAGGGCCGGGCCGAAGGCCTGCGCCAGACGCAGCAGGCCGAAGTAGTTGACGTCCATCTCGCTGCGGGCGGTCTCGATGCCGACGCGGTGGCCGATGCCGGCGGCGCGGTGGTATTCGGCGGTGTTGACCACGATGTCGACCTTGCCGCCGATCTCGCCGGCCAGCTCGGTCACCGAGCGCGAGTCGGTCAGGTCGAGCGGCACCGGCGTGACCTGCGGCAGCGCGATCAGGCGGTCGAAGCCGGGCAGCTTCTTCCAGGGCTCGGCGTGGCCGGCCCAGACGATGTCGGCGCCGGCGGCGACCAGCGCGCGCACGACGGCCTGGCCGACGGCGGTCTTGGCGTCGGACACCAGCACCTTGCGGAACTTCGGGTCGCAGGTCATCTCGCGCAGCTGCACGTCGTCGCTCATGTTCGGGGTCGCCGTGTCGGGCAGCGCGATCAGCACCGCCTGGCC
>JBIIPQ010000529.1:0-2898 GCA_044342535.1 Burkholderiaceae bacterium
GCGGCTCAGCCGAACTGGTGGGTGGAGCGCACCCTCAAGTAGGGCGAGCGCTGTGCCCGCGAGGGCGGCTCAGTGGGGGCGACGCGGCTCGGCGAGCTCGGCGATGCACAGGTTGCGGCGCATCCAAGTGGGCTGGTCGAGCTCGCGGGCGCGCTCGCGGGACAGCACCGGGCCCGGTGCGCTGAGCGCGGTGGCGCGGCCCCGACGGGCCCAGAAGGCGGTGCGCCATTCGATTCGCTTGATCATCGTCGACTCCGTATCGGGTGTTGCGATCCACTGTACGCGCAACCAGTGTCACTGCGCAAGCATACAGTGGTCTGCGCGGCGTCCGCGCGACGCCCGTCCCGGCGCTGGTATCGTCCTGCGGCCACCAGAGGAGACACCGACCATGGACTTCGACACGCTGCTCGCGCGCTTCTCGCAGGCCGCGCAGACCCACGACTGCGAGGGGCTCGCCGCGCTCTTCACGCCCGACGGCACCTACGACGACGCCTTCTTCGGCCCGCACACCGGGCGCACCGACATCGCCGCGATGCACGAGCGCTTCCACGTCGGCGGCGAGGCGTTCTGCTGGGAGTTCACCGACCCGGCCCGCAGCGGCGACACCGGCTACGCGAGCTACGTGTTCAGCTACCGCTCGCGCGAGCCCGAGAGCGCCGGCCGGCTGATCGTCTTCGAGGGCATGTCGAGGTTCCGGCTGCGCGACGGCCTGATCGCGCACTACGGCGAGGTCTTCGACCGCGGCGTGGCGTTCTCGCAGCTCGGCTATGCGACCGAGCGCACCGCGAAGCTGCTCGCGCGCTATGCGCGGGGGCTGCATGGGCAGCCGAAGGTCGAGCGCCACCTCGAGCGCCGGCGCGCCCTCGGGCTGCCCGCCTGATCGGGCGGCGCGCGCCCCGGCCGCTGCATCGCCCGGCCGGTGCGCGCGAGCGGCTACACTGACCCGCCGCCCCGGCTCCACGATGTTCCGCTACCTCCAGTCACGCATCCGCGGCACCGCGCGCCCCGGCCCGGGCACCCCGCCGGCCGCGCTCGGCGGCTTCTACCGGCACTTCACCGCGCAGACCCGCGGCTGGTACGCGGTGATGTTCGCCACCAGCCTCGCGGTCGCGCTGATCGACACGCTGATCCCGCTGTGCATCGGCCGCCTCGTCGGAATGATGGAGGCCACCGACCGCGCGGCCGCGGTCGCCCGCGAGATGCCGCTGCTGCTCGGCATGCTGTTCGCGGTGCTGGTGCTGCGACCCCTGGCGCTGTTCGTCGACGTCGCGATCCGCCACAACGTGCTGGTGCCCGGCGCCACCACGCTGATCCGCTGGCAGAGCCACCGGCAGGTGATCCGGCAGGGCTGGGCGTTCTTCCAGAACGACTTCGCCGGACGGCTGGCCAACCGGGTGATGCAGACCGCTCAGGCGCTGCGCGAGAGCGTGATGGCCGGCATCCGGGCGGTCTGGTACATCGGCGTCTACGGGGTGTCGGCGCTGGTGCTGCTGGCCTGGGCCGACTGGCGCCTCGCGATGCCGATGCTCGGCTGGTTCGTGGGCTACCTGCTGTTCCTGCGGCATTTCGTGCCGCGGCTGCGCGAGCTCTCGCGCGCCAGCTCCGAGGTCCGCTCGCAGGTGATGGCGCGGGTCGTCGACGGCTATACCAACATCCTCACCGTCAAGCTGTTCTCGCGGATGGCCGACGAGGACGCCTGGGTCCGCGAGTCGGTCGATGCGCACCAGGACGCGGTCGCCGCGCACATGCAGGCGATCACGCAGTTCATGGTGGTGCTGTCGCTGCTCAATGCGGGTCTGCTCGCCGGCACCGGGGCGATCGGCGTCTGGCTGTGGGCGCAGGGCACGCTCGGGGCGGGCACGGTGGCCACGGCACTGCCGCTGGCCTGGCAGATCGCCAACGTCGCGGGCTGGGTGAGCTGGGAGGTGGCGTCGATCTTCGAGAACGTCGGCGTCGTCCAGGAGGGCATGGAGACCCTCGCCGTCGCCCCCACCGGCGAGGACCGTCCGGGCGCGCGGCCGCTCGAGGTCACCCGCGGCGAGATCCGCTTCGAGGCGGTGCGCTTCGGCTACGGCCGCACCGACGGCACGACGGTGCTCGACGGGCTCGACCTGGTCGTGCGCCCGGGCGAGCGGGTCGGCGTGGTCGGCCGCTCGGGCGCGGGCAAGACGACGCTGGTCAACCTGCTGCTGCGCTTCTTCGAGCCGGAGGCGGGCCGGCTGACGATCGACGGGCAGGAGGTGCGCGAGGTCACGCAGGAGAGCCTGCGGGCGGCGATCGGCATGGTCACGCAGGACACCTCGCTGCTGCACCGCTCGATCGCCGACAACATCCGCTACGGCCGGCCGCGCGCGAGCGACGCCGAGGTCCGCGCCGCCGCGCGCCGGGCGCAGGCCGAGACCTTCATCGACGGGCTGCAGGACTGGAAGGGCCGGCGCGGCTACGATGCGCACGTGGGCGAGCGGGGGGTCAAGCTGTCGGGCGGTCAGCGCCAGCGGATCGCGATCGCGCGGGTGCTGCTCAAGGACGCGCCGATCCTGGTGCTCGACGAGGCGACCTCGGCGCTGGACAGCGAGGTGGAGCAGGCGATCCAGGAGCAGCTCGCCGGGCTGATGGCGGGCAAGACGGTGATCGCGATCGCGCACCGGCTGTCGACGATCGCGACGATGGACCGGCTGGTGGTGCTCGAGGGCGGACGGATCGTGGAGAGCGGTACGCATGCCGCGCTGCTCGCGGCCGACGGCCACTATGCCGCGCTCTGGCGCCGGCAGTCGGGAGGCTTCCTCGGCGAGGCCGCCGAGACGGGGGCGGGCAGCGTGACGGCCGCGGGCGCCGAGACCGCCGCGGGCGGCACGCCAGCCGCCGCCTCGCGCTGAGCGGGGCCGACCGGCCGCCGCG
>JBIIPQ010000530.1:0-2893 GCA_044342535.1 Burkholderiaceae bacterium
GAGCAGCGCGACGAACGCCTCGCGGCGCACCGACTGCTCGCGGTAGGCCCGTTCGAGGGCGGGATCCGCGCGGCGCGCGAGCCAGCGCTCGACGCCGGCCTCCTCGACCGCGGTGGCGAACGACTCGTTGAAGGTCGTGTCGCCCGACACGTACAGCACCTGGTGCGCCAGCTCGTGGAAGATCAGCCGCGCCAGCTCAGCTTCCGGATACTGGATGAAGCTCGAGAGCAGCGGATCGTCGAACCAGCCGAGCGTCGAGTAGGCCGGCACGCCGCCGACATGGGCCTCGAGACCGCGGCCGCGCAGCGCGGCCGCGAAGCGCTCGGCGGCCTCGCGGTCGTAGTAGCCCCGATAGGCGACGCAGCCGGCGACCGGAAAGCACCAGCGCTCGAGCGCGAGCGACAGTTCGGGGGTGGCGAACACGTTCCACAGCACGAAGGGCCGCTGCAGGTCGGTGTACGCGGCATAGCTGCCGTTGGCGGGCAGCCCGAGCTCGCGGCTCGCGAAGGCCCGGATCTCGCGGGCCCGCTCGAGGCGCGCGCGCAGCACGGGATCGGTGGCCGGATCGGCGATCAGTTCGGCGACCGGCCGGCGGCGGTTGATCACCTCGAGATGCCCGACCACCGACTGCCAGTAGTAGCCCGGGCCGTCGGTGGCCGAACAGCCGCCGAGTGCCGCCGCCAGCACGAGCGCCGCGCCGGCCGCGGCTGCCGTGAGGCGCCTACGCATCGGCGGCGATGTCCGCCGGCGCCGCCTCGACCTCGACCAGGCAGTCGTAGAACGTCGGTCCGCGGCCCAGGTCGGTGAGCGCCTGGCCGGTGACCGCGTTGACGTTGTGGCCGCCGGGCGCGAGCTTCGGCCACCAGACGCCCCAGCCGACGACCACGCCCGGGCGTGTGCGCTCGGACACGCGAAGGCGGGCGAGGAACGCGCCGCGATCGTTGAACACCCGTACCATCGCGCCCGCCTCCAGGCCGCGCGCCCGCGCGTCGTCCGGATGCACGTCGACCGCCGGCTCGCGCTCGGTCGCCCGCAGGCTCTCGATGTTGACGAAGGTCGAGTTCATGAAGTGCCGGGCCGGCGGCGAGATCATCGACAGCGGGAAGCGCGCGGCGAGCGCGGGGGCGGATGCGGCCGACTCGTACGGCGGCACGAAGTCGGGCAGCGGATCCAGGCCCTGGGCGGCCAGTCGGGCCGAGACGAACTCGACCTTGCCCGACGGCGACGGGAAGCCGCCCTCGGCGAACGGCGCCTCGGGCACCGCGAGCTTCGCGTAGCCCAGCTCGGCGAGGGTCTCGAGCACCGCGCGCCGCGCCTCGGGCCCGGGGCCGCCGTGGGCCGCGACGACCGCGGCCAGCGGCTCGGGCAGGCGCGGATCGTCGAGCCGCAGCGCATCGGCCGCCACTGCCTCGTCGCTCGCACGCAGCGCCGGATGGTCCATCCCCATCCGCGCGGCCAGCCGCCGGAAGATCTCCGAGTTGGGCAGCGCCTGCCCGAGCGGCGCGATCGCGGGCCGGTTCACCACCCACCAGCGGTGGCCGTAGGTCTTGTGCAGATCGAAGTGCTCGAGCTGGGTGGTCGCCGGCAGCACCCAGTCCGCATGGTCAGCGGTGTCGGTCATGAACTGCTCGATGACCACGGTGAACAGGTCCTCGCGCGCGAAGCCGCGCCGCACCTTCGAGCTGTCGGGCGCGACCGCCACCGGATTGGAGTTCCACACCACCAGCGCCTCGACCGGCGGGTCGGCTTCGAGCAGCGCGTCGCCGATGGTCGACATGTTGAGCGTGCGCGGGCGCCGCGCGCCCAGGAGGTCGGGTCGCTGCCACGCGGCGACGTCGAGGTTGAAGTGCCCGCTGGCCGACAGCAGCACGCCGCCGGCCGCATGCTTCCACGCGCCGACCAGCGCCGGCAGTCCGGCCACCAGCCGCACCGCGTTCGCGCCGCCGCGCACGCGCTGCATGCCGTAGTTCAGGCGGATCGCGGCCGGCGCGATCGTGCCGTAGTCGCGGGCGAGCGCGACCACCTGCGCGGCCGGGATGCCGCAGGTCTCGGCCACGCGCTCGGGCGTCCAGGCGGCCGCGCGCGCCACGAGCGCATCGAACCCGAGGGTGTGGGCGTCGACCCAGGCGCGATCGACCAGGCCCTGCTCGACCAGCTGCTGCACCAGCCCGAGCGCGAGCGCCCCGTCGGTGCCCGGACGCAGCGCGACATGCTCGTCGCAGCGCTCGGCGGTGGCGGTCCGGTACGGGTCGATCGCGACCAGCTTCGCGCCGCGGCGCCGGGCGTCCTGCGCGAGGCTCCAGAAGTGGACCGACGAGGTGATCGGGTTCGAGCCCCAGATCAGGATCAGCTTCGACTCGGCGAAACGCTCGACGTCCATGCCGACCGGGCCGCCGAGCGTGTAGGTCAGCCCGTGGAGGCCGGGCGACGAGCAGATCGTGCGATCGATCAGCGACGCGCCGAGCGCATGGAAGAAGCGCTGGCCGAGCCCGTCGCCCTGCACGATGCCCATCGTGCCCGCGTAGCTGTAGGGCAGGATGCGCTCGGGATCGCGTGCGGCGATCGCGCCGAGCCGTGCCGCGATGTCGTCCAGCGCCTCGTCCCAGGTCGCGGGCTCGAAGCGCCCGGAGCCCTTCGGGCCGACGCGGCGCAGGGGCACGGACAAGCGGTCGGTGGCATACACCCGCTCGAGGTAGCGCGAGACCTTGGTGCACAGCACCCCGCGGGTGGGCGGGTGATCGGGGTCTCCGGCGACCCGGATCGCGACGCCGTCGCGCACGGTGGTGCGCAGCGCACAGGTATCGGGACAGTCGTGCGGACAGGCGCCGCGGACGACGGTTTCGCCCGGGGTGTCCGGGTGCTCGACAGGGTTGGCAGCCATGACCGCGATGTT
>JBIIPQ010000162.1:0-9377 GCA_044342535.1 Burkholderiaceae bacterium
CGTATTGACCAGCGAGGTGCCGAGCGCGGTGGTGAGGTTGATCCGCTGGACCTCTCCGCCGGACAGCGTGCGCGACTGGCGGTCGAGGGTCAGGTAGGCCAGGCCGACGTCGCCGAGGTAGCGCAGTCGCGCCCGGATCTCGGTGAGCAGCAGCTCGGTGGCCTCGTCGAGCGGGGCGGGCAGCGCCAGCGTGCCGAACAGCCGTGCCACGCGTTCGAGCGGCAGCAGCATCACGTCGTGCACGCACAGTCCGGGCAGCGCCTGCAGCTGCGCGTCGGTCCATTCGACGCCCGAGGGCATGAAGCGCCGGTACCGTCCGACGGCGCCCGCTCCGGCATCCTCGAAGGCCGCGTCGGCATCGGGGCCGGAGCCGACCCGCCAGAGCAGCGCGTCGGGCCGCAGCCGCGCGCCCTTGCAGACGGTGCACGGCGTGTACGCGCGATAGCGCGACAGCAGCACCCTGATGTGCATCTTGTACGCCTTCGACTCGAGCCAGCCGAAGAAGCGGCGCACGCCGTACCACTGCCGGTTCCAGTCGCCCTTCCAGTCCTCCCCGCCCTCGATCACCCAGTCGCGGTGCTCGGGCGGCAGGTCCTTCCAGGGGATGTCGGTGGCCACGCCGCGGGTCTTCGCGTACTTGAGCAGCTCGACCTGGCAGTTCTTGTAGCTCTCGGTCTGCCACGGCTTGACCGCGCCGCCGGCCAGCGTCTTCGTGCCGTCGGGGATCACCAGGCCGAGGTCGATGCCGATCACGCGGCCGAAGCCGCGGCAGGTCTCGCAGGCGCCGATCGGCGAGTTGAACGAGAACAGGCTCGGGCTCGGATCGGAGTAGGTGATGCCGCAGTCGGCACAGGCCAGCGCGCTGGAGTAGCGCCAGACCTCGGCGTCGCCACCGTCTTCGGCGAGGACATGAACCTGCATGCGGCCCGCGCCGCGATGCAGCGCCGCCTCCAGCGCCTCGGCCAACCGCGCCTCGTCGGCGCCGGCCAGCCGCAGCCGGTCCTGGACCACCACCAGCGTCGGGCCGACGGTGGCGCTGCCCGGCAGGCGGGCATGCACCCGCGTGTAGCCCTGCGCGAGCAGGTGCGACTCGATCTCGGCCTCGGTGAAGTTCACCGGCACCTGGACGGGAAAGCCGATCACCAGGCGCGGGTCGCCGGCCGCCGCGGCGCGCGTCGCCAGTGCGGCCCGGATGCTGGCGACGGTGTCGCGCGAGACCGGCCGGCTGCAGCGCCGGCAGTGCAGTCGGGCGGCCCGTGCGAACAGCAGCTTCAGGTGGTCGTTGAGCTCGGTCATCGTGCCGACCGTCGAGCGCGAGGTCCGGACCGGGTTGGTCTGGTCGATGGCGATCGCCGGGGGCACGCCCTCGATCCGGTCGACCTGCGGCTTGTCCATCCGGTCGAGGAACTGACGGGCGTAGGCCGAGAAGGTCTCGACGTAGCGGCGCTGGCCTTCGGCGTAGAGCGTGTCGAACACCAGCGAGGACTTGCCCGATCCGGACACGCCGGTGACGACGACCAGTTCGCCGGTGGGAATGTCGAGGTCGAGGTTCCGGAGGTTGTTCTGGCGTGCGCCGCGGATGCGGATGGGCGGGCGGTCCGCGGGGCGGACGACGGGGTCTGACATCGAGGGCGGGTCCGGTGGTGCAGGCGAGGGGTCGGACGATGGTACGGGAAAAGCCCAGACCGACCCGGGGTGCGCGACGCCTGCCGCGGGTCTCTTCGAGGCCCTGGGCCGGCGCCTTCCCGGGCCTGCGGGGACCGGGGTGTGGGTACGCCGTACGGCCAGGCTGCCGGCCGCCGGGCCGGATCGCGCGTCCGGCCGCTGCGGCTGTAGCCCCGTCCGGGCAGTGCTGACACTGCAGGTCCGGCCACCCATCGCCCGCCCGTGCTGCCCCAGACCCCCGCGTCGAACCGCTTGCGCACCCCCTGCCTCGCCTTCCTGATGGTGACGCTAGCGGGTGCGCTGGCGGCGTGCGGCGGGGGCGGCGCGGCGACGTCGAGTCCGGCGGCCGCGGCGCCGGCGGCAGCGGCCGCAACCCTGCCGGCGGCGCCCGTGGTCGTCGCGGTGTCGCTCAAGTCGGTCAGCCCCAGCATCGTCACGCCGCCGGCCCGGATCGTGCTGTCGGGCGAGGGCTTCGACGAGGTCGAGTCGGTCCGGCTCGGCGACAGCGTGCTGCCGATCGTCGCCCGTGCGTCGGGCTGGCTCGAGGTCGACGTGCCGGCCGGCGCGTCGACGCAGTTCCTCGCCCTGGTCGAGCGCAACGCGATCGTCCGCTACACGCCGCAGGTGGTGACCGTCGATCCGTCGGCGGTGGTGACGGGCGCCTCGCCGTCGGCCGTTCTGGCCGGCTCGGCGCTGTCCCTCTCCGGCAGCGGGCTGGACCGGATCCGCGAGGTCGCCTTCGCCGGCGGAGTGAGCGCCGCCGTCCAGTCGCCCTCGGGCAGCACGGTACTGCAGGTGGGGGTGCCGCTCGATGCCGTCAGCGGCCCGCTGGGCCTGATCTCCACGTCGGGCCGTCGCTTCGACTGGCCCGGACCGCTGACGGTGATTCCCCGCATCCGCGTGCCCCAGCCGCTGGCCGCGAGCGTCGCGGCCGGTGCCACCGTCACGCTCTCGGGCAGCGGCCTGGGCGAGGTGAGCGCCGTCAGGGTCGCCGGCCAGTCGGCGACGATCGGCACGCGCAGCGCCACCCAGCTCGCGTTCAGTGTCCCGACGGGCGGGGTCTGCGGCGCGGTCACGCTCGAGTCGGCCAGCCAGCCGTCGGTGTTCGCCGGGACGGTGTCGGTCGGCAGCTGCACGACCCGTGTCGAATCGATCGAGTACGCGCAGGTGCTGTCGCAGCCGGACACCGATGCCCGCCAGCGGCTGGTGCCTCGACGGGAGACCTGGGTCCGGGCCTACGTCGTCTCGGGCCAGGCCGGGGTCACGGCGCCAGTGCTGACGCTGAACGCGTTCGTCGGCAGCAGCCCGGTCGGCACGCGGGCGATGACCGGGCCGGCGTCGCTGCCGATGCTGGCGGCGGGTGCGGCTTTGCCGTCCTCGCTGCGCGCCGACGGCACGCGGACCTTCATGGCCCGGCTCGACGATGCCTGGGTCGTGCCCGGGCTGAGGGTCGAGATCGCATTGGACGCGAGCGCCCAGGGGGGGGCCGTTTCGGTCGTGCAGGACGCGCCGAAGGTCGGTGCCGACACACGCCTGTCCATCGTGCTGGTGCCACTGCAATCGGGGCCCCACGCCCCGATGCTCGGGTCCGACGTGATCGCGGCGACGCTCGACGAGATCGCCCTCCGGTTCCCGATCGCCCGCGACCGCATCGCGGTCAGCGTGCGCGCGCCCTACACGCTGGGCAGCGTCACCAACGGCGTCGACACGAACGCCGACTGGGGCAACGCCCTGAGCGAGCTCGAGCAGCTGCGCTCGATCGAGACCACCAGCGTCCACACGCACTACTACGGCCTGGTCTCCTCGCTCAGCGCCTTCGGGATCGCCGGCGTCGGCTACGTGGGCGGCGCGTCGGCCATGGGGATCTACAGCGCGTCCGACCCGGTGTGGAAGCGGATCATGACCCACGAGCTCGGCCACAACTTCAACCGCGACCACGCGCCCTGCGGCGTGTTCGGCGACCCGAACTATCCGTATCCGAACGGCGCGCTCGGGCCGACGCCCCTGTTCGACTCGGCGACCGACCAGGTGGTGTCGTCCGCGGGCAAGACCGACGTGATGGGCTACTGCGACGGCGACTGGTTCTCCGACTACACCTACTCGGCGATCCAGACCTGGCTCGAGGCCCGTCCGCAGGCCGCGCCGCTCGTCGTCTCGGCCTTCGCGGGCAGCGGCGGGGACGCCGCGAGGGAACTGGTGCTGGTGTCCGGCGCGATCGGACTCGCCGGCTCGCGCATCGACTCGGTCCAGGCAGCGCGCGGCGTGCCGCGGGTGCCGCCGGGCGGCGAGTTCGTGCTGCGTCTGAACACGCTCGCGGGCGAGCGCTTCGACGTGCCCTTCGACGCGACGGCGGTCGACCATGCGAGCCCGCCGGAGCGTCATTTCCAGGTACGGGTCCCCGACCCGGGTCCGCTGCGATCGATCGAGGTGCTGCGTGGCGACGTGCCGGTCGTGGTTCGCGGCGGTCCGGCATCCGGCACGGCGACCAAGTCGGGGGCCGGCGCGCTCGTCTCCGCCGACGAGTCGGGCGGCGTGCTGACGCTGTCCTGGGACGCGGCGCGCCATCCGACCGCGACCGTCGTCCACGTCGCCGCCGGCGGCGCCCGGACCGGCCTCGCGTTGCGCGTTCAGGGCGGCGGGGTGGCGCTCCGCACGGATGCCCTGCCGGCCGGCGGTGCCTTCGAGATTGCGCTGTCGGACGGCCTCAATACCGAGCGCACGACGCTCGCACGCTGAGGGCGGGGCAGGGTGGCCCGCGGCATCGGCTACCATCGCCGGATCTCATTCCGGAGCCTGCGCCCATGAGCAAGACCATCGTCTCGACGTCCGGCGCGCCCGCCGCGATCGGCCCCTATTCGCAGGCCGTGCGGGTCGGCGACGTCGTCTACCTCTCCGGACAGATCGCGCTCGATCCGGCGAGCGGGCAGCTCGTCGAGGGCTTCGACGCGCAGGTCGAGCGCGCTTTCCGCAACCTGAAGGCCGTTGCCGAGGCCGCCGGTGGCTCCCTGTCGGACGTGGTCAAGCTCACGCTCTTCCTCACCGACCTCGCGCACTTCCCGAAGGTCAACGAGATCATGCAGCAGCACTTCGTGCAGCCCTTCCCGGCCCGCTCGACCGTCGGCGTCGCGAGCCTGCCGCGCGGCGCGCAGTTCGAGGTCGAGGCCGTGATGGTGCTGTCCTGAGGCTGCCGCGGCGGTGACGGCCCGCCAGCAGGCGAGCGACCTGGGCCGCTTCGCGAAGCTCGGCATCCGCAGCGAAGCGGACCTGCTGCTGCACCTGCCGCTGCGCTACGAGGACGAGACGCGCGTCGTCCCGATCGACGCGGTCCGCGCCGGCGAGACCGTGCAGGTCGGCGGCGAGGTGGTCAAGGCCGAGGTCGTCGGCCGCCCCCGCAAGATGCTGCAGGTCGAGCTCGACGACGGCACCGGGCGCATCGCGCTGCGCTTCCTGCACTTCTATCCGTCGCAGGTCGCGCAGCTGCAGCCGGGCCGACGCGTGCGGGCGCACGGCGACGTGCGCGGCGGCCTCTTCGGCCTGGAGATGGTGCATCCCCGCTACCGGCTGAGCGGGCCCGCCGAGCGTCTGCCGCAGCGACTGACGCCGGTCTATCCGACGGTCGCGGGCATCGGCCAGGCCGAGCTGCGCCGCACGATCCTCGAGGCGATGGCCGGGGCCGACTGGCCCGACACGCTGCGCCCGGGTACCGCGGAGCGTCTCGGCCTGCCCCCACTGATGGCGTCGCTCAGGCTGCTGCATCAGCCGCCGCCGGACGCGCCGCTGTCGGCCTTCGAGGACCGCAGCCATCCGGCCTGGCGCCGGCTGGTGTTCGAGGAGCTGCTCGCGCAGCAGCTCTCCCTCAAGCGCGCCCGCGCGGCCCGGGCCCGCCAGCGCGCGGTGCCGCTGCCCGACGAGTCCGCCCCGGCACGGCTGCTGGCCGCGCTGCCGTTCGCGCTCACCGGCGCGCAGCGCCGTGCCTGGGCGGAGGTCTCGCGCGATCTGCTCGGCGGCGAGCCGATGAACCGCCTGCTGCAGGGCGACGTCGGCAGCGGCAAGACCGTGATCGCCGCGCTGGCCGCGCTGCAGGCGATCGGCAGCGGGCGGCAGGCGGCGCTGATGGCGCCCACCGAGATCCTCGCCGAGCAGCACTACCGCAAGCTCGGACCGTGGCTCGCGCCGCTGGGCGTGCGCGTCGCCTGGCTGTCCGGCTCGCTCGCGCCCTCCGCGAAGAAGAAGGTCCGCGCCGCGGCCGCGGCTGTCGAGGTCGACCTGCTGGTCGGCACGCACGCGCTCGTCGAGGAGTCGGTCGAGCTGCCGACGCTGGGCCTGGCGATCGTCGACGAACAGCACCGCTTCGGTGTGGCGCAGCGCCTGGCGCTGCGTGCCGGTCGCGGCGACGCGCTGCCGCACCAGCTGATGATGAGCGCGACGCCGATCCCGCGCAGCCTCGCGATGACCTACTATGCCGACCTCGACGTGTCGGTGATCGACGAGCTGCCGCCCGGCCGCACGCCGATCGTCACCAAGCTGGTGTCCGAGGGGCGGCGCGACGAGGTCGTCTCGCGGGTGCGCGCCGCGGTCGCCCAGGGCCGCCAGGCCTACTGGGTCTGCCCGCTGATCGAGGAGTCCGAGGCGCTCGAGCTGCAGACGGCGATCGACACCCATGCGGCCCTGTCGGTCGAGCTCGAGGGCCTGCGCGTGGGGCTGGTGCACGGCCGCCAGCCGAGCAGCGAGAAGGCCGCGACCATGGACGCATTCTCGCGCGGCGAGGTCGACCTGCTGGTGTCGACGACAGTGATCGAGGTCGGTGTCGACGTGCCGAACGCGTCGCTGATGGTCATCGAGCATGCCGAGCGCTTCGGCCTCGCGCAGCTGCACCAGCTGCGCGGACGGGTCGGGCGCGGCACCGCCGAGAGCGTCTGCGTGCTGCTCTACCGCCCGCCGCTGTCGGCCAATGCGCGCGAGCGGCTGCGCACGATGTACGAGACCACGGACGGTTTCGAGATCGCCCGGCGCGACCTGCAGCTGCGCGGGCCGGGCGAGTTCCTCGGCGCACGCCAGTCCGGACTGTCGCTGCTGCGATTCGCCGACCTCGAGCGCGACGCCGAGCTGGTGGAGGCCGCCCGCGACGAGGCGGCGGCGATGCTCGCCGGACCCGTCGGCGCGGTGGATGCGCACCTGGCCCGCTGGCTGGCCGGGCGCGAGGAATTCCTCAAGGCCTGAGTAACGTGTGGTCGCAGCGCACCGTCCCGTCCGCGGGGCGGGGCCGTTCAGTGCGCCTCGGGCTCGACGCCGAGCGCCACCAGCACGCGCGAGACCATGTTGTAGGCCGCGATGACGGTGACCAGCTCGAAGGCCTGGCGGTCGTCGGGCAGCGCCGCGCGCACCGCCGCGAAGGTCGCGTCGGCGACCTGCACGGTGCGGGTCATCTCGAAGGTCAGCGCCAGCGCGGCGCGCTCGGCCGCATCGAAGAGCGTCGCGTCGCGCGAGGCGGCGAGCGGCTCGCGCATCGCGGCGAGCTGCGCCTCGCTGCCGCCGGCCTGCACGAACAGCGGCGCGTGGTGGCCCCATTCGTACTCGGCGCCGTTGAGCACCGCCACCACGCACATCGCGAGCTCCTTGAGCTTCGGCGAGAGCGCCAGATCGCCGCGCACGGCGCCCATCATCCGATTCCAGCCCATCGCCACCGGCGGGCTGTGCAGCAGCATGCGATCGAGGTTGAGCAGGGTCCCGCCGCGGCGCGCGCGCACGGCGTCGACGATCTCGCGCGGCTCGACGATGTCGCTGGGGATGTACGGGAGACGGGCCATCGGCACTCCGGGGGAAGGGCTTTCCACGGGCGGCATGATTGCACATCACGAGCCCGCGGCGGCCGCCGCGGAGGCGGCTGCTAGAATCGGCCGCATGACGCTCACCGAGCTCAAGTACATCGTCGCGGTCGCGCGCGAGCGCCACTTCGGACGGGCCGCGGAAGCCTGTCACGTCAGCCAGCCGACGCTGTCGGTCGCGATCCGCAAGCTCGAGGACGAGCTCGGCGTCGCGCTGTTCGAGCGCGGCGGCGCGGAGGTGAGCGTGACGCCGGTCGGCCTGCAGATCGTCGAGCAGGCGCAGCGCGTGCTCGACGAGACCGCGACGCTGCGCGAGATCGCCGCGAAGGGCCGCGATCCGCTCGCCGGTGCGCTGCGCGTCGGCGTGATCTGCACGATCGGCCCGTACCTGCTGCCGCTGATGATGCGACGCATGATCGAGGATGCACCGCAGATGCCGCTGCTGCTGCAGGAGGACTACACCGTCCGGCTGCTCGAGCTGCTGCGCCAGGGCGACGTCGACGTGGCGATCCTCTCCGAGCCCTTCCCGGACCAGGGCTTCGTGACCTGCCCGCTCTACCAGGAGCCCCTCGTCGTCGCCGTGCCGCGCGCGCATCCCTGGGCCCAGCGGGCGTCCGTCTCCGCGAGCGAGCTCAAGCGCCAGACGATGCTGCTGCTCGGCAACGGTCACTGCTTCCGGGACCGGGTGCTCGAGGTCTGCCCCGATCTGTCGCGCTACTCGCAGGCCAGCGCCGGCATCCAGAAGACCTTCGAGGGCTCGTCGCTCGAGACCATCCGCCACATGGTGGCCTCGGGCATCGGCATCACCGTGCTGCCCTGGCTGGCCCAGCCACCCGAGGTGCTCGCGGGCCGCCGGCGCGACGATGGCCTGCTCGCCTACCTGCCGTTCGAGCAGCCGGCGCCCGCGCGCCGCGTGGTGCTCGCCTGGCGGCGAAGCTTCACCCGGATCGCCGCCGTCGAGGCGGTCCGCGATGCGATCCTGTGCTCCGAGCTGCCCGGCGTGACCCAGCTCGCCGAGCCGGGCGCGGCCGGGCTGCCGCCGGCGGCGACCTTCGAGGCGCCGGCCCGCGTCGCGCGGACCGTCGCGCTCGCCACCCGCTGAGCCGCGTCCGCCGCGCCCACTGCCCGCAGAGCCCATCGCCATGACCCCAGCCCGACCCGACTACCTCACCGTCGACGCCACCATCGGCCGCACGCCGCTGGTCCGGCTGCAGCGCATTCCCGGCGCGGCCCAGGCCGCCCGCGGCAACGTGATCCTCGGCAAGCTCGAGGGTAACAACCCGGCCGGCTCGGTCAAGGACCGGCCGGCCCTCGCGATGATCGTGCGGGCCGAGGCCCGTGGCGAGATCCGGCCCGGCGACACGCTGATCGAGGCCACCTCGGGCAACACCGGCATCGCGCTGGCGATGGCCGCCGCGATCCGCGGCTACCGGATGGTGCTGATCATGCCGGACAATCTGTCGGTCGAGCGGCGGGTGTCGATGAAGGCCTACGGGGCCGAGCTGATCCTGGTGACCAAGGCCGAGGGGATGGAGGGCGCACGTGACCTGGCGATGCGGATGCAGGCCGAGGGCCACGGCCGGGTGCTCGACCAGTTCGCCAACGACGACAACTGGGCGGCGCACTACGACACCACCGGCCCCGAGATCTGGCAGGACACCGCCGGCCAGGTCACCCACTTCGTGTCGGCGATGGGCACCACCGGCACGATCACCGGCGTCTCGCGCTACCTCAAGGAATGCTCGAAGGACGTGGTGATCGTCGGCGCGCAGCCCACCGACGGCTCCTCGATCCCCGGCATCCGAAAGTGGCCCGAGGCCTACGTGCCGGGTATCCGCCGACACGCCATCATCGACCGCACCGAGGAGGTCACGCAGGCCGACGCCG
>JBIIPQ010000532.1:0-2876 GCA_044342535.1 Burkholderiaceae bacterium
GCGCGGAGCGACCGCCTTCTGGCTGGCGGCCACGGTGCTGCTCGGCGTGGTCTTCATGGGTTTCCAGGTCTTCGAGTACATGCATGCGTACAAGGACCTGAACCTGAAGCTGACGTCCGGCATCTTCGGCTCGACCTTCTTCATGCTCACCGGCTTCCACGGGTTCCACGTGACGATCGGCGCGATCATGCTGTTCGTCGTGCTGATCCGCGTGCTGAAGGGGCACTTCACGCCAGAGAACCACTTCGCGTTCGAGGGTGCCGCCTGGTACTGGCACTTCGTCGACGTGGTCTGGCTGGGGCTGTACGTGATCGTCTATTGGCTGTGACGTGATCCGCCGCGGGCCGCGAGGCCCGCAGGCGCCGCAGCAAGCAGGGAAGGGCCGCCGCGTGCGGCCCTTCGTGTTCCTGGAGGGAGCGGGAGCGGGCGTGGCCCGGTCCGATCGACGGATCAGCGCGGCCCGATGGGCACGCCGCTCGCCTGGATCCAGCCCATCTGGTGCGAGAAGAGGATGAACAGGAACAGCAGGATCGAGAACCCGACCCGGAAGCCCAGCGCCCGCGCCGTGTTCCGGGTCTTGCCCTTGTCGCGCATCATGAAGAACAGGGCCGAGCCCAGGCTGCCGATGATCAGCAGGAATGCGATGGCGATGACGATCTTCACGGGCCCGATTGTCGCACGGGGGCCGGTGCGACCGGGCTCGGTCAGGGCGGCACGATGATGCGCTGGATTCCAGTGCTCGCGCTGGCGATCGTTGTCGCGCTCACGGCCTCGCTCGGGCAGTGGCAGGTGCGACGCGGTGCCGAGAAGGATGCGCTGCAGGCGCAGCGCGATGCTGCGCGCAGCGGCGCCGCGATCGTACCGCCTGCGGCGGACCCGGCTCTGGCCTCCCTGGACGGGCGTCTCGTACTGCTGGTGGGGCGCTTCGATGACTCGAAGACTGTCTTTCTCGACAACCGCACGCGCAACGGCGTGGCCGGCTTCCACGTGCTCACGCCCCTGCGGCTCGAGGGCGGCGCATGGGTGATGGTGCTGCGCGGCTGGGTGGCGCGCGACCCGATCGAGCGCACGCGGCTGCCGATGCTGCCTGTGCAGGCCGACGAAGTCCGTGTCGAGGGCTTCGCGCAGGCCTCGCTCGCGCAGCCGATGGTGCTCGCGGCGCAGCCCGACGCCGCGCCCACCGAACGGCTGTGGCAACACTACGATTCCGAGGCCTACCGCCGCTGGTCGGGGCTGCCGGTCGCGCAAGGCATCGTGCGGCAGACTTCGGCGCTATCCGACGGACTGGCCCGCGACTGGGTCGAGCCCGGCAGCGGCGCGGACAAGCACCGAGCCTATGCGTTCCAGTGGTTCGCGATGTCGGCGGCCGCGTTGCTGGCGGCCCTCGGGCTGGCGTGGCGCGCCGCGCGGCGGCGCGGGTAGCCGCCGGCTATCAGGCCTTCAGCGTCTCGACGAACTCGGCGTAGGCGCTCCTCAGGCCGTCGGCAAGGCCGGTGCTCGCACGCCAGCCAAGAGAGTGCAGCCGGCTCACGTCCATCAGCTTGCGCGGCGTCCCGTCGGGCTTGCTGGCATCGTAGCGGATCGTGCCGGTCCAGCCGACGGCGTCGGCGACCATCGAGGCGAGCTCGGTGATCGTCACATCCTTGCCCACGCCGACGTTGACCAGCGGCGGGTCGAAGCGGCCGACGGCCATTTCGTCGGCGCCGAGCAGGCCGCCGAAGGTCGCCTCGTCGAGCTTCATGATGTGCACGCAGGCGCGCGCCATGTCGTCGCTGTAGAGGAACTCGCGCCGCGGCGTACCGGTGCCCCAGACGGTGACGGTATCCGCCCCTGACTGCTTCGCCTCATGGAACTTGCGCAGCAGCCCCGGGATCACGTGCGAGTTCTCGGGGTGGTAGTTGTCGCCCGGACCGTAGAGATTGGTTGGCATCGCGGCGGTGTACTGCGTGCCGTACTGCCGGTTGTAGCTCCAGATCAGCTCGATGCCGGCGATCTTGGCGAGTGCGTACGGTCGGTTGCTCGGCTCGAGCGGGCCAGTCAGCAGCGAGGTCTCCTGCAGCGGCTGCGGCGCCAGCTTCGGATAGATGCACGACGAGCCGAGGAAGAGCAGCCGCGTCACGCCGTGTCGGTGAGAGGCGGCGATCACGTTGTTCTGGATCGCGAGGTTGTCCGCCAGGAACTCGACCGGGTACTTGTAGTTCGCGATGATCCCGCCGACCTTCGCGGCAGCGAGGAACACGTACTCCGGCTTCGTGTCGGCGAAGAAGCGCTCGACCGCCGCGGCGTCGCGCAGGTCGACCTCCTTCGAGCTGCGCAGCAGCAGGTTCGAGTAGCCCTGCGACTGAAGCGCCCGGACCAGGGCCGAACCGACCAGCCCCCTGTGCCCGGCGACAAAGATGCGTGCGTCGGTCTTCATCATGAGGCGCGCCGGATCACTCGTGGTAGTCGTAGGCCGCGAAGCCGTGCTTCTTGACCAGCTCGTCGCGCTCGGCCGACTTCAGGTCCTCGCGGACCATTTCCGATACCAGCTCGGCGAAGGTGGTGCGCGGCTTCCAGCCGAGCTTGGTGTGCGCCTTGGTCGCGTCGCCCAGCAGCGTCTCGACTTCGGTCGGCCGGTAGTAGCGCGGATCGACCGCGATGATCACGCGGCCGCGCGAATCGAGGCCCTTCTCGTTCTCGCCCTGACCCTGCCAGCGTACGTCGATGTCGAGCTCCTGCGCGGCCAGCGTCACGAACTCGCGCACCGAGAACTGCACGCCGGTGGCGATCACGAAGTCCTCTGCCTGCTGCTGCTGCAGCATCAGCCACTGCATCTCGACGTAGTCCTTGGCGTGGCCCCAGTCGCGCTTGGCGTCCATGTTGCCGAGGTACAGCGC
>JBIIPQ010000531.1:0-2876 GCA_044342535.1 Burkholderiaceae bacterium
GTCGGCGCTCGACGGCCTGAAGGTCGACGCGGCGTCGCTGAACACCGACCTGCACGCAACGGCGGACTACCGCGCCCACCTCGTCGCCGTGCTCGCGAAGCGGGGCGTCGCCGCGGCCTGAGCCCGGCGGCGGGCCGTCGCGCAGACGCGAGAGCGGGCGGCGGCACGACCGGGCGGCGGCACGGCCGCACAGGCGGGCCGCCACGCCCGCGTCGAGCCGGACGCCCAGGCGCCCGGCCCGGCCGCTCACTTCACCAGCAGCACCGGCACGTTCGCGTTGTGCACCACGCGCTGCGCGGTCGAGCCGAGCAGCAGCGCGCTGACCGCGCCCAGTCCGCGCGTGCCCATGACGATCATGTCGGCGCGGCGTTCCCCGGCCACGCGTGGGATGTCGACCTCGGGCGTGCCCGCCTCGCCCTGCGTCTCCACGCTGGCGAGTCCCGCCCGGCGCGCATGTGCGAGCGCGCCCTCGAGCACCTGCGCCTGGTGCTGGCGCGCCTGTTCGTCGATGCGCTCGTATTCGCGCGGCATCAGATCGCCGTGGTAGGCGCGCTCCTCGCGCACGTGCAGCAGCACGGCCTCGACCTCGCCCTCACGGCCGAGCCGCGCGGCGGTATCGATCGCATTGCGTGCATGTTCCGATCCGTCGACGGCGATCAGCAGCCTGAGCATGGCGGTCTCCTCATGGATGCGGGACGGCGACCCGCTCACGCCATCGTAGGCGTTCGAACGGGTGCCGTCACCCATCGCCCACAGGGGCGGAGCGGGCTCAGCCGTGCACGGACCTGCCGTCGACCCGGAACGCGCCGACCGTCTCGACCAGCGCGCGCGCCCGCTCGCTGAGCGCCTCGGCGCCGGCCGTCGATTCCTCGGCCATCGCCGCGTTGCGCTGCGTGACCTCTTCGAGCTGCGCGACCGCACGATGAACCGCGTCGATGCCGCCCGTCTGCTCATGTGCGGCGCCGGCCACCTCGCCGATCAGCCCCGACATGCGGCCGACCTGCTCGACGGTCTGCCCGACGCGGCCGCCAGCCTCCTTCACCAGGCCCGCGCCCACTTCGATTCTCGCCGCACTCGCATCGATCAGCTGCCTGACCTCGCGAGCCGCGGTGGCCGAGCGCTGCGCGAGGCTGCGCACCTCGCTCGCGACAACCGCGAAGCCGCGCCCCTGCTCGCCGGCGCGCGCTGCCTCGACCGCGGCGTTCAGCGCCAGGATGTTGGTCTGGAACGCAATGCCGTCGATGACGCCGGTGATCTCGGCGATCCGCCGCGAGCTGGCCGAGATCTCGTCCATCGTCGCCACCGCCCGCTCCATCAGCCGCCCGCCCTCGGTCACCGAGACCTGGGTATCGCCGGCCAACTGCGTGGCGAGCTGCGCATTCTCCGAGGTCTGACGCACCGCGGCGGTCAACTCGTCCATCGACGACGCCGTGGTCTGCAGGTGGCCCGCGGCCTGCTCGGTGCGCTGAGACAGCTCCACGGTGCCCTCGGCGATCTCGCGCGAGCGGACCGCGATGGTCTGCGAGTCCTCGCGCACCTGCTTCACGATCGAGGAGAGCGAGGCGGTCATCCGGTCGAGCGCACCCAGCAGCTGCGACACCTCGTCGCGGCCGACCGCGTTCGACTGCACCGTCAGGTCGCCACCGGCAACCCGTTCGGCGACCGACACCGCATGACGCAGCGGCCGGGTCACGCTGCGCACCAGCCACATGCCGGCGGCCGCGGCCAGCAGCGCGGCGGCCAGCCCCGCGACGATCGCGGTGCGCTGCATCGACACCAGCAGCCCGTGCCCTTCGGACTCGGACTGGCGCAGCACCTCGAACTGGCGCGCATCGAGCTTCGCGATCGCGTCGAGGAAGGGCGCCATCATCGGGATCATCTCCTCGTCGGCCGAGAAGGCCGCCTCGGCCTGCTTGCCCGACTGCACGAGCTGCACGATGCGTTGCACACCGGCCCGCTGCGTCGCATGACGCTTGCGGACCGCCTCGAGCATCTCGGCATCCTCGGGCGAGCCCGAGAGCCGGCCGGCGATCGCCTCGAGCTCACGCACCATCCGCTCGTCGCGCCCGGCGATCTCGCCTGCGAGCTTGGCCTGCTGCTTCTCGCTCGGCGACAGCAGGATCACCATGCTGGCAATCGCGTTGTCCTTGGCGAGCGTGTTGAGCGTCGCGGTGCCCGCGATCGTCTGCACGCTCGCGCTCGTGCGCTCCGAACTTGCGACCGTGGCCGACAGCTGCCAGAGCACCGCACCCACCAGCAGGCCGATGGTCGTCAATACCGCGCCGAACGCGAGCGTGACCCGCAGTCCGATCGAGAAGGGGATCGCATTCATCGAGGATCAGCCACCGAGTTCGCCGATCAGTTCCTGCACGCGCGTATAGCGCTCCTTCTGGATGCCGCCGGCCAGCTTGCGCGCCTCGTCTTCGCGGCCCGCGAGGATCGCCGGCACGAGTTCGTCCTCGCGCGTCTTCTTGAAGGCGCCCCAGGTTGCGGACAGCTCCTTGAGCTGCGCGTCCTTGCCGGCGGGCGCCTTGAGCTTCGTGAGCGAGGCGGAGACCACGTCGGCGGTGTCCTTGACGATCTTCTGCTGGTCGGGACCGCGCTTGTCCTTGTTGGTGAGCATGGTCACCAGGGACTCGCGTGCGGCCGTCGCCTTCACCCGCAGGTCGGCGAAGTCGTTGGCGTGGGCCAGGGGCGTGGAGAGCAGCGCCGCGACCGCGACGCAGAACGAGAGGAAGAGCTTGGTCATGGGGGGGGTCCGTTGCAGCAGGGGTTCGGAGCCGTCACCGGCGCGCGATAGCCACTGTCCGGCAACTCGGCCGTTGCGAAACCGGGGATAAGTTCGGGGAACAACGCCCAATTCGGTCCGAGTCGAC
>JBIIPQ010000533.1:0-2868 GCA_044342535.1 Burkholderiaceae bacterium
ATCTGGCCGACACGCGCCAGGCCCAGTACGTGCGCGACGGCTGGAACCTGACCGGCGACACCTTCTCGATGGATGCCGACGGCTACTTCGCGTACCACGCGCGCTCGGACGACATGATCGTCTCGGCCGGCTACAACATCGCGGGCCCGGAGGTCGAGGCGGCGCTGCTCACCCACGAGGCGGTCGCCGAGGCGGGCGTGATCGGCGTGCCCGACGACGATCGCGGCACGGTGGTGAAGGCCTTCGTCGTGCTGGCGCCCGGACACATCGGCGACGCGGCGATGGCGCGGGCGCTGCAGGACCACGTGAAGGCGACGATCGCGCCGTACAAGTACCCGCGTGCGATCGAGTTCCGGGACGCGCTGCCGCGCACGGAGACCGGCAAGCTGCAGCGCTTCAGGCTGCGCGACTGAGAAGCCGTTAATACACCTACTGCGCGTCCCGAGCCGGCGCCTGCGGTGCTCGCCGAAGAGCCTCGCGCCTGCAGGCGCGAGTCGTTCGGCCGGCACGGCGCACGCGCCGTGAAACCCCGGCCTCACCATCACGTACGGCTGCGCTCCTCGACACCGGCTCGGGCCTGCTCGCTACGGTGTCTTCACGGCTTCTGAGGAGCGAGCGCCCCCGCCTACTCGAGCGTGACCGTCACGCGAGCCTCGAGCGCCTGCGCGCCGCCGCCGAGGATCACGCCGCGCAGCGGCGTCACGTCGGAGAAGTCCCGGCCCCAGCCGAGCGTCACGAAGTCCTGGTCGACGCGCCGGTCGTTGGTCGGATCGACGTCGATCCAGCCCTGCCCCGGGCACCAGGCGGAGACCCAGGCGTGCGAGGCGTCGGCGCCGACCAGCCGCGGCTTGCCGGGCGGCGGGCGGGTGAGGATGTAGCCGGACACGTAGCGGGCCGGCACGCCCACGCCGCGCAGGCACGCGATCATCAGCTGCGCGAAGTCCTGGCACACCCCGCGCCGCTCGGCGAACACCTCCTCGAGCGGCGTGGTCACGGTGGTGGCCTCGGCGTCGAACTCGAAGTCGCGGTGGATGCGGTGCGCCAGTTCGTCGAGGGCGACGATGAAGGGCACGCCCGGTCGGAAGCTGCGCGCCGCGTAGTGCACCGCCCGCCGCGAGCGCGGCACCAGCGGGCTCGGGCCGAAGAAGGATGCGAGCTCGAGCGCCTCGCGGCCGCTGGTGCGGCGCGCGGCGGCGGGGTCGAAGGGCCGCAGCGCGGCCTCGGTGTCGTGCGCGGGCGGCGCGATCTCGATGCGCGACTCGGCGACGACGTCGAGCCGCTCGTGCGCGGCGTGGATCGCGAAGGCGGAGACCGCGTTGCCGAACACATCGGTGCGCGCGTCGATCCAGTCGGGGCGCGGCGTCACCGCGAGGCGGTGCTCGAGCACGTGCTGCCTCGCGCAGGCGCGCGGCGCGAGATGGGCGAGCTGCCACGACTGCGAGACCGGCGCCTCGTAGCGGTACTCGGTCTCGTGCACGACGTGCACGACGCGCGACGCACCCATGGGCTCAGGCCGCGAGCGTGGCGCGGCCGCGCTCGTCGGCATGCGCGAAGAAGCGCAGCGACAGGCGATCGGAGAGCGCGGCCGCGCCGTCGGCGATCGCATCGAGCCGCGCCGCGAGGACCGCGTCGGGCACCAGCGCGGTCGCATCCTCGAGCGGCCCGAGGTTCGCGAGCACGGCGGGCGCGAGGTCGGCGCCGGCACCGGCCAGCGCGTGGTCCACGCGGGCCAGCACGTCGGCCAGGCCGCGCAGCTGGAATGCGACGGAGCGCGGATTGGTCTCGTCGCGGATCACCAGGTCGAGCGCGGGCAGCCACTCGGGCTGGCCCATGTAGCGCGAGCGGTAGGTGATCGACGAGTCGCAGAACTCGAGCAGCCAGTCGAGTCCGGCCGAGCGGCCCTCGCGGGCGGCGCAGGCGACGGCCGCGCAGATCGCACGCAGCCGCTCGATGCGCCGGCCGATCGACATGAAGCGCCAGCCGGTATCGCGGGTCATGCCGTCGAGCGCGAACCCCGACTGCGTGACCAGCCCGTCGACGATGCGGTCGAGCAGGCCCATCGCCTGCGGCAGCTCGCGGAACGCATCGAAGGCCGGGTCCTGCAGCAGCCGGTTGATGGTCCGCCAGTGGTCGACCGAGAGCCGGTCGCGCAGGCCAAAGGCGACGCGCTGCACCTGCAGCAGCGTCGTGCGCAGGCCACCCATGCGCTCGGCCTCGTAGAGCGAATCGAGCAGCGCGGTCTCGGTCTCGTCCTCGTCGTCGACGACACCGAGCGCGCGGCCCAGCGCCAGCAGCGGGGCCTGCGCGGCGCGGTCGACGTCGTCGTCGACCGAGAAGCGCGGCAGCGCGACGCGCAGCAGCCGTGCCGAGTCCTCGGCCCGCTCGGAATAGCGCCCGAGCCAGAAGAGGTTCTCGGCGGCGCGCGAGGACAGCGTCGACGAGCCGCTGCGCACCAGCTCGTCGGCACCGACGGTGGAGCGCAGCAGCGTGAGCGCGCCCTCGGCCGGCGCGCTGGCGAGCACCCAGGTGTCCTTGGAGGCGCCGCCGCGCTGCATCGAGATGACCCGCGCGTCGTGCGAGCCCGCGACCCGCGCGAGGCCGCCCGGCATCACCGTCCAGCCGCCGCGCGAGGCGACCGCGAACACGCGCAGTCCGACGGCGCGCGCCCCGAGGTGCCCGGGGCGCGTGCGGTCGTAGACCGGCGCCTGCGACAGCCGCACCAGCTCCTGCGCGATCCAGGCCTCGGGGTGACGGCGGATCCGCGCGGCGAGCGAGCGCGCGCCCACCGCATCGAGGTCCTGACCGAAGACCGGCTCTTCGCGCAGCACCGGATCGGCGGGCTTGAACACCAGCTGCGACATCCGCGGC
>JBIIPQ010000534.1:0-2866 GCA_044342535.1 Burkholderiaceae bacterium
GTCCAGGACGACTGATCAGCCCTGCATCGCGTCCAGCAGCTCGCTCTCGAGCTGGATCTGCTGGCGCGCGTTCGCGAGCGCCGGGCCGTCGATCAGGAACACGTCCTCGGCACGCTCGCCGAGGGTCATGATGCGCGCGGCCTGCAGATTGATCCCGTGCCGGGCGAGCGTGCGCGCGATGCCGTACAGCAGGCCGGTGCGATCGCTCGCCACCACCGACAGCAGGAAGCGGTTGCCGCGCTCGTCCGGCCGCAGGTCGACCTTCGGGGCGATCGGGAAGTAGCGCGAGCGGCGCGATGCACGCCCGCGCACCGGCGCCTCGAGCGGGCGGCGCTGCGAGAGCCGGTCGGCGAGCTCGACCTCGACCAGCGACAAGATGTCGCGGTACTGCGCCGCATGGTTCGGATCCACCACCAAGAAGCTGTCGAGCGCGCGCCCGTTGCGCGTGGTGTGGATGCGCGCGTCGAGCACCGAGAGGTTCTTGCTGTCGAAGTAGCCGCAGATCCGCGCGAACAGGTCGGGCTGGTCGGGCAGGTACACGACGACCTGGAACCCTTCGCCGATCGACGCGAGGCGGGTCCGCACGATGGGCGTGTCGGTGTCCGGATGCCGGTGCAGCACGCGGGACTGCCAGGCGATGTCCTGCGCGTCGTTGCGCAGGAAGTAGCCGATGTCGAGCTGCTTCCAGAACGCGCTGTAGGCCTCGGGCGCGAGCCCGTGCAGGTTCAGCAACCGCACCGACTCGGCCCGGCGCGCGTCGAAGCGCGCATCGGGGCTCGACGCCTCGCCGCCCAGCACCCGCTTGGTCGCGCGGAACAGATCCTCGAGCAGCTTGCCCTTCCAGGCGTTCCAGACCTTGGGGCTGGTGCCACGGATGTCGGCGACCGTCAGCAGGTAGAGCGCGGTCAGCCGCCGTTCCGTACCCACCAGGCGCGCGAAGCGCGCCACCACCTCCGGATCGCTCAGGTCCTGCTTCTGCGCCACCGAGGACATCGTCAGGTGGTGCTCGACGAGGAACGTGACCAGCTCTCGATCCTCGTCGCTCAGCCCATGCTCGCGACAGAACCGCCGCGCGTCCTGCTTTCCGAGCGTCGAGTGGTCGCCGCCCCGGCCCTTAGCGATGTCGTGGAAGAGGGCGGCGACGTACAGCAGCCAGACCCGGTCGAAATCCGCCGCGAGCTGGCTGCAGAACGGGTACTCGTGCGCATGCTCGGCCATCGAGAAGCGGCGCAGGTTGCGCACGACCATCAGGATGTGCTGGTCCACGGTGTAGACGTGGAACAGGTCGTGCTGCATGCGCCCGACGATCCTGCGGAACGCGGGCAGGTACCGCCCGAGCACCGACCACTGGTTCATCCGTCGCAGCGCCCGGGTGACGCCGCGCGGCGACTGCAGCAGCGCCAGGAAGGCCGCCCGGTTGGCCGGATCGCGGCGGAACGCGCCGTCGATGCGCGCCCGGGCGCGCCAGATCGCCCTGAGCGTGGGCGCCCCGATGCCGCCAAGCTCGGGATGGCGCTCCATCGTGAGGAAGGCCCGCAGGATCGCCTTCGGGTCTCGGTCGAACACGTCGGTATCGACCGCCTCGAGCAGGCCGCGGACGTTGCGGAACTCAGTGTCGATCGGCTCGGGCTGGCCCGCGTTCTCGGGGAAGAGCTCGGCCTCCAGGTTCTGGATCAGCAGCGTCGACAGCTGCGTCACCGACTTTGCTGTCCGGTAGTAGCGCTGCATCAGCTGCTCGCTGGCCAGGCGGGCGTCCTCGGTGCCGAAGCCCAACGCACGCGCCACCTGAGCCTGCAGGTCGAACACCAGCCGGTCCTCGCGGCGACCCGCCACGACGTGCAGCCAGGCGCGGATGACCTTCAGCTTGCGTTCCTGGCCGGCCAGCAGCACCGCCTCGGCCCGGGTCGCGAGCCCGCGCGCGGCGAGCTGTCGCCAGCCGGTGCCCAGGCGCGCCGCCCGAGCGATCCACAGGATCGACTGCAGGTCGCGCAGCCCGCCCGGGCTTTCCTTGACGTTCGGCTCCAGGCTGTAAGGGGTGTCCTCGAACTTCACGTGGCGCTGGCGCAGCTCGAAGAGCTTGGCGTGGAAGAACGCCCGGCCGTCGAGCGCCTCGTCGAGGAACTCGCCGAGCCGGGTATACAGGCCGCGTCGGCCGGTCAGCCAGCGACGCTCGAGCAGGCTGGTCTGGACGGTGATGTCGCCGGCCGACTCGACCAGGCACTGCTCGACGGTTCGCACGCTGTGCCCGATCTCCAGGCCGACGTCCCAGCAGGCGCCGATGAAGCGCTCGAGCCGCGCGGCCCGGGTCGGATCCTCGGCGGCCGGCACGAGCAGCAGCAGGTCGACGTCGGAGTGCGGCATCAGCTCGCCGCGTCCGTAGCCGCCGACCGCGACCAGCGCGCAGTCCGGCAGCAGACCGGCGTCGCGCCAGAGCTCGAGCAGCACGCCGTCGGTGAGTCGGACGATGCCGCGCAGCAGCCGCCGCACGTCGCCGCGCTCCCGGAACGCGTCGATCAGCTCGGCGCGGCGGGCGCGCAGCGCGGCCCGCATCGCCGGGACGTCGGCAGGCGTAGCCGCCGGCGGGTCGACCCGCTGCATCGCGGCGCGAGGCGGGCGGCTCAGGCCGCCACCGGCTGGAACACGGGGCGCGCGGGGGCGCCGGCCGAGGTGGTCAGCACTTCGTGGCCGGTCTCGGTGACCAGCACGGTATGCTCCCACTGCGCCGAAAGGCTGTGGTCTTTGGTCACGATGGTCCAGCCGTCGGCGAGCTCGCGGACCTCGCGGCGCCCCGCGTTCACCATCGGCTCGATCGTGAAGATCATGCCGGCGCGCAGCGGCTCGCCGGTCCCGGCGCGGCCGTAGTGCA
>JBIIPQ010000163.1:0-9316 GCA_044342535.1 Burkholderiaceae bacterium
CGATCATCGCGCCTTACTTGCCGCTGGGGATCTTGCCCTCGACACCCTTCACGAAGAAGTTGATGCCGCCCTTCCACGCGTCGTCGCCGACCACGTCGCGGGCCAGCTGCTCCTTGCCGGTGTTGTCGACGATCGGGCCCTTGAAGACCGCGAACGAGCCGTCCTTCAGGCCCGCCTTGATCTTCTCGACCTCGGCCTTGACCTCGGCCGGCACGAAGTCGGCGACCTTGGCGAAGTCGTTGATGCCTTCCTTGGTGCCCCACTTGGTGACTTCGGTCTTCCACGTCTTGTTCAGCACGTCGTTGACCGTCTTCTCGTAGTACGGCGCCCACAGCACCACGCACGAGGCGAGGTGGGCCTTCGGCGCGAAGGCGCTCATGTCGCTGTCCCAGCCGAACGCGTACTTGCCGTTCTTCTCGGCGGTCTGCAGCACCGCGGTCGAGTCGGTGTTTTGCAGCAGCACGTCGGCCTTCGCGTTGATCAGCGACTGCGCGGCCTCGCTCTCCTTCGGCGGATCGAACCAGGTGTTGACCCACACCACCTTGGTGGTGACCTTCGGGTTCACGCTCTGCGCGCCCAGCGTGTACGCGTTGATGTTGCGCAGCACCTCGGGAATCGGGAACGAACCGACGAAGCCGAGCACGTTGGTCTTGGTCATGCGGCCGGCGACGACGCCCGCCATGTACGCGTCCTCGTAGAACCTGGCCTCGTACACGCGGAAGTTCTCGGCGGTCTTGTAGCCGGTGGCGTGCTCGAACTTGACGTCCGGGTGGTCCTTGGCGACCTTCTCCATCGCGTCCATGTAGCCGAAGCTGGTCGCGAAGATGATCTTGTTGCCCTGTGCCACCAGATCGCGGATCACGCGCTCGGCGTCGGGGCCTTCCGGCACCTTCTCGACGAAGGTGGTCTTGATCTTGTCGCCGAACTTCTCCTCGATCGCCTTGCGGCCGAGGTCGTGCGCGAAGGTCCAGCCGGCGTCACCGACCGGGCCGACGTAGACGAAGCCGATCTTGAGCGGCTCGGGCGCGGGTGCGGGGGCGGCGACCGGCGCCGGCGCCGCGGCGGGCTTGGGCTCTTCCTTCTTGCTGCAACCCGCGAGGGCGGCCGCGGCGATCACGGCCGACAGGGCGACGTGCTTCATCAGGGAACGACGTGCGAGGTGCTTCATCCTGGCTCCTGGTGGATTCTCGTCGGATGGACTTGAGATGACGATGGACGGCGAACTTCAAGGGCGGAGGATACCGCTCGGGGCTCAGTGCCCCGGGTGGAACGGCTTGCCCAGCGACGCGGGCATGTTGATCCGGATCCAGGTCGGATTCCGGGAGATCAGCACGAGCACCACGATCGTCGCCAGGTAGGGCAGCATCGACATGAAC
The DNA here is from genome assembly GCA_044342535.1 of Burkholderiaceae bacterium. GTDB lineage: Bacteria > Pseudomonadota > Gammaproteobacteria > Burkholderiales > Burkholderiaceae_E > UBA4615. The sequence goes on from JBIIPQ010000163.1 coordinate 1,377, forward strand.
TGGCTGGGGAACTGCACGCCCTGCCCCTGCAGGTGCAGCTGCAGCATCGTGACCCCGCCGAACAGGTAGGCACCGAGCAAGACGCGTGCCGGGCGCCAGGTGGCGAAGGTGGTGAGCGCCAGCGCGATCCAGCCGCGGCCGGCCACCATGCCCTCGACCCAGAGCGGCGCGTAGACCACCGACAGGTAGGCGCCGGACACGCCGCACAGCGCACCGCCGGTCATCACCGCCGCGAGCCGCAGCGGGCGCACCGGATAGCCGAGCGCATGCGCCGATTCGGGCGACTCGCCGACCGCTCGCAGCACCAGACCGGTGCGGGTACGGTAGAGCACCCAGGCGGTGAACGCGGTCACGAGGATCGTCAGGTAGACCATCGGATGCTGGCGGAACAGCGCCACGCCCACCAGCGGCAGGTCGGCCAGCCAGGGCAGCTCGAACGCGGTGCGCTCGGCCAGCTTCTTGCCGACGTAGCCGATGCCGACGAAGGCCGAGAAGCCCGCGCCGAACAGCGACAGCGCGAGGCCGGTGGCGTACTGGTTGGTGTTCATCCAGATCACCAGCACGCCGAACACCGCCGCCGCCAGCGCGCCGGCCACGGCGCCCGCCGCGAAGGCGAGCGTGTCGCTGCCGGTGTGGAAGGCGACCGCGAAGCCTGCGACCGCGGCGATGAGCATCATCCCCTCGGCGCCGAGGTTGAGCACCCCCGCCCGCTCGTTGATCAGCAGCCCCAGACCGGCGATGGCCAGCGGCGTGCCGGCCGACAGGGTGGCTGCGATCAGCAGCGCGATCTCGTTCACGTCGCCGCCCCCCGGACGGGCGTCGCGCCGCGCCACCTGAACCGGTAGGTGATCAGCGTGTCGCAGGCGAGCAGCGAGAACAGCAGCACCCCCTGGAACACGCCGGTGAGCGCGGAAGGCAGGCCGATCCGCGACTGCGAGAGCTCGCCGCCGATGAGGAACATCGACAGCAGCACGCTGCCGAGCACGCAGCCCACCGGATGCAGCCGCCCGACGAAGGCGACGATGATCGCGGTGAATCCGTAGCCGGTCGACAGGTGCGGCGTGAGCTGCCCGGCGGGACCCACCGCCTCGAAGGCGCCGGCGACGCCGGCCAGGCCGCCGGACACCAGCAGCGCCGTCCACAGCGCGCGCCGCGACGAGAACCCGGCGTAGCGCGCCGCGGCCGGGGCGAGCCCGCCGACCTGCAGCTGGTAGCCGCGGAAGGTGCGGAACATGAACACCCACATGACGGCCGCCGCGAGCAGCGCGACGGCGAGGCCCCAGTGCGCTCGCAGTCCGGTGACGATGCGCGGCAGCGCGGTGCCCGACGCGAAGCTCATGGTCTGCGGGAAGTTGAAGCCCTTCGGATCCTTCCAGGGCCCGAACACCAGGTAGGACAGGTACAGGTTCGCGACATAGACCAGCATCAGGCTGACCAGGATCTCGCTCGCGTTGAACCGGTCGCGCAGCAGGGCGACGATGCCCGCCCAGAACATGCCGCCCAGGGCGCCTGCGACGATCGCCAGCGGGAAGAAGGCCCAGCGGTCGATCGCGATCTGGTTGGCGGTGAAGAACAGCGCGAGCCCGCCGCCGGTGATCGCGCCGAGCAGGAACTGCCCCTCCGCGCCGATGTTCCAGACGTTGGAGCGGAAGCACACCGCGAGGCCGAGCGCGCACAGGATCAGCGGCGTGGACTTCAGCGCGACCTCGCTGATGCCGCGCGCGCCGTTCAGCGGCTCGTAGAGGAACATCCGCAGCCCCTGCACCGGGTCGCGGCCGAGCGCGGCGAAGAGCGCCGCGGCGACCACGACGGTGATCGCGAGCGCGATCAGCGGCGACAGCCATGCGAGCGCGCGCGAGGGCTCGGGGCGTGCCTCGAGCGCGATCACGGGGCGGACTCCGCGGCCGGTGCCTCGACGGTCGCGGGCGCGACCGCGCCCGGCCACAGCCCGCTCATCCATTCGCCGACCTGCCCGACGCTCGCTTCGGCGCGCGCGATCGGCGGCGACATCCGCCCGCGGGCGATCACCATCAGCCGGTCGGACAGCTCGAAGAGTTCGTCGAGCTCCTCGGACACCACCAGCACCGCGCAGCCGGCGTCGCGCAGCGCCAGCAGCGCCGAGCGGATCTGGGCGGCGGCGCCGACGTCCACGCCCCAGGTGGGCTGGGCCACGATCAGCACCTTCGGGTTGGCGTCGATCTCGCGGCCCATGATGAACTTCTGCAGGTTGCCGCCCGACAGGCTGCGGGCCAGCGAATCCGGACCGCCCGCCTTCACGCGGAACCGGTCGATGATCGCGCCGGCCTGCGCGGCGAGCGGCGCGCGTGCGATCCAGCCGCCCGCGCGCAGCGACTCGCGCCGGGTCAGCAGCAGGTTGGCCGCGAGCGACAGCGTCGGCACGGCGCCGCGTCCGAGCCGTTCCTCGGGAACGAAGTGCAGGCCGAGGTCGCGGCGGCGGCGCGGCGCGGCGCGACCGGCCTGCTCGCCGAGCAGCTCGATCGCGGCGGCGGGGGCACGCGGATCCTCGCCCGACAGCGCCGCGAGCAGCTCCTGCTGGCCGTTTCCCGAGACTCCGGCGATGCCGAGCACCTCGCCCGCGCGCAGCTCGAGCGAGACCTCGGCGAGGTCCACGCCGAAGGGCGAGAGCCGGGGCAGCGACAGCCCGCGCACCGCGAGCGCCACGGCACCGGCACGCGACGGACGGTGCTGCAGCGGCGGCGGCTCGGCGCCGATCATCAGCCGCGACAGCGAGGCGTTGCTCTCCTGGCGCGGGTCGACCACGCCGGTCACCTTGCCCCCGCGCATGACGGTACAGGCGCTGCACAGCGCGCGGATCTCGTCGAGCTTGTGGCTGATGTAGAGGATCGAGCAGCCCGTGGCCGCGAGCTGACGCAAGGTCACGAACAGCCGCTCGACCGCCTGCGGCGTCAGCACCGAGGTCGGCTCGTCGAGGATGAGCAGCCGCGGGTCGGTGAGCAGCGCACGCACGATCTCGACGCGCTGGCGCTCGCCGACCGACAGCGTGTGCACCGGACGCTCGGGGTCGAGCTCGAGCCCGTACTCGCCGGCCTTCGCGCGGATCCGTGCGGCGACCTGGGCGAGCGACAGCGAGCGGTCCAGTCCGAGCCAGACGTTCTCGGCGACGGTGACCGTCTCGAACAGGCTGAAGTGCTGGAACACCATGCTGACGCCGAGCCTGCGCGCCTCCTGAGGGTTGCGCACCGTGACCGGCGCGCCGTCGAAGCGGATCTCGCCGGCGTCCGGCCGCACCGCACCGTAGATGACCTTCATCAGCGTGGACTTGCCCGCGCCGTTCTCGCCGAGCACCGCATGGATCTCGCCCGGCGCGACGCGCAGCGACACGCCGTCGTTGGCGACGACCGACGGATAGCGCTTGGTGATGCCCGAGAGCGCGAGCCGGTCGGTCATCACCCGGCTCCTTCGACCGGAGCGGCCCGGACGGCCGGTCCGCTCGCGGGCGCGACCGCGCGCCGGCGCTCCCAGAGGTCGAAGCCGACCGCCACCGCGATCGCGCCCGGATGGCGGTCGAGCCGGTGGCGCGCGCCCGTGCCGCGCGGCGCAGCGCCGATCGGGCACTGCAGGCGTGCGAGCGCACCGGGACTGACACCGCGACGCGCCAGGCGGGCCCGGAAGCTCGCCGCCTTGGTCTCGGATCCGATCAGGCCGACCAGACCGAGGTCCTCGCGTGCCAGCAGCGCGAGGCACAGCTCGAAGTCCAGCCCGTGGCTGTGCGTCATCACCAGCACGTCGGCGCCGGACGGGATCGCGGCGACCTCGTGGGCCGGCGAGTCGGACTCGAGCACCGAGACGTTCGCGGGCAGCCCGGCGGGGAAGCGGCTCTCTCGCGGATCGACCCAGGTGGCGCACAGCGGCAGTGTCGCGAGCACGCGCACCACCGCCTCGCCGACATGGCCCGCACCGAACACCCAGACGTTCCAGGGCGCGCCGTCGACCCGCGAGATCCGACGCGGCGCCGCACCGGCCGCGTCTCGGGGCGCGTCCGCCGGCCGCCCGCACGAGGCGACCGTGTGCGGCGCACCCTCGGCCCCCGGCCGGGTGTCGAGCCACACCGTGCCGGCCTCGCGGTCCAGGGGCCGCAGCGCCTCGATCCACGCGGCCTCGCGTCCATCGATTCGGCGCAGGGACAGCGCGACCGCGCCGCCGCAGCACTGACCGAGCGCCGCGCCCAGCACGAAGTCGGCCCCTGCCACGCGCTCGCCCGAGGCGAGCATGCGGCGCGCCTGCGCGAGTGCCTCGAGCTCGAGGTGGCCGCCGCCGATCGTGCCTTCCTCGTGTCCCGCGTGGACCAGCATCGAGGCGCCCGGCTCGCGCGGCGCCGAGCCCCGCACGGCCTCGACGCGGACCCAGATCGCGGGCGCATCGGCGCGGGCGATCTCGAGCAGGCGGGACGCGGGGATGGACATGGGCGGGGTCAGCGGAGGCGGCCGATCATCGCACACGCGCCTGCTGCACGGCCCGCAGCACCGCCTCGGGCGTGGCCGGCGCGACGAGCTCGACCCGCTCGCCCGGACGCGCCAGCCCGGCGACCGCGTCGCGCAGCGCGTGGTACACCGCGAGCCCGAGCATCAGCGGCGGCTCGCCCACCGCCTTGCTGCGGTGGATCGTGGGCGAGCGGTTCGGCGTACCGGCCAGCAGCTCGACGTGCAGACGCTCGGGCACGTCGCCCGCGGTGGGGATCTTGTAGGTCGACGGGGCATGGGTCGCGAGCCGCCCGCGCGCATCCCACACCAGCTCCTCGCTGGTCAGCCAGCCCGCGCCCTGCACGAAGCCGCCCTCGATCTGGCCGATGTCGATCGCGGGATTCAGCGAGGTGCCGACGTCATGGACGATGTCGACCGCGAGCGTGCGGTGCTCGCCGGTCAGCGTGTCGATCGCGACTTCGGCGACCGCCGCGCCGTAGGCGAAGTAGAAGAACGGCCGGCCGCGGAAAGCGGCACCGTCCCAGTGGATCTCGGGCGTGCGGTAGAACCCCTGCGTGGACAGGGAGACGCGCGCCATGTAGGCGCGCCGCGCGAGCTCGGGCAGCGCGATCGCGCGCGCCGTGCCGTCGGCGTCCGCGTGCGCCGAGCCGTCGTGCCAGCGCACCGCGTCGGGCGACACGCCCCACTCGCCGGCGATGAAGTCGGCCAGCCGCGCCTTGAGCGCGAGACAGGCGTTGCGCGCGGCCATGCCGTTCAGGTCCGAGCCCGAGGACGCGGCGGTCGCCGAGGTGTTCGGCACGCGCGCGGTGTCTGTCGCCGAGACCCGAACGCGCTCGACGGCGATGTCGAACTCGCGGGCCACCACCTGCGCGACCTTGGTGAACAGGCCCTGGCCCATCTCGGTGCCGCCGTGGTTCACCAGCAGGCTGCCGTCGGCGTACAGGTGGAGCAGCGCGCCCGCCTGGTTCAGGTGGACCGCGTTGAACGAGATGCCGAACTTCACCGGCACCAGCGCCAGACCGCGGCGCACGATGCCGCCGCCGGCGTTGGCCGCATCGACCGCGGCGCGGCGCGCGGCGTAGCCGGAGACGGTCTCGAGCCGCGCGAGCAGCTCGGGCAGCACGTTGTCGGTGATCGTCTGACCGTAGTGGGTCTCGTTGCGCTCGGTCGTGCCGTACAGGTTCGCGTGACGGATCTCGAGGGCGTCGCGGCCCAGCGCACGGGCGACGGCGTCGATCACCTCCTCGATGACGAACATGCCCTGCGGGCCGCCGAAGCCGCGGAACGCGGTGTTCGAGACCTTGTGCGTGCGGCAGCGCAGGCTCCGGATCCGCAGGTGCGGCAGCCAGTAGGCGTTGTCGACATGGCAGACCGCGCGGTCGTTCACCGGGCCGGAGAGGTCGGCCGAGTAGCCGCAGTCGGAGGCGAGGGTGAGGTCGAGCGCGAGGATGCGGCCGTCGGCGTCGAAGCCGACCGACCAGTCCGCCTCGAACGGATGGCGCTTGCCGGTGATCGTCATGTCGTCGTCGCGGTCGAGCCGGATCTTCACGGCGCGCCCGGTGCGCCGCGCGGCGATCGCAGCCATCGCCGACAGCAGCGCGGGCTGGCTCTCCTTGCCGCCGAAGCCGCCGCCCATCCGGCGGCATTCGACGCGCACCCACGCGCCCGGCACGCCGAGCGCCTCGGACACGATGTGCTGGACCTCGGTCGGATGCTGGGTCGATGCATGGACGACGACGCCGCCGTCGTCCTGCGGCACGGCGAGCGAGACCTGGCCCTCGAGGTAGAAGTGGTCCTGGCCGCCGACCACCGAGCGTCCGGCGAGGCGGTGCGGCGCGGCGGCGAGCGCGGCGGGCGCGTCGCCCCGGGCGGCCTCCACCGGCGGCAGCACCCACGAGCGCGCCGCGATCGCGTCGGCGACGGTGAGGATCGCGGGCAGCGGCACGGCCTCGATCCGGGCGCGCCGCGCCGCCACGCGCGCGGCGCGGTGGGAGGTGGCGAGCACCAGGAACAGCGGCTGCGCGTCGTACAGCGTCTCGCCGTCGGCGAGCAGCGGGTCGTCGTGGACGATGCCGCCATAGTTGTTGGCCGCCGGCAGGTCGGCCGCGAGCAGCACGTCGACCACGCCCGGGCTCGCGCGGACCGCGGACAGGTCGATCGCATCGATGCGCGCGTGCGCGAGGCCGGCGACGCCGAACGCGCCGTGCAGGGTGCCCGCGGGCTCGGGGATGTCGTCGGTGTAGCGGGCCGCGCCGCTCACATGCAGCGCCGCGCTCTCGTGCGCGACCGACGGCGCGAAGCCGGGCATCGGCTCGTTCATGACAGGCGCCCCTGGACGAGTGCGTCGAGCGCATCGAGCGCGGGATCGTCGACCCCGGCCGCACCGTCGCCGTACCAGGCGTGCCAGACCCGCTCGAGCAGGCCCGCGGCCGCGGCCAGCCGATACGCGCGGCTCGCGCGCATGTCGTCGAGCGGCGAGAAGTCGGCGGCGAGCGCGGCGCCGGCGCGGGCGAAGGTCTCGCGGGCGGGGGCGGCCCCCTCGAGCACCGCCTCGGCCGCCGGCGCGCGCCGCACGACGCCGGCCATGCCGCCGAGCGCGATCCGCACGCCCGAGAACGTGCCCTGCACGACCTCGCAAGACAGGGTCAGGCTGACCGCCGAGATGTCCTGCTCGAAGCGCTTGGACAGCTTGGAGGCGATCACGCGCTGGCCGGGCCGGCGGCGCGGGATCCGCACGCGCTCGATCCATTCGCCGGGCGCGCGGTCCTGGACGCGGTAGTCGCGGTACAGCGCCTCGAGCGGCAGCTCGCGCATCACCGGGCCGCCGTCACCGGCGCGCCGCAGCACGACGCGCGCGCCGAGCGCGATCAGCACCGGCGCGGCGTCGCCGATCGGCGAGCCGTTCGCGAGGTTGCCGACCAGGGTGCCGGATGCGCGGATGGCCGGGGACGCGAAGCGCGCCCAGTAGCGGTCGAGTTCGGGATGGTCGGTGCGCAGCAGCGCGAAGGCGTCGGCGAGCGAGACGGCCGCGCCGATCTCGAAGCCCGTCGCCGTCGCCTCGCGCACCTGCAGCGCTCCGACCGCACCCAGCCGGATCCAGCGGCGCGGCTCGCGCAGCTGCTTGGTCACCCACAGGCCGATGTCGGTGCCACCGGCCAGCAGCCAGGCGTCGGGGGTCTCGGCGAGCAGGGCGTCCACCGCCTCGGGGCTCTGCGGCGACACCCACTCGACCCCGCCCGCCGCGAAGGCGAGCGGTGCCGCCTCGGGCGCGGGCAGCGCCTTCACCCAGGCCGGCAAGCCCGCGGCCGGGCCACCCGGCCCGCCCGGGTGCAGCGTGTCGGACGCCTCGCGCAGCGCAGCGACGATCGGCCGGTAGCCGGTGCATCGGCACAGGTTGCCGGCCAGCGCCTCGCAGGCCTGCGCGTGATCGGCCACCGGCCCCGTGGCCAGCCGCGCGGCCATCGCGGTGACGAAGCC
>JBIIPQ010000535.1:0-2860 GCA_044342535.1 Burkholderiaceae bacterium
CACGGGCGCGGTACTGGCGGGCGAGGCGGCGGCCGCCGGCGCGGGCACGCCCGCCGGCCGCGCCGCCCGCGGCAGCGGCCGTCCAGCGAGCAGCTCGGGCGCGGCCCGCTCGACGAAACGCGCCACGCCCGCGGTCAGCACGCCGCCGGTGTACTCGCCGGCCATCGGCAGCACGTCCTTGCCGTGGATCCGCGTCTGCACGTCGGCGCGCCGCAGCACGGTGCTGAGCGCCTGCTCGATGAAGTCGGGCTGGCCCTCCTCCACCAGCAGCACCGCGCGCTTGCCGGCGCAGAACGACACCACCTCCTCGTCGACCAGCGGATAGGTCACGTTCAGCACGTACAGCGGGATGCGGCTGTTGCCGAAGGCATCGGCCAGGCCGAGCACCTCGAGCGCGCGCACCACGCCGTTGTACATCCCGCCCTGCAGGATGATCCCGACGTCCTTCGCATCGCCGTCGAAGAAATCGTTCATCCCGTGCTCGCGGATGAACTTCACCGCGGCCGGCCAGCGCTTCGTGATCTTCTCCTGCTCGTGCAGGTAGCTCGACGGCGGCAGCACGATGCGGCCGGTGTCGCGGCGCGGCGACTCGATCGCGTCCTTCAGCGTGTAGTCGGCGCGGCGGTTGGCCTTGGTGCGGAAGCTGCCGTGCACGTGGCAGGCACGGATCCTCAGCTCGAGCATCACCGGCGTGTTCGACGCCTCGGACAGCTCGAAGCCCTGCTCGACCATCTCGACGATCTTCGGCAGGTTCGGCCGCGGGTCGAGCAGCCACACCTGCGACTTCATCGCGAAGGCGTGCGAGCGCTCCTGCATGATCGACGAGCCTTCGCCGTAGTCCTCGCCGACGATCAGCATCGCGCCGCCGGTGACGCCGCCCGAGGCGAGGTTGGCGAGCGCGTCCGACGCGACGTTGGTGCCGACCGTGGACTTGAAGGTGACCGCGCCGCGCAGCGGCGTGTTGACCGAGGCGGCGAGGGTCGCGGTGGCGGTGGCTTCCGACGCGCTGTGCTCGAAGCGCACGCCGAGCTCCTGCAGGATGTCGTTGGCGTCGGTGAGCACGTCCATCAGGTACGACACGCCCGACTGCAGCAGCGCCTTGGTGACGGCGAGGATGCCCTCGCCCCGGAACTCGTCGCCGTCGCCCAGCCTCAGGGACTGCACTTCCTTCTTGAACGACCGTTCCGCCACGCCCCGCTCCTGCTCGCGACCGCACCCGGGTGCGATTGCATTAGATGAATATTCATGCAACGATGATTTGAAGCCCGAACGATCCGCGAGTCAAGCGCCCCCATGCCCCGATCCCGTCTCGGTTACGACGACGTCGCCCTCGTCGCCCCGGTGACGGTGCCCTACGTCCGGTATTCGATCCGCGCCGGCCACTGGTTCGTGGCCCGTGCGCTCGCGATGCTGCTCGAGCGCAGCGGACTGGCCAAGGCCGAGGTCGACGGGGCCTGCATCTCGAGCTTCACCCTCGCCCCAGACAGCGCGATCGGCCTGATGCAGCACATCGGGCTGTCGCCGCGCTGGCTCGACTGGCTGCCGGTGGGCGGCGCGAGCGGCGTGGCCGGACTCAGGCGGGCCGCGCGGGCCGTGCAGGCCGGCGACGCCGACGTGGTCGCCTGCATCGCGGCCGATACCAACCACGTCGATTCGTTCCGGCTCACGCTGTCGAACTTCTCGATGTTCGCGCGGGACGCCGTCTACCCCTATGGCGCAGGCGGCCCGAACGCGAGCTTCGCGTTCCTGACCGACCACTACATGCGCACCTACGGCGCGACGCGCGAGGACTTCGGCAAGCTGTGCGTCGCGCAGCGCGACAACGCGCTGAAGAACCCGCTCGCCATCTTCAAGAAGCCCCTGAAGCTCGCCGAGTACCTGAACGCGCGCCCCATCGCCGAGCCGCTCGGCCTCTTCGACTGCGTGATGCCCTGCGCCGGCGCCGACGCCTTCCTCGTGATGCGCACCGAGCGGGCCCGCGCGCTCGGCCTGCCGCACGTGCGCCTGCTCGGCACCATCGAGCGCCACAACGGCTTTCCCGACGACCCCATCCAGTTCCGCGGCGGCTGGGCGATGGACCGCGACGACCTGTACGCGCAGGCCGGCGTCACGCCTGCCGACGTCGACTTCTTCCAGCCCTACGACGACTACCCGGTGATCACGATGATGCAGATCGAGGACCTGGGCTTCTGCGCCAAGGGCGAGGGCCCGGCCTTCGTGCGCGAGCACACCTTCACCTGGGACGGCAGCTTCCCGCTGAACACCTCGGGCGGGCAGCTCTCGGCCGGCCAGGCCGGCTGCGCGGGCGGCTACATCGGCATCGTCGAGTCGATGCGCCAGCTCACCGGCGAGGCCGGCGGCCGGCAGGTGCCCGACGCGAAGGTGGGGCTGGTGAGCGGCTTCGGCATGATCAACTTCGATCGCGGTCTCGCGAGCGGCGCCGCGCTGCTCGGCCGTGCCGACCGATACTGACCGAGGCGACGATGGTCGAGCCGCTGCTGCGCCCCAAGCGCAAGAACCCCATCCTCGCCACCCGCGTGCCGACGCTGCCGCCCGGCGGGCGCAGCCGCGCGGCGCTCGGCCTCACCGCGGCCGCCGCCGAGGGCCGCTTCGCGCTGCAGGTCTGCACCGACTGCGCGGCCGTGCAGTACCCGCCGCGCGAGGCCTGCCACCGCTGCCTGTCGGTGAAGCTGAAGTGGCGCACGCAGGACGGCGCCGGCGTGCTGCTCGCGCAGACCACGCTGCACCACAGCAACGACCTGTTCTTCCGCGAGCGCCTGCCCTGGCGGCTCGGCATGGTCCGGCTCGATGCCGGCCCCACCGTCGTCGCGCACCTGCACGGCGACGTCGACGGCGCGGC
>JBIIPQ010000164.1:0-9296 GCA_044342535.1 Burkholderiaceae bacterium
GGTCGACCTGCTGGCCCGCATGTTGGCGCGCCCGACCTGCCCCGAGCCGGTGGTCGTCCGCGAGCGCGAGCGGGCGGTGCAGGGCCTGCGCGAGGCCCTGGTGCGCCCGGAGACCATCGCGCAGCGCACCTACGATTCCCTGATCTATCCGACGCATCCGTACGGCCGGTCCGGCACGCCCGAGTCGCTCGCCGCGATCGGCCGCGCCGACCTCGTCGCCTTCCACCGCGCGCGCTACGGCCCGCGCGGGGCGGTGGTGTCGATGATCGGCGCGATCACGCGCGCCGAGGCCGAGGCGATCGCCGAGCGCCTCACACGCGAGCTGCCCGAAGGCACGCCCGCCCCGGCGATGCCCGCGGTCGAGTCGCCGCCGGCGGCCGAGCGCCGCATCGCGCACCCCGCCACCCAGAGCCACATCCTGATCGGCGCGCCCGCGATCGCGCGCGACGACCCCGACTTCTTCCCGCTGTTCGTCGGCAACTACGTGCTGGGCGGCGGCGGCTTCGTCTCGCGCCTGACCAGCGAGGTGCGCGAGAAGCGCGGCCTGTCCTACAGCGTCTACTCGTACTTCTCGCCGATGGCGCAGGCCGGTCCCTTCACCGTCGGGCTGCAGACGCGCAAGGAGCAGACCGACGACGCGCTGAAGGTGGTGCGCGAGACCCTCGCGCGCTTCGTCGCCGACGGCCCGACCGAGGCCGAGCTCGTCGCGGCCAAGCAGAATCTGGTGGGCGGGTTCGCGCTGCGCATCGACACCAACCGCAAGATCCTCGACAACCTCTCGAACATCGGCTGGTACCGGCTGCCGCTCGACTACCTCGAGCGCTGGACCGAGCGCGTCGAGGCGGTCGGCGCCGCGCAGATCCGCGAGGCCTTCCAGCGCAAGGTCCGGCCCGACCGGCTGGTCACCGTGGTCGTGGGCGACGGTGGCGCGCGCCCCTGAGCGCGGGCGCCGCGGGGCGTCCGCTGTCCCGGCACCGGCTGCCAAGGCCTCCGCGAAGCCGGCCCCGGCGCGGCGCGGCTCAGAGCCGCCCTCGAAGGTGAGGATCGTCGGCGGCGACTGGAAGCGCACGCCGCTCGTGGTCGTCGATGCCCCGGGCCTGCGGCCCACGCCCGACCGGGTGCGCGAGACGCTGTTCAACTGGCTGGGCCAGCGCCTCGACGGCTGGCGATGCCTCGACCTGTATGCCGGCACCGGCGCACTGGGGCTGGAGGCCGCGTCGCGCGGCGCCGGGAAGGTGGTGCTGGTCGAACGCGACGCGCGCGCCGCGGCGGCGCTGCGGGCCGCCCGCGAGCGGCTCGATGCCGAGGCGGTCGAGGTGGTGCAGGGCGACGCCGCGACCTACCTGTCGAACGCCCGCGACCGCTTCGACCTGGTCTTTCTCGATCCGCCCTTCGGCAGCGCCGAACTCGAGCGGGTACTGCCCCGTCTGGCCGCGGTGCTCGCGCCGGGTGCGGCGGTCTACGTCGAGGCCGACCGGCCGCTCGCGCCCGACGCGCCCCCGCTGTCGGCGGTGCCGGGCCTCGTTGCGCACCGCGCCGACAAGGCCGGGCAAGTCCACTATCATCTGCTGCTCCTGACCCCACCGGCCCCTGGAGCCTGACGATGGCCATCGCCGTCTATCCCGGTACGTTCGACCCGCTCACCCGCGGCCATGAGGACATCGTCCGGCGCGCGGCCAGCATCTTCGGCCGGGTCGTGGTCGGCGTCGCCGGCAGCCGGGCCAAGGGGCCGATCTTCACGCAGGAAGAGCGCATGGAGATCGCGCGCGAGTGCCTCGCCCCCTACCCGAACGTCGAGGTGGCCGGTTTCTCCGGGCTGCTGCGCGACTTCGTGCGGGCCCAGAACGCCGGCGTCATCGTCCGCGGCCTGCGCGCGGTCGCCGACTTCGAGTACGAGTTCCAGATGGCCGGCATGAACCGCTACCTGCTGCCGGACGTCGAGACCATCTTCATGACGCCGACCGACCAGTACCAGTTCATCTCGGGCACCCTGGTCCGCGAGATCGCGATGTTCGGCGGTGACGTCGGCAAGTTCGTGTCGCCCTCGGTCGAGGCGCGCTTGAAGAGCAAGATGGAGCAGATGGGCGGCCCGCCGGGGGCGTGAACCGCCGTCCGTACGCGTCATGGCCCTGCTCATCACTGATGAATGCATCAACTGCGACGTGTGCGAGCCCGAGTGCCCGAACGGCGCGATCTCGATGGGTCCTGAGATCTACCTCATCGAGCCGGGCAAGTGCACAGAATGTGTCGGCCACTTCGACGCGCCGCAGTGCCGCCAGGTCTGCCCGGTCGACTGCATCCCGAACGATCCGCGCCATCCCGAGACCCGCGAGCAGCTGCTCGTGAAGTACGAGCGGCTGCAACGCGGGGACTGAGGGCAGTCCCTCAGACGGGCTGATAGAGCAGCGGCCAGGCCCCGGCCTTCGACCACTCCGCCGACTCCTGGCGCAGCGTCTGGTCGGTCAGGGGGTGGGCGCGCGTCCAGTCGGCAGGGAGCTCGAGCCGCGCGCCGGTGCTCTTGATGCGCAAGCGGACCGAGGGCGGCAGCACGCCGTCCCGGCGGCGGTGCAGGATGACCGCGAGCCGCAGGCACAGCACGCGCAGCCAGCCGTCCGGGTCGTCGAGTCGCGAGCGCATCTTGGTGAGGCCCCCGGTCTGGCCGAGCACCAGCGCCGCCAGGCGCGCCTGCTCGTCGATCGAGAAGCCGGGCATGTCGCAGTTCGCGAGGATGTAGGCACCGTGCTTGTGGAAGTCGGCGTGTCCGATCGACAGGCCGATCTCGCGCAGCTGCGCGGCCCAGCCCACCAGGCGCGCGGTACGGCCGACTTCGTCGGACGGGCCGCGTGCGTTGTCCCGGTAGAGCAGGGTGGCGAGCTCCGCCACCGCCAGCCCGTGCCGCTCGTCGAGGCCGTGCCGGCGGATCATCTGCGCCACCGTGACCTCGCGCATGTCGGCGCCCGTGGAGCGCCCGAGCAGGTCGTAGAGCACCCCTTCGCGCAGCGCACCGTCGCAGTAGTCCATCGACTCGATGCCGAATTCCTCGAAGGCCGCCGACATCATCACCAGGCCCCCGGGCAGCACCGGGCGCCGGTCGGGCTTGAGGGCGGTCAGCCGCATGCGGTCCGGGTGGCCGGCCTTCAGGAGCTGCGCCTCCAGGGTCGCGAGCACCGTGCGGTCCAGGCGGGGCTCGCCGAGGTCGGTCTGCGCGATCTGCCACAGCGCCTTGGCCGTGCCCGAGGTGCCGATCGCCCGCCGCCAGCCGGTCGCCCGGTAGCGCTGCGCGAGCGGCGCGAGCAGGTCGCGGCAGGCCCAGCGTGCCGCATCGAAGCTGCTGCGGTCCACGACGCCGCCGTGGAAGAAGCGCTGCGAGAGGCCCACGCATCCGAGAGGAACCGACTCGAGCTCCTCGGCGGTGTAGTCGGTGCCGACGATGCATTCGGTCGAGCCGCCGCCGATGTCGACCACCAGGCGCCGCTGCCCGTCGGCGGGCAGCGTGTGCGCCGCTCCCAGGTAAATGAGGCGCGCCTCTTCGCGACCGGCGATCACCTCGATGTCGAAGCCGAGTGCCTGCTGGGCCTGCTCGAGGAAGGCGCGTGCGTCGGTGGCGACCCGGAAGGTGTTGGTGGCGACCGCGCGCACCCGCTCGGGCGGAAAGGTGCGCAGCCGCTCGCCGAAGCGCCGCAGGGCGTCGACCGCCCGGTCCTGGGCGGCCGCCGACAAGGTGTTCCCCGACCCCAGACCGGCGGCCAGGCGCACGGTCTCCTTGATCTGGTCGACCGGCCGGATCTGGTCGCCGACCGGCGTCGTCTCGATCCGGCCGATCACCAGGCGAAAGCTGTTCGAGCCGAGGTCGACCGCGGCGAGCAGGGAGGAGGAAGGCATCGCCCGCATTTTGCAGCAGAATTCCATCCGGATCCCGGCCAATGCCGACCGGTCCGGCGACGGGCGGTCCGCCGAGCGACGATGCCGCCGCCCGGTGTCATCGAACCGTCATGCTCCTCGGCGATACTAAAACCGATGCTCCCTCTTGATCGTCCGGCCGCGCTTCGTCTGCTGAATCGCGAGCTCGGCATCCTCGCGTTCAACGAGCGCGTCCTCGCGCTGTCCGAGGACCCCTCGATCCCGCTGCTCGAGCGGCTGCGCTACCTGACCATCGTCAGCAACAACCTCGACGAGCTCTTCGAGGTGCGGGTGGCCGAGCTCAAGGAGCTGGTGCGCGCCGATCCGATGGTGCAGCTCGACGGCGTGCCGGTCGCCGACTCGCTGTGCGCGGTGGCCGAGCGCGCCGGCCGCCTGGTCGCGCGCCAGTACGTGCTGCTCAACCGCACGCTGACGCCGGCGCTGGCCGCCGAGGGCATCGTGATGCTGCTCAGCTCGGCGTGGACCGACACGCAGCGCGCCTGGGCCGAGCAGGTGTTCGACGACGAGATCGAGCCGCTGCTGACCCCGATCGCGCTCGACCCGGCGCATCCGTTCCCGCGGATCCTGAACAAGTCGCTGAACTTCGTCATCGAGCTCGACGGCACCGATGCGTTCGGACGCCGTGCGGGCATCGCGATCGTGCAGGCGCCGCGTGCGCTGCCGCGCGTGATCCGCGTGCCGTCGGCGGTCTCGGGCGTGCCGCACGGGCTGATGCTGCTGACCTCGATCGTCGGCGGCTTCGTCGGGCGCCTGTTCCCGGGGCTGGACGTGCGCTCGGTCAACCAGTTCCGCGTGACGCGCAACAGCGAGCTGTTCGTCGACGAGGAGGAGATCACCGACCTGCGCGAGGCGCTGCACACCGAGCTCACGCAGCGCCACTACGGCGACGAGGTGCGGCTCGAGGTGTCGGCGGGCATGGGCGAGCCGGTGCTGCAGCGGCTGCTGACCGAGTTCGACCTCGGCACGCAGGACTGTTTCCGTGTCGAAGGGCCGGTGAACCTCGTGCGGCTGCAGCAGGTGATCGACCTGGTCGATCGGCCCGAGCTCAAGTTCCCGTCCTACGAGCCCGGCGTGCCCGCCGCGGTCGCCCGTCGCGACCTGTTCGCCTCGATCCGCCGGCAGGACCTGCTGCTGCACCATCCGTACGAGTCCTTCTTGCCGGTGATGGACTTCCTGCGCAGCGCCGCGGTCGACCCCCAGGTCGTCGCGATCAAGCAGACCATCTACCGCACCGGTGCCGACTCCGTGCTGATGGAGTCGCTGCTCGCGGCCGCGCGCGCCGGCAAGGAGGTGACCGTCGTCGTCGAACTGATGGCGCGCTTCGACGAGGAGGCCAACATCAACTGGGCGTCGCGGCTCGAGGAGGCCGGCGCACACGTCGTCTACGGCGTCGTCGGTCACAAGACACACGCCAAGCTCGCGCTGCTGCTGCGCCGCGAGGAGGGTGTCCTCAAGCGCTACGCGCATCTGGGCACCGGCAACTACCATCCGAACACCGCGCGGCTCTACGAGGACTTCGGCATGTTCACCGCCGACCCCGAGATCTGCGCCGATGTCCACGAAGTGTTCCGCCGCCTGACCGGCACCGGCCGGGGCGTCGAGCTGCGCTGCCTGCTGCAGGCACCGTTCACGCTGGCCGCGCACGTGCTGATGGCGATCCGCCGCGAGGCCGAGGCTGCCCGCGCCGGGCGCCGTGCGTACATCGCCGCCAAGGTCAACGCGCTGCTCGATCCGACGGTGATCGAGGCGCTCTATCAGGCGAGCCAGGACGGCGTGAAGATCGACCTGATCGTGCGCGGCGTGTGTGCGCTGCGCCCGGGCGTGCCGGGCCTGTCGAAGACGATCCGCGTGCGCTCGGTGATCGGTCGCTTCCTCGAGCACAGCCGGATCTACCACTTCCATGCCGACGGCCGCAACGAGGTCTGGCTCGCGTCGGCCGACTGGATGGGCCGCAACCTGTACCGTCGCGTCGAGGTGGCCTTCCCGGTCCGCGACCGCAGGCTCAAGGCGCGGGTGCTGTCCGAGGGCATCTCCGTCCACCTGCGCGACAACGCGTCGGCCTGGACGATGGATGCCGAAGGGACCTACACCCGCCGGCGGCCGCGCGGCCCGCGCACGATCGTCTCTCAGCAGGCGCTGCTGGCGAAGCTCGCGGCCGGCTGAGGCGGGGCGTTCCGCAGGACGGTCCGGACGGCGGCGGCGGCAGGCCGCCGCCGCCGCGGCGTCACTGCTTCTTGGGCTGCGTGGTCGACGGCGCGGGCGGGCGGGTCGTGGTCGACGGCCGCGGCGGCGGCGGCGGGCTGCCGGCCGGCGGTGTCGGCGCGGCCGCCGGCTGCAGCTGCTGCGAGGCGGGCGTCGATCCGCCCTGCACCCCCAGCGTGCCGCCGGTGCCCAGGCCGCCGCGGACCTGCTGCGCGCGGTAGTTGCGGGCCGCCTTCACCAGCTGGTTGTACGAGTCCATCAGCGCGGCCACCACGATGCGGCCCTCGGGCGTGTTGCTGTAGCCCCCGCCCGCGGCACCCAGGCCCGAGAACAGGCCGACCACGCCGCCGACGTCCCAGTTCTTCGCCGAGCCCTGGGCGGCGGCGAGCTGCACGCCCGAGCGGTTGTCGACCATCAGCAGCGTGGTCGCCGCCTCGTTGGCCTTGACGCTGCCGGCGACCGCACCGATCGCGCTGCCGATCGCGCCGAAGCCGCCGAGATTCAAGCCCTGCGTCCCCTTGGCGGCGAACTGCACGCTGGGGGCGATGGTGTAGTCGGCCGAGACCAGCTGGCCCGGGGCGAAGTTGCTGCCGGGCCGGGTTTCGCCGGTGCGCTCGAGCGAGCGCTCGCGCATCACGTTGTTCATCGAAGCGCCGCGCTCCACGACCACGAAGCAGTTCGACTGCTGGATCATCATCCGCAGCACCGGCGTGGTCGGCCCGAGCCGGCGGCTCTGCAGGTCGTAGTACCAGGGCGCGCGCGTGTCCTCGTCGACCGCCACCGTGCCCAGGGTCTCGGTGCAGGTCTCGAGCTGTGGATTGGACCCGGTGGCGTTGGCGCCGCCCGCGGAGCCGGTCGCGACCGTACCGCCCTGGCCGCCGCCCAGGGTGGGCGTCGTGGACTGGCAGGCCGCGATGACGACCGATGCGCCGACGAGGGCGAGCCGCGCGCGCCAGGACGAGGCTGAGGGCGCTGCGGGACGCTGCGCGGCGCCGACTTCGGTACGACGCGAGGGCTGGTGGAAGGCGTTCACGGGTCGGATCCTCGGACGCTGCGACCCAGGCAGGTCGCATGCCATCAAAGGTTACAGCATCGTGCCGTAAGCGTCGTCCGCCATCCGGGGGATGCGGAGGCCGCCCTCTGCCGTAGGCCATTCTGCCGATCGGCACGGTCGACCCGTTGCGGGTCGGACGCTCGCCCGGTGTGTACGAGCGGGGGGGGGGATGGGGCCGATGCTGCAGCGCTGCGGCCGTCGGGGCCGTGAGCCTCGGCCAGCGGGGCGCGGCGGGGCGCCCCGGGCACCGGCGCGCCCTGCGGACACGCCGGTGCCTGTCTGCGCTCAGTGCGCCGGCGGCAGGATCACCCGGTCGATCGCATGGACCACGCCGTTGTTGGCGAAGAGATCCGTCGCGACGATGTTGGCGTCCCGGTTCCGGGCATCGGTGACCACGAGCCCGCCCGCGCGTGTGTTCACGACGAAGGTCGCCGTGCCGGCCAGCAGCGGATCGATCGGCTTGCCGAGCGGCACCTCGGCGCGAAGCGCGCGGATGCCGAGCACGTGGTACTCGAGCACCGCGCGGACCAGCGCGCGGTTGTCCGGCACCAGCAGATCGGCGGCGGTCGCCTGCGGGTTGTGGGTCAGCTCGCGGGAGAGCGCATCGAACGCGGCGTTCGTCGGCGCGAGCACCGTGAACGTGCCCGGTCCGGACAGCGCCGCCACGAGATCGCCGTCGACGCTGGCGAACTGCAGCGCCGCGACCAGGCTCGAGAACTGCGGCGCACCGGCGGCGAGCTGCACGATCGACACGTTGGCCGGCAGGATCACGCGGTCGAGGACATGCACCACGCCGTTGGTCGCGTCGATGTCGGTCGCGATGATGTTCGTGTTCCGACCGCGGCCGTCGACGATCACCGGCTTCGCGCCGCCCAGCTCCACCTTGAAGTACGAGTTGGAGCCGAGCGCGGGCTCGATGGCACGGCCCGATTTCAGCTGTGCAGCGAACACTTCGCTGACGAGCGCGTGGTAGCGCAGCACGTCGCGGACCAGCGCCTTGTTCGCGGGCACCAGCAGGTCGTTGCCGGTCGCGTTCGCATTGCTGGTCAGCTCGCGGGCCAGCGCGTCGAACGCGTCGTTGGTCGGCGCGAAGACGGTGAACGTGCCCGGTCCCGACAGCAGCGAGACCAGGTCGCCGTCATTGCTGGCGAATTGCAGCGCGGCCACGAGGGTCGAGAAGTTCTCGTTGCCGGTGGCGATCTCGACGATCGTGCGGTCGGCCTCGGCGGCAGCCGGCAGGATCACCCGGTCGATCGCGTGGATCACGCCGTTGGTCGCGGTGACGTCGGTCGCGACGATGCGCGACGTGCGGAATCGCCCGTCGGTGATCACCAGCGCGTCGCCTTTAGCATCGATGCGGAAGGTGTCGTTGCCGGCCAGCACCGGGTCGATCGCGGCACCGAGCGGCACGTCGGCCTTGCGCACCGTGGCGCCCAGCACGTGGTACTGCAGCACCGCGCGGACCAGCGCCTTGTTCGCGGGAACGAGCAGGTCCGCGGCGGTCGCAGCCGGGTTGCGGGTCAGCTCACGCGCGAGCTTGTCGAAGGCCTCGTCGGTCGGGGCGAACACGGTGAAGGTGCCCGGGGCAGAGAGGAGCGACACCAGGTCGCCGCCTTCGCTCGCGAACTGCAGGGCCGCGACCAGGCTCGAGAAGCCGGGGAGCGCGCTCGCCATCCCGACGATGGTCGTCTTGGGCATGGTCTGCGTCGACTGGGCAGAAGGCCCGGGTGCCGGAGCGGGCGCGGGCGCGGCGACTGCGGCGGGCGGCGCCGCGGTCTGGCTGGCGCCCAGGACGGCGGTGGGGGCCGGCGTGTCGCCGCCCCCGCCGCATGCGGCGAGGGTCGCGGTCAATACGGTCAGGGCGAGCAGTCTCGCCGAAGGGAATCGAGCGTGTGTCATCTGAAGTGCCTCCTCAGGTGGTGACCGGTTAGTTCACGATAGAACCGATCGGTCACGAAACTCTACGCAACGTGACCGACGGGGCAAGAAATGCCCCGTCAGTTCAGTCGGGATTGGGCGATCCGATTCGTCGCGCCCGCGGCGGGGCGCGGCGGGGCCCTTCGATAGAATCGGACGCTCCAACGGGAGGAGACATGGGTCGAGGCACCGCCTGGCCTGC
>JBIIPQ010000165.1:0-9272 GCA_044342535.1 Burkholderiaceae bacterium
CTGCGGCGGGAGAGGCGGGAGAGGCGGGAGCGGGCGCTGCGGTGGCGGGCGCCGCAGTGGAGGGCGCCGCCGTCGATACGGCCGCCAACGCGGCGAGCGGCTCGGCGTCGCGCACGTTGGCACCGGCCGAGTAGGGCACGCTGCTGCCCTCGACCGTTTTCTGGGCGGCGGCGCCGCGTGCCAGCGGCTCGCTGCCGCGCACGGCCACCCGATCCGCCGGCTCGGACGAGCCGAGGTTCAGGCGGTACAGGCGGCGCACGCCTCCGTCGGACTCGAGCAACAGCACCAGCTCGGCCGCGGCCACCGGCGTGTCGCTGTCGATGCGTGCGAAGCGCTGTCCGTCGGGCTCGGTCACCACCCGCACCGTCGCCGTCGCGAGCGCCGGATCGCGCACGAAGCCCAGCAGCTCGTAGGCCGTCGTCGATGCGAGCCGCACGGAGGGCGGCGGCGCGGTGCCGGTCGCGCGCGGCAGCACGACCACCGAACGCAGCGGCTCGTTGCGCACCGACTGCGCCGTCAGCGTGCCCAGCGCCGCCCCCGGAACCGGCGCGGCCGCCAGCACCGCGGCCAGCAGCAGCGGCCGGGCGTGCGCGAGCACGCGCGAGCGGGTGGACGGAGGCGGCCGTGCCGGGGCCATCGATGGGGGGTCTCTTCGCGCCATGTCGCCGCGTCGCGGAGCGCGCGCGGACGAGGCGGGAGCTTACCCGTTCGGGTCGGCCGCCGGGCATCGGCCTGGCCTGCCTTGGCCGCACGCAGACCGCATCGGGAGTTCCGTAACCTTGCTTCACCTGCGGTGCACGGCTCGAGCGGCCCGATGCCTGCCGTCGCCGCGTTCGCACGCGGCGGCCCGCGCTCAGGCGGGGCCGGAGGCTGCGGCGGGCGTCGTGGCGGGCTCGCCGATGCGCGGCATCAGCGCGGCCGCGGCGAGCGCGGTCAGTGCCACCCCGGCCAGCGCGACGAACACCGTGCCGAAGCCGCCGCCCGCGTGCAGGCTCGAGACGAGCGTCACCGCCCCGGCGCGGCCCAGGAAGCTCGCGACGTAGCGCAGCCCGTAGGCGCGCGCGCGCCACCGGTCGCTGGTGTAGCGCGCGACCATCGCGTCGTTGATCGGGATCTGGCCGAAGACGAAGAACATGATCCCGATCGCGGCCGCCACCAGGCCCCAGCCGCTGCCGGTGGTCGCGAGCAGGAACAGCGGGGCCTGCAGCGACACCACCGCGATCAGCGCCGAGCGCAGGCTCACGCGGTCGATCAGCGAGCCGACCAGCAACTGCGCCATCGCCGCGATCAGGTACACGACCGCGATGATCGCGCCGATCGCCCCCAGCCCCATGTCGCCCGCGAGCAGGCCGCTCAACCGCTCGTCGAAGAGCTTGGGCATCGACACCGTGGTGGCGTGGAACAGCAGCCCGTTGCAGACCACCGCGATGAGGAAGACGACCACGAGCCGCTTCATGACCTCGGGCGGCACCTTGACGCTCGCGGCCTTCTTCGAGCCGGCCGCGTTGGTCGCGCCGCGGCTCGCGGCCAGGTAGACGAAGCCGAGTCCCATTGCGACGACCCCGGGCACCACGAAGGCGGCGCGCCAGCCGACGAACTGCACGATGAGGCCGGTCACGAGCGCGGCCACGCCCAGCCCGAGGTTGCCCCACACGCCATTGACCCCGAGCGTCCAGCCGAGTCGCGGGCTGCCGATGGTCAGCATCGCGATGCCCACCGGATGGTAGATCGCTGCGAACGCGCCGATCAGGGCGAGTGCCGCGCCGAGCTGCCAGGCGCCCTGCGACAGGCCGGCGAGCACCGAGGCCGCGCCGATGCCGAAGAAGAACACCGCCATCATGCCGCGGCGGCTCCAGCGGTCGGCGAGCCAGCCGGCCGGCAGCGCGCCGAGCCCGAAGATCGCCACCGCCGGCAGCGACAGCGGCAGCAGCTGCGAGAACGACAGGCCCCACTCCTTCGAGATCGCGAGCACCGCGGTCGGGAAGATCAGCATGAAGAAGTGGTCGAGCAGATGCGCCAGGTTCAGCAGCAGCGCATGCCGGGGGGTGGGGGCCATGGGTGTCTCCGGTGGGGCGGGGTGCGTGACCCGCGCCCGCGTGTCCGAGCCGATCATAGCGCCGGGCGGGCTGCGCCGGCCTGCGGCGTTCCGTTACGATTCCGGCCATGCATCGATCCGTCCCCCGTGCCTTCTCCCGCCTGGCCCGGCTCGCCGCCAGCGCCGCGCTCGCCTGCTCGGTTGCGGTACCCGTCGCCTCCACCGCCGCCACGCCCGACCGCGGCGCATCCGAGGCCGCGACGGTCGGTGCCTTGCGCATCGACCGCACCGAGGTCACCGTCGCGCGCTTCGCCGCCTTCCTCGAGGCGACCGGCCGCCGCAGCGTCGCCGAACGCGAGGGCGGCGGCTACGAGTGGGGCGCTGGCTGGGAGCGCCGCCCCGGCTGGACCTTCCGTGCGCCCTCGGGCGCGCCCGCGCGGCCGGACGATCCGGCAGCGCACGTCAGCTGGTTCGAGGCGACCGAGTTCTGCGCCTGGGCGGGCGGACGCCTGCCGGGTCGCGACGAATGGGCCGAGGCTGCCTACGTCGAGCGCCGCCCGCGGCCGCCCGCGCCCTTCGTCACCGGCCGCAGCTACCCCTACCCGACCGGCGACACGCCCGACGGCGCGAACCTCTCCGGTCCGGGCGACCGGTTCGAGCGCCACGCGCCGGCCGGCGCCACCGTCGCCGGCGTCAACGGCCTGCACGAGATGGCCGGCAACCTGTGGGAATGGCTCGCCGATGCGCGCGGCGAGGACCGGCTCACTGCCGGCGGCTCGTGGTGGTACGGCGCGTCGCAGACGCAGGCGTCGGGCATGCAGTGGAAGCCCGCCCGGTTCTTCGCGGTCTACGTCGGCTTTCGCTGCGTGTACCCGCCGGGCTGAAGCCGCGACGTGCCGGATCGTCCGCAGGCCGGCGCGTATCATCGCCGCCAACGGGGCATCGCACGGAGACCGACCATGAATGCGCGCATCGACGAGCCGGCCGCGCGCCGGGCCTACTACGACCGGATCGCCGGCCACTCGCTCAAGCCGCTCTGGGAGGTGCTGGCCGCACTGGTGCCGGCGCAGCCCGCGACCGACGCCGTGCCCGCGCTGTGGCGCTGGGCCGACGTCCACCCGTTCATCACCGAGTCGGGCTCGCTGATCACCGCACGCGAGGCCGAGCGGCGCGTGCTGATCCTCGAGAACCCGGGCCTGCCCGGCCAGTCGACGACCACGTCGACGATGTACGCCGGCCTGCAGCTCATCCTGCCCGGCGAGATCGCGCCCGCGCACCGGCACACGCAGTCGGCGCTGCGCTTCGTCGTCGACGGCGAGGGCGCCTACACCGCGGTCGATGGCGAGCGGGTCACGATGGCGCCGGGCGACTTCATCATCACGCCGATGTGGACCTGGCACGACCACGGCAACCCCGGCGACGAGCCGGTGACCTGGCTCGACGGGCTCGACATCGCGGTGGTGCGGATGCTCGGCGCGCAGTTCCGCGAGAACCACGGCCACGAGGCTCAGCCGGTGTCGCGCCCCGAGGGCGACGCGGCCGCGCGCTACGGCTCGGGGATGCTGCCGGTCGATTACGCGCCGCGCAACGGCGTGACGCCGGTCTTCAGCTATCCGTACCGCACGTCGCGTGCCGCGCTCGCACGGATGGCCGACGGTCCGCGCCACCGCTGCCACGGCATCAAGATGCGCTACGTGAACCCGGCCACGGGCGGCGCGCCGATCGCCACCATCGGCGCGTTCCTGCAGTGGCTGCCGGCCGGCTTCGCGGGCGCGCCGTACCGCAGCACCGACGGCACCGTGTTCACCGTGGTCGAGGGCTCGGCGCGCATCGAGCTCGACGACCGTTCGTTCGACGTGGGCCCGAAGGACACCTTCGTGATCCCGTCGTGGCACCGGCACCGGCTGCACGCACGCGAGGACACCGTGCTCTTCAGCTTCTCGGACCGCCCGATCCAGCGGGCGCTGCACCTGTGGCGCGAACACGAAGAGGCCTGACATGCCGACGCTCTTCACCTACTTCCGCAGTTCGGCCGCCTTCCGGGTGCGCTGCGCGCTGAACCACAAGGGCATCGCCTGGACGCCCGAGGTGATCTGGCTGCTGTCCGACGAGCAGCGTTCCGACGCGTACCGCGCCACCAACCCGCAGGCGCTGGTGCCCGCATTCGTCGACGACGACGGCGCCACGCTCGGCCAGTCGGTCGCGATCATCGAGTACCTCGACGAGACACGCCCTGGACCGAAGCTGCTGCCCGCCGACCCCCTCGGCCGCGCCCGCGTGCGCTCGCTGTCGATGCTGATCGCCTGCGACATTCACCCGGTCAACAACCTGCGGATCCTGAAGTACCTCAAGCAGACGCTCGGACACTCGCAGACCGAGGCCGACGCCTGGGTCCGCCACTGGCTCGCCGAGGGCTTCGCGGCCGTCGAGGCCGAGCTCGCCGATCCGCGGACCGGCCGCTTCTGTCACGGCGACACGGTGACGATGGCCGACTGCTGCCTGGTGCCGCAGGTGTTCAGCGCGCAGCGCTTCCAGTGCCCGATGGACGCGTACCCGCGCACGATGCGGGTGTTCGACGCGCTGATGGCGCTGCCTGCCTTCGACGCCGCGCAGCCCTCGAAGCAGCCCGACGCCGTGCGCGTGGCGACCTGAGCGCGCCGGGACGCGGCCGCGCGGCGCCGGCCGCGCCGCATCGACCGCTGGTCAGCTGTCGATGCCCGGACGGGGTGGCAGGGGGGGGGCCGGCGGTTGCCTTGGCTAAACTGAGTCCACTCCTTGACCGGACGGCGCTCCGCCACGATGTCTCCGCTCCGCGTGTCCGCCTCGAAGCCTTACGTCGTACCGTGCCCGCGACCCTGGCCATGATCCGCCGCTGGATGGCCGCCATCGGCCGCGGGGCCGTGTCTGGGATCGAGCCGTCCGACGGGGACCCGCCCGCCGGATCGGGGCCGACGCCGGAGGCGGTCGCAGCGCGTTTCCTGGCGGATCCTGACCACTTCGTGAGCGCCTCGATCGGCGCCCACTCGTTCGGGCCCGAGTATGCCGGGGCGCGCGGCTTCCGGATCGAGATCATCGTCTCGGGCTCGACCGTCGCGAGCGCCCGCGGCGGCTCGCTGTACGTGGCCGACGACGGCGAGACCACCGCGGAGATCGCTCACTACGAGGTCGGTCCGGCGTTTCGCGGCCTGGGCGTCGGCATCCCGGCCGCGCGCGCGCTCTTTCGCCACCTGAACACGCGTCACCGCGTGACGCGCGTGCTGTTCGTGGCGCCCGTCCAGCGCCAGCTGCGCGTGCCGTTCAAGGCCTTCGTCGCGCGGATCGGCGCCGAGCCCTTCGGGCACTTTGCCGACGACCTCACGGCGCCGCCGCTCTTCGCCTGGTCGGTCCGCCGCGCGCTCGTCTGAGCGGCACGCGCGGCGTCAGTCGAAGCTCGCGCGGACCTCGCCGAGGCGACCGAGTTCAGCGGGCCGCCCGTCACCTCGGCGCCGTCGGCTGCGGTGACACCCGGGCCGCGCAGCGTGGCGCCGAGCGTCAGGCACAGCTCGTTCTCGATGCCGGGGGCGATCAGCGTGTCGAAGGCGAAGCGCACGCCCGAGGCGCGGTGCCCCGAGCGCAGCAGCATGCCGGAGCAGGGCTCCGGGATGCCCCACTGCGCGCGCATCGCATCGGAGGTCAGGCCGGCCTTCCAGCCGAGCTGCGCGTCGCCCTCGGCGATGCGTCGGCGCAGGATCGCCAGATTGACCGCATAGCGCTGAGCAGCGTCCAGCCGCCCGAACCAGTCGGCGGGCCTGTGCTCGCCGCGGCGGATGCCCGCCCACAGCGGGTCGGCGGCGTGCTCGATGTCGATGGGTCTCCCCCGCTCGGCCGCGCTCCCGGGCGCGGCCGTCGTCAGTCGACCAGCGCGGCGGCGAACTCGTCGGCCGAGAACGCCTGCAGGTCGTCGATGCCTTCGCCGACACCGATGAAGTACACCGGGATCGGGCGCTCGCGCCGCGTGTGCGCGAGCGCGGCGAGCGCCCCGCCCTTGGCCGTGCCGTCGAGCTTGGTGACCACCAGCCCGGTGAGCTGCACCGTGTCGTCGAAGGCCTTCACCTGCGCGAGCATGTTCTGCCCGGTGTTGCCGTCGAGCACCAGCAGCACCTCGTGCGGCGCGTCGGGCCGGGCCTTCGCGATCACGCGGCGGATCTTGCGCAGCTCTTCCATCAGGTGCGCCTGCGTCGGCAGCCGGCCCGCGGTGTCGATCATCACCACCCCGGTGCGCCGTGCGATGCCTGCCGACACCGCGTCGAACGCGACCGCCGCCGGATCGCCGCCCTGCTGGGAGATGACCTCCACGTCGTTGCGGCTGCCCCATTGCGCGAGCTGCTCGCGGGCCGCGGCGCGGAACGTGTCGCCCGCCGCGAGCAGCACCGTCTTGCCTTCGCGGCGCAGATGTCGTGCGAGCTTGCCGATCGAGGTGGTCTTGCCCGCGCCGTTGACGCCAGCGATCATCATCACCAGCGGCTCGGCGCGGTCGATGTCGATCGGCTGCTCGAGCGGGGTCAGCAGCTCGACCAGCAGCCCGCGCAGCGTGGCCTTGACCTGCATCGCCTCGGTGATCCGCTCCTTCTTCACGCGCTCGCGCAGCGCGGCGAGCAGCCAGGCGGTGGTCTCGACGCCGGTGTCGCTGGTGATCAGCGCGGTCTCCAGTTCCTCGAACAGCGCCTCGTCGACCTTGACGCCGACGAACAGCCCGGCGAGGTTGCCGCTGGTGCGCGACAGGCCCTGCTTGAGCCGCGCGAGCCAGGGCTTGCGGTCGGGCATCGGCGCCGGGACGAGTTCGGCGCCGGCGGTCGGGCTCGAGGCGGACGGCGGCAGCGCGGCCGGTGCTTCGGGCGGCGCCTGGGCCGCGCGTTCGCGCGCGTCTTCGGCCTCGAAGGCCGCCTCGGCTGCCGCCGCGGCCTGCGCCTCGATCGCCGCGGCCTCTTCCGGGCTGACCGGCGAGCCGTCCTCGGCCTGTCCGGGCGGCAGCGGTGCCGGTTCGGCCGCGCCGCGGCCGCCCGGGATGAAGCGCGACCAGAAGCCGCCCCGGGCGGGTGCATCCGGCGCGGGCGTCGCCGCGGCGGGTTCGGCCGCCGCAACGGGCGCCGCCGGAGATGGGGTCGCTTCGGACGCGCCGGACGGTCCGACCGCCCCGGACGAAGCGGGTGCCGAGGGCGACTCGGCCGTGCCGGCGTCGGGCGCGACCTCGGGCTCGGCCGACTTCTTGCGGCGAAGGAATCCGAACATGGGGGGTGCCTGGGGGCGGGCCCGCGCGGCCGCAGGGGGCAACGGGCGCCGGAGTACACTCGGGATCCACGATTCTACGCTGCACCGATGACCCCTCCGACCGAGCGCCGCCGCATGCCGGGCCTCGCCGCTCTTGCCGCCGTCTCAGCCGCCTGCACCCTCTGGATCGGCGCCGCCCTGCCGGCGGCGGCCCAGGTGCAGCCCGCACCGGTCCCGTCCTCGGGCGTCGCCGGCCCGACCGCGGCCCCGTCGTCGGCCGCCGCCGCGCAGGCCTTCGAGCGCATGCTGCCCAACGGCATGAAGGTGCTGGTCAAGCCCGACCGGCGCGCCCCCACCGCAGTCCACATGGTCTGGTACCGCGCCGGCTCGATGGACGAGGTCAACGGCCGCACCGGCGTGGCCCACGTGCTCGAGCACATGATGTTCAAGGGCACGAAGACGCTGGCGCCCGGCGAGTTCTCGCGCCGCGTCGCCGCGATCGGCGGCCGCGAGAACGCCTTCACCTCGCGCGACTACACCGGCTATTTCCAGCAGATCCACACCTCGCGCCTGTCCGAGGTGATGCGGCTCGAGTCCGACCGGATGGCGAACCTGAACCTGTCCGCCGACGAGTTCGCCAAGGAGATCCGCGTCGTGATGGAGGAGCGCCGGCTGCGCACCGAGGACCGTGCGGGCGCGCTGGTCTACGAGCAGCTGTTGGCCGCGGTCTTCAACGCCCATCCGTACCGGCACCCGATCGTCGGCTGGATGAGCGACCTCGAATCGATGACGGTCGCCGATGCCCAGGCCTGGTACGACGCCTGGTACACCCCGTCGAACGCGATCCTCGTGGTCGCCGGCGACGTCGACCCCGAGGCGGTCTGGACGCTCGCCCAGGAGACGTACGGGCGCATCCCGTCGCGTGCGCTGCCGCCGCGCAAGCCGCAGCTCGAGCCGCCACAGCGCGGGCTGCGCCGCCTCCAGGTGAAGGCACCCGCCGAGAACCCTTCGGTGGTCATGGCGTTCCGCGTGCCGAAGCTCGAGTCGATCGACGGCGACCGCGAGCCGTACGCGCTCGAGCTGCTGAGCTCGGTGCTCGACGGTGGCGACAGCACGCGCTTGACGCGCAGCATCGTGCGCGGCTCGCGGGTGGCCAACCGGGCCGGCGCCGGCTACGACATGACGCAGCGCGGACCGG
Source organism: Burkholderiaceae bacterium (assembly GCA_044342535.1). Lineage (GTDB taxonomy): Bacteria > Pseudomonadota > Gammaproteobacteria > Burkholderiales > Burkholderiaceae_E > UBA4615. The sequence goes on from JBIIPQ010000165.1 coordinate 8,481, forward strand.
CGGTGTTCATCCTCGACGGCACCCCGGCCGAGGGCCGTTCGACCGAGGACGTCGAGCGGGCGGTGCGCGCCGAGATCGAGCGCATCGCGAAGGAAGGCGTGCCCGCGGCCGAGCTCGAGCGCGTCAAGGTCCAGTACGTGGCCGGCCAGGTCTACAAGCGCGACTCGGTGTTCGCGCAGGCGATGGAGCTCGCGGGCCTGGAGATCGTCGGCCTGTCGCACCGCGACGCCGACCGCATCCTCGAGAAGATCCGCTCCGTCACACCCGACGAGGTGCGGGCGGTCGCCGCCAAGTATTTCTCCGACGACCAGCTGACGGTGGCCACGTTGCTGCCCCAGCCGATCGGCGACAAGCGGCCGGCGTCTGCGCCCGCCGGTCTGAGGCACTGAGGTCCCGATGATGCCGCTCCCCGTCGTCCGCCCGCGCGGACTGCTGCTGCTCGCGCTGCTGCTGTGGGCGCCGCTCGCCTCGGCCGTGCTGCCGATCGAGACCTGGACCACCCCGCGCGGTGCGCAGGTGTACTTCGTGCGGGCCGACGCGATCCCGATGCTCGACGTCAGCGTCGATTTCGACGCCGGCTCGCGTCTCGACCCCGCCGGCCGGCCGGGCCTCGCCTCCTTCACCGCGGGCCTGCTCGCGCGTGGCGTCGAGGGGCTCGACGAGGCGGCGCTCGCCGAGCGCTTCGCCGACCTCGGCGCGAGCCGCGGCGGCGGCGCCGGCGACGACCGTGCGAGCGTGTCGCTGCGCACCCTGTCGTCGCCGCGCGAGCGCGACGCGGCGGTCGACCAGCTG
>JBIIPQ010000536.1:0-2842 GCA_044342535.1 Burkholderiaceae bacterium
TGGCGCAGCACCGCGTGCCAGGTGCGGGCGTCGATGTCGGCGCCGATGCCGAAGGTGGAGAGCTGGTCGTGGCGGCGCTCGACGATCTTCTCCTCGCGCTCGCCGCGCAGCACGCTGATCACATAGTGCGCGCCGTAGCCGAAGCCGCTGGCCTGCCGGATCCGGTAGATGCACGACAGCAGCTTGCGCGCGGCCTCGGTGGCATCCCAGCGCTCGGGCGGGTGCAGGCAGTTGTCGCAGTTGCCGCAGGGCTGGCTCGCTTCGCCGAAGTAGCGCAGCAGCAGCACGCGGCGGCAGGAGTCGGCCTCGGCCATCGCGACCATCGCATCGAGCTTGCCGCGCGAGACGCGCTTGTAGTCGTCGCTGCCCTCGGACTCGTCGATCTGCCGGCGGTTGTTGACGACGTCCTGCAGCCCGTAGGCCATCCAGGCCTGCGAGGGCAGACCGTCGCGGCCCGCGCGCCCGGTCTCCTGGTAATAGCCCTCGACCGACTTGGGCATGTCGAGGTGCGCGACGAAGCGCACGTCGGGCTTGTCGATGCCCATGCCGAAGGCGACGGTCGCGACCATGACCACGCCGTCCTCGCGCAGGAAACGCGACTGGTTGGCGGCGCGCACCTCGGTCGGCAGGCCGGCATGGTAGGGCAGCGCGTCGTAGCCTTGTGCGCACAGGCCCTGCGCGGTCTCCTCGACACGCTTGCGGGTGGCGCAGTAGACGATGCCCGCCTGCCCGCGCAGCTCGCCCGACAGCAGCGCGAGCAGCTGGCGGCGCGGCTCGTCCTTCTCGACGATGGTGTAGCGGATGTTCGGGCGGTCGAACGAGGAGACGAACTCGCGCGCATCGTCGAGCGCGAGCCGCTCGCGGATCTCGCGGCGCGTCTGCGGGTCGGCGGTGGCGGTGAGCGCCACGCGCGGCACCGACGGGAAGCGCTCGTGCAGCACCGACAGGCCGAGGTACTCCGGCCGGAAGTCATGCCCCCACTGCGACACGCAGTGCGCCTCGTCGATGGCGAAGAGCGCGATGCAGCTCTGCTCGAGGAGCTCGAGGCAGCGGTCGGTCAGCAGCCGCTCGGGCGCGACGTAGAGCAGGTCGATCTCGCCAGCCCGCATCGCACGCTCCACACGGCGCGCGTCCTCCATCGACAGCGTGGAGTTCAGGTACTCGGCCCGCACGCCGTTCTCGCGCAGCGCGTCGACCTGGTCCTGCATCAGCGCGATCAGCGGCGAGACGACTACGCCGGTGCCCTCGCGGACCAGCGACGGCACCTGGTAGCAGAGCGACTTGCCGGCCCCGGTGGGCATGAGCACCAGCGCGTCGCCGCCCGCCGAGACATGCTCGACGATGGACTGCTGCAGGCCGCGGAAGGCGGGGTAGCCCCAGACGCGGCGCAGGGCGTCCAGCGCGGCGGCTTCGATGGCGGGCGAGGTGGGGCGAAAGGCGGTGTCGTTCACCCGCAAATGGTACGCGAAGGCCTCTGCGGGGCCCCGGCCGCAGGGCCTAGTCCGTGCGAGCCGGCCCCCGCACCGAGACGGTGAGCCGGCCCCGAACCCGGCCGCCGGACGCTCAGGGCCGTTCGCGGACTGGCGGAAACGCGCAGGGCGCCTCGCGTGCCACGAAGTGCAGGTCGGCGAATCCGGCCCGAGCCCGCTCGCCGGTGTTGTCGGTATCGGAGGCCACCGCGAGCAGTCGCGCCGTCGGGCGCTCGCTGCCGAACGCCCGGATCGCATCGGCGAGCACGTCGACCCGCTCGACGACCCACCTCCCGGCCTGTCCGTCGCCGCTGCGCTGCACGACCATCAGCGTACGGTCGGTGTAGGCATTGGGGCGGCGTGTGCCGACCGGATTGCGGTTGTCCCACACATAGTTGAGCGCCGCGTCCGGCACATGCTCGCCGTACAGCCGTCGAGCCAGTGCGAGCTGCGCGCGCACGGCGAGGCCGAGTGCCTGCGCGGGCAGCTCGAACGCGACGTAGACGCGCGCGGCATAGTCGTCGCCCGCCTTCCTCGTCATGTCCGCGGTCACCGGTACCCCGTCGACGCGCCAGCGCCAGCACAGCACCGGCGTGGCCTGCAGGTCGATCTCGATCGGGCGGGCGAGCAGCGCCATCGAGCCGTCGGCGCGGGCCTCGATAGCGCCGACGCCGTCCCAGTCCAGGCTGCGGTAGCGCGTGGCCGGCATGCGTTCGTCGAACCGGATCAGGCGCCACGGCGCGGGTGGATCGCCCTCTGTCCGCGGGAACTCACCGACCCGCAGCGGGCCGGTCGGCGGCGCTGTCTGCGCCGCGACGACACCCTGCCATGCGAGCAGCGCCACCGCCGCCGTGCCTGCGAACGCGAGGCGGCGCAGTCCCTGCCCTGCGCGTGTGCTCGAGGGTCGCCGAGCGCGTCCGCTCAACGCGCGGTGATTCACCCGGGTCCCTGGACGACGCGCAGCGCCGGATTCGACTGCAGCCGCGCGCTGTCCTGGAGTGGTAGAGGATCGATCAGGTCGACCTCGCCCGAGACCAGCGCGGCCAGGGCGTGCGGCGCCATCGACAGCGGGTCGCCCTGGTTGGAGCTCAGCAGGACGGTCTCGACGGCGATCGCGGGAACGGCGGCGCACAACACGATCGCGCAGGCTGTGGTGACGAAACTGAAGGACATCGTGTCGCCTCGAAGGGATGCCGGGTCCGTGACCCGGCGCGAACGGCTCGAACCTGAGGCGTCTAGGCCGACGGCCCGTCGGCGTCCGGGGCCGACGCCACCGGCGGCCCCGACAGCAACCGACGCCGTCCGCCCTCGAGATGCTGGCGGATCGCCCGCTCGGCCGTCTCGCCGTCGCCGGCCCGGAACGCATCGAGGAT
>JBIIPQ010000537.1:0-2831 GCA_044342535.1 Burkholderiaceae bacterium
CGAGGTGGTGGTCTACGGCCGCACGATGCAGGCCGGCGGCCGCGTGTCGCGGCGCATCCGGCACGAACGCAGCCGCGTCGGCTTCGTGTTCCAGCAGTTCAACCTCGTCGGCCGCCTGCCGGTCGCTACCAACGTGCTGATCGGGCTGCTGCACCGGACCGCGTGGTGGCGCCGCGTGCTGATGCGGTTCTCGCTCGACGAGCGGATGCAGGCCCTGCGGGCGCTGCGCGCGGTCGGCATCGAGGAGACCGCCTGGCAGCGCGCCTCGACCCTGTCCGGCGGCCAGCAGCAGCGCGCCGCGCTCGCGCGCTGCCTGGTGCAGAACGCCGAGCTGGTGCTGGCGGACGAGCCGATCGCCTCGCTCGACCCCGAAGCGTCCAGGAAGGTCATGGAGCTGCTCGCGAAGATGAACCGCGAACACGCCTGCACCGTGCTGGTCTCGCTGCACCAGGTGGAGTTCGCCATCCGCTACTGCCCGCGCACGATCGCACTGAACGCCGGCCGCGTCGTGTTCGACGGGCCGTCGTCGGCGCTCACGCCCGCGCTGCTCGGCGAGCTCTACGGCACCGAGGCGCGCGAGCTCTTCGGCTCGGTCTTCCCGGAGCGCGACGCGAACCGCGAGGGTGTGCCCGTCCCGGTCGCCGCACTCGCCGCGGCCTGACCGCCCTGACCGCCCTGACCCCAACCCCCCCCTCCACGCAGGCAGGACACCACCATGCTCCGTTTCCTCAGGACAGCGATCGCGACCGTCGCGCTCACGGCTGCCGCCGCGGCCGGCGCGCAAGAACTCAAGGAACTCAACTTCGGCATCATCGCCACCGAGAAGGCCGGCGCGCTGCGCCAGATGTGGGAGCCCTTCCTCGACGACATGGCGAAGGCCACCGGGCTGAAGATCAACGGCTTCTACGCGACCGACTACGCCGGCATCATCGAGGCGCAGCGCTTCAACAAGGTCCAGATCGCCTGGTACGGCAACCGCTCGGCAATGGACGCGGTCGACCGCTCCGGCGGCGAGGTGTTCGCCCAGTTCGTCGACCTCGACGGCACTCCGGGCTACTACTCGTACCTGATCACGCACAAGGACTCGGGCATCACCTCGCTCGAGCAGGTGCTGAAGAACGGCAAGCAGTACACCTTCGGCATCGGCGATCCGGCGTCGACCTCCGGCACGCTGGTGCCGACGTACTACGTGTTCACGCAGAACGGCCTCGACCCGCGCACGCACTTCAAGGTCACGCGCTCGTCGAACCACGAGGGCAACTTCCTCGCGGCGCTGAACCGGCAGGTCGACATCGCCACCAGCAACAGCGAGATGCTCGACAAGGTCAAGGAGAAGAACCCCGAGCGCGTCGAGCAGATCCGCATCCTCTGGACCTCGCCGCTGATCCCGCGCGATCCGCTGGTGTGGCGCAAGGACCTGCCCGATGACGTCAAGAAGCGGGTCCGCGACTTCGTGCTCGGCTACGGCAAGGATGCCCGCGAGAAGGAGGTCCTGCGCAACATGTACAAGCTCGCGGGCTTCAAGCCCTCGACCGATGCGCAGCTGATCCCGATCCGCCAGCTCGAGCTCGCCAAGGACCGCATGAAGTTCGAGAACGACGCGAACCTGTCCGAGGCGGACAAGAAGGCGCGCCTGGCCGACATCGACGCGAAGCTCGCCGTCCTCGCCCGTCAGGCGAAGCCGTAAGCGGCACGCCATGCAGCAGACCGTGTCGGCCTACGGCGACGCGAGCCTGTCGCCCCCGCGGACCCGCCTGAGCACCCAGCTCGCCTGGGGGCTGCTGCTGGCGGCCCTCGTCTGGGCGTGGCAGGGCGCGGACATGCGCCCGCTGGCGCTGTGGGCCGATTCGGCCAACATGGGCACCTTCGCGCGCGACTTCTATCCGCCGGACTTCCACGACTGGCGGATCTACCTGCACGAGATGGTGATCACCGTCCACATCGCGCTGTGGGGGACGGTGCTGGCGGTGGTCTGCGCGGTGCCCTTCGGGCTGATGTGCGCGTCCAACGTCGCGCCGGGCTGGCTCTACCAGCCGATCCGCCGGCTGATGGACGCGTTCCGCGCGATCAACGAGATGGTCTTCGCGATGCTGTTCATCGTCGCGGTCGGGCTGGGGCCGTTCGCCGGCGTGCTCGCCCTGTGGATCCACACCACTGGGGTGCTCGCCAAGCTGTTCGCCGAGGCGGTCGAGGCGATCGATCCGCGCCCGGTCGAGGGCGTGACCGCCACCGGCGCGGGCTGGTTCGACGAGATCCTGTACGGCGTGCTGCCGCAGGTGCTGCCGCTGTGGATCTCGTACTCGCTGTACCGCTTCGAGTCGAACGTGCGATCGGCCTCGGTCGTCGGCATGGTCGGCGCCGGCGGCATCGGCGTGATCCTGCACGAGGTGATCCGCGGGTTCGAGTACGCGCAGACCTCGGCGGTGCTGCTCATCATCATCGCGTCGGTCACGCTGATCGACCTGGTGTCCGCACGGATCCGCCAGTGGGCGATCTGACGTTCCGGTCCGTTCGAGTCCGCTCCCGATGAAGCCAGGCGTCCATCTCAACGGCATCGACTACGCCTGGCCCCGGCGGCCGGTCGTCGTGGTCTGCATCGACGGGGGCGACCCCGAGTACTTCGAGCGCGGCCTGCGTGACGGCATCATGCCGAACGTCGCGCGCTTCGTCCGGGAGGGCTTCGCCACGGTCGCCGACGGCACGGTGCCGAGCTTCACCTGCCCGAACAACATGTCGCTGATCACCGGCGCGCCGCCGTCGGTCCACGGGATCTCGGGCAACTTCTACCTGGACGCGTCGAGCGGCGAGGCGGTGGTGATGACCGGCCCCGA
>JBIIPQ010000166.1:0-9241 GCA_044342535.1 Burkholderiaceae bacterium
GTCGGGGAACTCGGTCGCGATCTCGGCGGCGATCTGGTCCCACATCACCATCGCGTGGCGCTGCGCGTTGCTCTTGGTGACCACGGTCAGCAGCTTGCGCGGCCGCGTGCGCGCCAGCGCGAACGCGAAGCGCATGATCCGCTCGACGCCGGCGCGGGTCATCATCGACACGTCGGTCGCGGCCTCGATCGGATGGCCCTGGTGGACACGGCCGCCGACGCCGGCGTACTCGCCCTCGGAATTCTCGCGGACGATCACCCAGTCGAGGTCCTTCGGGCCGCAGCGCTTCAGGGGCCCGTCGATGCCCGGCAGGATCCGCGTCGGCCGCACGTTCGCGTACTGGTCGAAGCCCTGGCAGATCTTCAGGCGCAGGCCCCAGAGCGTCACGTGGTCGGGGATGTGCGGATCGCCCGCGGAGCCGAACAGGATCGCGTTGTGGCCGCGCAGCGCGGCCAGGCCGTCGGCCGGCATCATCTCGCCGTGCGCGCGGTACCAGTCGCCACCCCAGCCGAAGGTCTCGAACGCGAAGCGCAGGCCGCCGTCGGCGGCCGCGAGCGCCTCCAGCACCTCGGCGCCGGCGGGGATCACCTCCTTGCCGATGCCGTCTCCAGGAATCAGGGCGATGCGATAGGTCTTCATGCGGGGTCTCGAGAGGTCGACACCCGGGGCGTCGAGCATGGTTCGTGGCGCGCCTGCTCGATCGCGAGCCGCTGCCCGAGCAGCCGCCGGAACTGCAGCAGCGCCGCGTCCATCGCCAGCGGCAGCATCGGTGCGTCGGGGGCGAGCGCGATGTTGCGGTGCTGCGCGGCGAGCATCGCGCGGTCCTCCTCGAAGGCCCGCACCAGGCTGTCGTAGATCGACGCGGTCGTCGACGCATCGCCCAGGTCGGCGGGATGCGACTGCTGGAAGAAGTAGTGCGTCGTGCCTGCGGTCTCGGGGGTCAGCGTCTGGCAGCTGTGCAGACGCACCTCGTTCGCGCCCGAGGCATCGCCCGTCGGGCGCCCGCCGGAATGCATCAGCAGCGTGCCGGGCAGCAGGAACTCGTAGTCGAACCAGCGGTCGAGGTTCGTGTCGAAGCGGCGGAAGCGCTGGTAGTAGGGCGGCGCGGGCACGTCGGGCACATGACGCGTGACGCGGATCCCGAGCTGCGGCCAGTCGGCGGTCGGACCGGGCACCGGTGCCAGATCCGGACGCGAGTGCGCGATCTTCGTCGTGCCGCCGAGCGAGGCCTCGTGCACGTAGCTCAGGTGCGAGAAGTCGAGCAGGTTGTCGCAGATCAGCAGGTACGGCGCGTCGTAGTGCAGATAGCCCGGACGGTTGAGCCAGTCCGGGTGATCGCAGGAGAAGTTGTCGGGCAGCAGCGCGGGATCGGCGCGCGCCGGGTCGCCCATCCACACGAAGATCCAGCGGTTGCGCACCGCCACCGGGTAGGTGCGCACGCAGGCCTTGGGCGGGATCGCGGCCAGCCCCGGCGCGTCGACGCAGCGCCCGCCCGAGTCGAACATCAGCCCATGGTAGCCGCAGCGCACGCTGTCGCCCTCGCGGCGGCCCTGCGACAGCGGCGCGTGCCGGTGGCAGCAGCGGTCCTCCATCGCGGCGAAGCCGCCGTCCTGGAGCCGGTACACGAGGATGGGCGACTCGAGCACGACACGGCGGAACAGCGGGACCTCGCGCGGCGCGTCGGCGGCCGGGATCTCGTGGTCCCAGGCGATCACGTACCAGCAGTCGCGCAGCCAGGCGCGGTGGGGCTCGGTCATTCCCGTCTCCTCGTTTCGCCGCGGCTGGGTCGGCCGCGCCTCCGTCAGAAAGCCGATGCCGCCCGCTCGCGCGCGGCACGCACCGCCACCACGATCATCGCGATGACCACGCCGAGCGTGACACCCGCCGCGACGTATGCGTACCAGTAGTCCACCAGTCCGGTCGCCCGGCGCTCGGACGCGAACTCGATCACCATCGAGAACCCCAGCCCGGCCGCCCCGCCGATCACCGCGCCGAGCAGCGCGCGCGCCGCGGCGGGCCGGGTGGCCGCATCGCGCAGATGCCAGAAGGCAAACCCGAGCGCGACCGGCGCGAGGACGGCGAGGACGAGGCCGATCAGCCAGACGACGAACATGCGGGAGAGCCGGGGCACGAGGGGGAGCGGCGCAGCGTACGTCGTGCCGGGGGCGGCGGCAAGGACGGCGTGCCCGGGGCGTTCCTACTCGGCCTGAAGATCGACGTACGCCCCTTCCACGAGCGAGCCCGCCTCCACGTCCAGCCGCGCCATCAGCTCGTGCGCGACCGCGATGCCGGCCTCGTCGGGTTCGTCGTCAGCCAGCACCACCTCGAGCTCGAGGAAGTCGCCCAGCCCCTCGACGCGGTCGAGATGGATGCGGGTGCGGCCGACGAGGAACAGCGTGCGGCGCTTGAGCACACGACCGACCGCTCCGTACGCCACCGACAGCGCCTCGCGCAGCCCGTCGGGGTCAGCGGTCGGTGTGCGGACGTAGAACGAGGTCTTCGGGCCGGTCGCATCGGGCCGCCGGTAGAAGATCAGCTCGCCGTCGCCCGCCGCGAAGGCGCGCAGCTTCAGGCGCCCGGCCTCGCAGGCAAAGAAGGTGTCGTCCTGCTCGATCAGGAACGGGCCCTGGTCGGCAATCGACTCGGCCCGCGGCAGCACCCCCTCGACGCTCGCGATACGGGCCTTGATCTCGACGTTGCGGGCCATGGTCGAGCCACCTCGCCTCAGCGCGCCCCGGGCAGCGAGCGCAGCACCTCGTCCGTATGCTCGCCCAGCCGTGGCGCCGGCCCGGGCACGGGCAGCCCGCCCTCGTGCCAGGTCGCCCCCGTGCCGATCGTGCGCAGCGTGCCCTCGGTCGGATGCTCGGCGGTGCCGAGAAAGCCGGTGGCGAGCAGCTGCGGGTCGGCGAGCATCTCGTCGATCGAATGCATGCGGATCGCCGGCACATCGATCGACTCGAGCAGCGCGAGCGCCTCGCGGGTGTCGCGCGCGCCGAGCTCGGCGTCGACGATGCCGTAGAGGCGGTCGACCTGCTGCGTGCGGCCCTCGATGGTCTCGAGCAGCGGCTCGGCCGCCCATTCGGCAGCGCGCCCGGTGGCCGCGAAGAAGTCGCGCCACTGCCGCGCCGAATAGATCATCGCGCACAGCCAGCCGTCTCGCGTGGCATAGGGCCGGCGGTCGCGGGCGAGGTGGCGCGGATAGCCGACGGCCCCGAGCGCCGGCACGAAGCTCTCGCCCTGCAGGTGGTCGGCGAGCACCAGGCGCGCCATCGTCTCGAACATCGTCACGTCGATCGCGCGGCCGCGCCCGTCACGGTCGCGCTGGCGCAGTCCGGCGAGGATGTGGCTGACCGCGGCCATGCCGGTCACGCGGTCGGCGATCGCCAGCGGCGCGTAGCGCGGCCGCTCCGAGCCCGCGGCGAGCGACAGCCAAGGCAGGCCGGCGGCGCCCTGGATGATGTCGTCGTAGGCCGGGCGCCCGTCGTACGGGCCGCCGCGCGCGAAGCCGAAGAGACCGACGTACAGCAGCCGCGGCGCGATCGCGCGCACCGCCTCGAAGTCGAGTCCGAGCCGCGCCATCGCCTGCGGCCGCACGTTGTAGACCAGCACGTCGGCCCCGGCGAGCAGCCGGCGCATCGCGTCGCGGCCCGCTTCGGCCTTCAGGTCGAGCACGACGCTCTTCTTGCCGCGGTTGGCGTTCATGAAGATCGCGCCCATGCCGGGCGAGCGCATCGGCCCGATGCCGCGGATGAGGTCGCCCTCGGGCGGCTCGACCTTGATCACCTCGGCACCGAACTCGGCGAGCGTCTGGGTCGCGAACGGGCCCATCAGCACCGTGGTGAGGTCGACGACGCGCACGCCCTCGAGCGGCGCGGCGGGCCCGCTCATTCGGCCTTCGCGCCGGTGTCGGCCACCACCTTCGACCAGCGCGCCAGTTCGCTCTTCAGGTAGCCGGCGTACTCCTCGGGCGTGCTGCCGAGGATCTCGGTGCCCTGCGCGATCAGCTTCTGGCGGGTCTCGTCGTGGGCGAGGACGCGCCGAAGCTCGGCGTTGAGACGCTGCACGATCGGCGCGGGCGTGCCGGCGGGCAGCACCACGCCCTGCCAGGCGCTCATCTCCATGCCGGCCATCACCGTCTCGGTCAGCGTCGGCACGTCGGGCAGCACCGCGAGCCGCTTCGGCATGGTGACCGCCAGCGCGCGCAGCCGGCCGTCCTTCACGTACGGCAGCGCACTGTTCACCGTGTCGGTCATCAGGTTCACCACGCCGGCCGCGGTGTCGACCAGCGAGGGCGCGCTGCCCTTGTACGGGATGTGCGTCATCTGCAGGCCGAGCGCCGAGGCGAGCGCGGCGGTCGCCAGGTGCGTGATCGTGCCGGTGCCCGAGGAGCCGTAGTTCAGCTTGCCGGGGTTGGCCTTCGCGTAGGCGACGAACTCCTGGATGGTCTTCGCCGGCACCGACGGATGGACCATCACGATCATCGCGTTGGTGGCGGTGGTGCTCACCGGCACGAAGTCGCGCAGCGTGTCGTAGGGCACGCGGCCGTAGAGCGCAGGCGCGATCGTGATCGCCGAGGTGTTGTAGAACATCGTGTAGCCGTCGGGCGCGGCCTTCGCGGCGAGGTCGGCCGCGAGGTTGCCGCCGGCGCCCGGCTTGTTGTCGACGATCACCGACTGGCCGATCTGCTCGGACAGCCGCTGCGCGACCACCCGCGCGACGATGTCGGTCGGCCCGCCAGGCGCGAAGCCGATGATCATCCGCAGCGGCCGGGCCGGCCACGCGGGCTGCTGCGCGAAGGCGGCGCCGGCGGCGGGCAGCACCGCGCAGGCGAGACCGGCGCGGATCACGCGGCGGCGGGCAGGGGTCGTCGTCATGTCGATGTCTTCTCGTCGTGGGGTGGCGGTGAGGTGTCGGGGCGGCGAGAGGGTGCTCTCAGGCATCGAAGCGATCGAGCACCGCGCCCGGCCCGCGGCCCGCAGCGTGCCCGAGGATCGACGTGCCGTCGAAGGTGCGCGTGCCGTTGACCCAGGTGCCGTGCACGCCCACCGGGTCGCGCACCAGGCGGCGCGCGCCGCCCGGCAGGTCGTGCGCGGCGCGCAGCCGCGAGATGCCGACGGTGGTCGGGTCGAACAGCAGCAGATCGGCCGCGGCGCCCGCGACGATGCGCCCGCGCCCGGGGATCCGGTAGGCGTCGGCCGGATGCGAGGTGAGGCGGCGCACCGCCTCCTGCAGCGTGAAGGTGCCGGTCTCGCGCGCCCAGTGCCCGAGCAGGTGCAGGCCGAAGCCCGCGTCGCACAGGTAGCCCAGGTGCGCGCCCGCGTCCGACAGCGTGATCACGCCCGCGCGGTGCGTGATGAGCGGCGCCACGCCCTCGTCGCGGTTGTTGAAGAAGCGGCCCGCGAAGCGCGCGCCCAGGCGCTCGGCCAGGCCGAAGTCGAACAGCCAGTCGATCGGGTCGACGCCGGCCTCGGCCGCGAGCGCGGCGATCGAGCGGTCCTGCAGGTCGCGGCGGGCGTCGGAGGCGATCGCCACCGCGACCTGGGTCCAGTCGCCGGTGAAGATCACGCCCGAGGGCGGCGAGCGCAGGTCGGCGCGGAACGCCTCGCGGAACGACGGGTCGGCGTAGATCCGCGCGAGCGCCTCGGGGTCGCCGGCGGCGGCCTTGACCGGCGCGAACGAGGGCAGCGGGTACCAGACGTAGGGCGTGTGCAGGTCGAAGTCGAAGGTGAGCGGCTGGCAGCTCGACTGGATGCGCACCTCGTGGCCGCGATCGATCGCCTCGGCGCAGCGGTCGTACATCGCGAGGCCGCGCGTGGGGGCCGAGTCGCTGTACATCGCCAGCACCGTCGAGATGAAGGCCGGGCGGCCGGTGCGTGCCGCGACATCCTCCATGTACTCGGGCGTGGCGCGCGGGCCGGTCGCGCTCATGAACACGCCGCGCCCGGCCTCGCGCATCGGCTCGAGCATCGCATGCAGCTCCGCGTCGGTGGCGATGGTCGAAGGCATCGGCGCACCGCCCCAGCCGCTGTGGTTCGGCGAGAACGAGGACGCGAAGCCGATCGCGCCGGCGGCCATCGCGTCGCGCACCTGCGCGACCATCGCGGCGAGCTCGGCCGCGGTCGGCTCGATGCGCAGCGACGCGTCCTCGCCCATCACCGCGGTGCGGATCGCCGAGTGGCCGGCGAACACCGCGACGTTGAGCGACGGCCCGAGCCGGCGCAGCAGGTCGAGGTAGCCTGCGAAGGTCTCGAACTCCCAGCGGGTGCCGGTGAGCAGCGCACCGAGGTCCATGCCCTCGACCACCGACAGGTTGCGCAGCATGGTGTCGCGCAGCGCCGGCGGGCACGGGGCGATGCCGAAGCCGCAGTTGCCGATCACAGCGGTCGTCACGCCGAGCGCGGGCGACGGCGAGCAGCCCGGATCCCAGGTGAGCTGGGCGTCGTAGTGGGTATGCAGGTCGACGATGCCAGGCATCAGCGCCAGGCCGCCCGCGTCGACCACCTCGGCTCCGTCCGCACCGGCGCCGACGCCCTCGCCGATGGCGGCGACGCGGCCGTCGCGCACCAGCAGGTCGGCCCGGACCGGATCGGCTCCGGTGCCGTCGTACACGGTCGCCCCGCGGAACAGCGTCGCTTCGGCCATGGCCCCGTCTCCTCGTCGTCGTCCGCGACGCCCGGGGCGCCGCGTGGAGGGCGGACGATAGCCGTGCGCGCGCCGATCGGTCAACGCGACATGCCGGGCTGCGGACGGGTCGCGACCGGAATGCGACCGGCGGCATGGCACGATACCGGGCATTCCGGGCGGGTAGGGTCCGCTGCGCTCGGGCATCGGCCTTGCCGAGCGCCTGCGCATGCCGTCCCCCTCACGCCATCCACCTCACGCCGTCCCCCTCACGCAGGAGCCGCCATGGCCGCCGTCCGCCCCGCTCCGACCGACCGCCCCGCCGAGCCGCCGCCCGGCCCGGCCCGGCCCGACCGCCGGCGCGCGGGCGCCCTGCTCGCCGCCACGCTCGCCGCACCGGTGCTGCCGGTGGGCGCCCAGCCCGCCTCGACGCCCACGACGGTCCGCAGCGCCCGCGCCAGCCTCGAGGTCGGCGAGTTCGCGCGTGGGCTGCAGCATCCGTGGAGCCTCGCCTTCCTGCCCGACGGCCGGATGCTCGTCACCGAGCGGCCCGGACGGCTGCGCCTCGTCGAGCCAGACGGCCGGCTGTCGGTGCCGCTCGCGGGCGTGCCGACGGTGCTCGCGCGGGGCCAGGGCGGCCTGCTCGGCCTGGTGCTGTCGCCCGCCTTCGCGACCGACCGCACGCTCTTCCTGTCGTACGCCGAGCCGACCCCGGCGGGCGGGCGTACCGCAGTGGCACGGGCCGAGTTCGACGGCACCGGGCTGCGCGCGGTGCGCACGATCTTCCGCCAGCAGCCCGACGCCTCGGGCGCCAACCACTGGGGCGGCCGGATGGTCTTCGACCGCGACGGCCTGCTGTTCGTGACGCTCAGCGACCGGTTCACGCTTCGCGACAAGGCGCAGGACCTGGGCACCCACCTCGGCAAGATCGTGCGCATCCGCCCGGACGGCACGGTGCCGCCCGACAACCCCTTCGTCGGCCGCGCCGGCGCCCTGCCCGAGATCTGGTCGTACGGCCACCGCAACGTGCAGGGCGCGGCGCTGCATCCGTCGACAGGCCAGCTCTGGACGCACGAGCACGGTCCGCAGGGCGGCGACGAGCTCAACGTGGCGCGCGCCGGCCGCAACTACGGCTGGCCGGTGGTCACCTTCGGGCGCGAGTACGGCACGGGCTTTCGGATCGGCGAGGGAACCGAGCGGGCGGGGATGGAATCGCCGCTGCTCCAGTGGACGCCGTCGATCGCGCCGTCCGGCATGGCCTTCTACGACGCCGACCGCATCCCCGGCTGGAAGGGCCAGCTGCTGGTGGGCGCGCTCGCGCACCGAAGCCTGTACCGGATCGAGCTCGACGGCGAGCGGGTGACGGGCCAGGAGCGGATGCTCGAGGGCCTGGGACGGCGCATCCGCGACGTGAGCGTCGGGCCCGACGGTCTCGTGTACCTGCTCACCGACGAGCCCGAAGGCGCGATCCTGCGGCTCGCGTCGAGATAGCGGGGCGCGACGCGGCGAAGCCTCGCCGGACGACCGGTGACCCGGCTCAGCGCCCCGTGCCGCCCACCCGCGTCGCCAGCGCCAGCCAGCTCGCGCCGACCGCCAGCAGCGCCCCGCCGGTCAGCACCGTGCGCAGCGTGAGGAACCAGCGCGGCACCGGCGTGCCGCGGTAGAGCATCCAGTCGATCGCCAGCGCGACCAGCAGCCCGCCGAACAGCAGCGGCAGCGAGGTGTCGGTGGGGTAGAGGGTGACCACCCAGCAGAACACCGAAGGCGTGACGCCCCACAGCATCCGCGTGACCGCGCGGCCGTCGACGATCGAAGGCGAGGCCAGCGTCACACCCCAGTGCAGCGCGCCGAGGAAGGTCAGGATCGCGGCCGCGTAGTGGGCCTGCGAGCGCAGCACGCCGCCGATCTCCGCCGGCGGCGACACCCACGAGAACAGCGCGTGAGACGCGAAGGGCAGCAGGCCGGCCAGGCCGAGGATCCAGGCAAAGCGCTGGGTGGCGGGGATGTCGCGCGAGTCGGTCATGGGGCAGCGGTCATGGGGCAGCGGTCATGGGGCAGCGGTCAGGAGCAGCGGTCAGGAGCAGCGGTCAGGAGCAGCGGTCGGGGTCGGACGCTCGACGTTCACCGGGCGACGGTGTTCCAGAAGCGGGTGAAGGACGCGCAGTACCGGTCCGGGTCGGCCCACTCGCGCGGCACCGGCTCGACGACGACGGTGCGCCGTCGCACCGCCTCGATCGCCTCGCGCCAGCCCGGCACGAGGGCATCGCGCACGACCGGCACGAGGCCCGCGTCGAGCAGTGCATCGAGCGCACGCCGCGCATCGCCCGCGTGGAGCGCCTCGATGTGGCCGCGCATCGCGCCGAGCACGAACGCCCAGCGCCGCGCCGACCACGGGAAACGCGAATGATACGGCGCGTGCAGCAGCCCCATGCGCACCGCGGGCTCGCGCTCGCGCGCGCCGCCCAGCGACCACGGGTGGACGATCCGCACCCGTGCGTCGCCGGCCGCGGCGCAGGCGGCCACGGCCTGCGCGACCCAGCCGGCCTCGTCCAGGGTCCGCAGCCCGCCGAGCAGGTCGGCGGGCGGCTCGGCAAACACCGCGGGCGGCATCTCGCCCGGC
>JBIIPQ010000538.1:0-2829 GCA_044342535.1 Burkholderiaceae bacterium
GTCGCGGCCCCGCTCCGGCCCCCGCTTCTTCGACCAGGTCACCGGCGGTCGGGACACGGCGCGGGCCGAACTGGCCGCCACGCTGCTCGCGCCGCGGGCGTCGATCCCGCCCAAGTACTTCTACGACCGGCTCGGCTCGGCCCTGTTCGCCGCGATCACCGAGCTGCCGGAGTACTACCCGACCCGCACCGAGGCCACGATCCTCGCGGCCCACCGTGCGGCGATCGCGGCACGTGTCGGTCCGGGCGCCACCCTCGTCGACCTCGGCGCCGGCGACTGCCGCAAGGCGGCGTCGCTGCTCGATGCGCTGTCGCCCGCCCAGTACGTCGCCGTCGACATCTCCAGCGCCTTCGTCCGTCAGGCGCTCGATGCGCTGCAGCGCGCGCACCCGGCGCTCGATGCGATCGGCGTCGGCACCGACTTCGCCGACGCGCTGTGGCTCCCCGATGCCGTCCGCGTCGCACGCCGCACGTTCTTCTATCCGGGCTCGAGCATCGGCAACTTCGCGCCCCCCGAGGCCTGCGCCTTCCTCGCGCGGCTGCGCGCGCTGGCTGGCCGCGACGGCGGGCTGCTGATCGGCGTGGACCTCGCCAAGCCGGCCTCGATCGTGGTGCCGGCCTACGACGATGCGCTCGGTGTCACCGCCGCGTTCAACCTGAACGTGCTGCGCAACGTGAACGCGCTGATCGGCGCGGACTTCGAGGTCGCCGACTGGCGGCACGTCGCGCTGCTCGACGCCTCGGCGTCGCGCATCGAGATGCACCTCGAGGCGCGTCGTGCGGTGACCGTGCGGTGGCCGGGCGCCGAGCGCGCGTTCACCGCCGGCGAGCGCCTCCACACCGAGAACTCGTACAAGTACACGCCCGGGTCGTTCGTCGCGCTGCTGGCCGATGCGGGCTGGTCGACGACCGAACGCTGGATCGATCCGAAGGGGTGGTTCGCCCTCGTGCACGCCGTACCGGCCGGCTGAGACGTCGCTCAGCCGGTCTTCGCGCAGTGGTCGGCGATCAGGCCGACCAGGGTCGGGACCAGCGCCTCGGGCAGGTCGTGGCCCATGCCCGGGATCGGTCGGAAGACCGCGCCCGGCACGTTCGCGGCGGTGTCGCGGCCGGCGCCGATCGGCACCAGCGGATCGCGCTCGCCGTGCACCACCAGCGTCGGCGCGGTGATCCGGCGCAGCAGCTTGCGCCGGTCGCCGCTCGCCATGATCGCGAGCATCTGGCGCGCCACGCCCGCCGGGTTGTAGGCGCGGCGCATCGAGGCGACCAGCCGGGCGCGCAGCGCCTCGCGCGGGGGCTGCAGCCCGGGGCTGCCGATCAGCATCCAGACCCGCTCCATGTGGTCGAGCAGCGCCGTCTCGTCGGCGTCGCGCGGCGGCGGCGTGAGCAACGCGCGTGTGGCCGGCGTGACGTGGAACCTGAAGCGCAGCGCCCCGCTCGAGGACATCACCGAAGAGAAGGAGCGCACCCGCTGCGGCCAGCCCGCGGCCAGCACCTGTCCGATCATGCCGCCCATCGAGACGCCGACGACGTGCGCGCGTGCGATGCCGAGCGCGTCCATCAGCCCGACGGTGTCGCCGGCCATGTCCTCGAGGGTGTAGGGCGGTCGCAGGGGCAGGCGCAGCATCGCCTTGACCGCGGCCCGCCGCATGTCGATCGGGCGGGTGCCGGTCACCCGCGTCGACAGGCCGATGTCACGGTTGTCGAAGCGCACGACCCGAAAGCCGCGTGCGACCAGCCCCTCGACGAGCGATGGCGGCCAGGCCACGAGCTGCATGCCCAGGCCCATGATCAGCACGATCGGCGGCGCGTCGGCGGGGCCGGTGATCTCGTATTCGATGCGGATGCCCGAAGGCAGGTCGGCGTGCATCGTGCGAGTGTACCGGGGCGCATCGCGCGGCCGCGGTCGCGGCCGGCGCCGTCAGCGCGGGGCGCAGCTGCGGAAGCCGACGAAGACGTCGCCCCGCTCGGGGCGATAGAAGTTGCGCATCCGGGCGTCGAGCAGGCCGGGCGGCGTCGCGAACGAGCCGCCGCGCACCACCCGGTGCGTGCCGAACCACGGCTCGGAGTAGTCGGCGTACGGTCCGGCCCGAAAGCCCGCATAGGGCACGAACGGCGAGGCCGTCCACTCCCAGACCGTGTCGCCCCATTCGAATCCGTCGAGGCTCGAGGCCGCGTGCTCCCATTCGGTCTCGGTGGGCAGGCGGCGGCCGGCCCAGGCGCACCAGGCCTCGGCCTCGAAGGCATCGACGTGCACGACCGGGGCGTACGGCTCGAGCGGCACCCAGCGGTCGAACCAGCGCATCTGCCAGCGGTTGCCGACGCGCCGCCAGTGCGCGGGCGCGACCCGCCCGGCCTCGGTGATCTGCGCAAACGCCGCCGGCGACCACATGCGGGCGCGGTGATAGCCGCCGTCCTCGACGAACTGCAGGAACTCGGCATTGGTGACCGGCTGCATCGAGATGTCGAAGGCCGCGATGCGCACCGGATGCGCGTCCTGCTCGTTGTCGAACGCGAAGCCCGCTTCGGGCGGCGTGCCGACCATCACCTCGCCCCCCGGCACGCGGACGTCGGCGGCGAGCCGCAGCGGCGGCGGCGGATCGAATGCCGGCCCCGGCTGCGGCAGTCCGATGGCCTGGCGGGCGGCGACCAGGGCCTCGATGTGGAACTGCTCGTGGAAGAGCGCGAGCCGATGGAAGTACATCCCGGCGTCGTCGTCGGCCTCGTCGCGCAGGCGGGCGATGCTGGCCTGGAGCACCTCGTCCATCCAGGCGTGCAGCGTCTCCAGCGGCGGCAGGTCGAGCGACCAGCGTGCCTCGTGGGGGATGCT
>JBIIPQ010000539.1:0-2826 GCA_044342535.1 Burkholderiaceae bacterium
CCAGTTCATGCTGCAGGTGCCCGGCGTCGAGCGTCGGAACCTGTCGTCGCTGCGGATGATCTCGTACGGCGCCTCGCCGATCAGCGACCGCGTGCTGACCGAGGCGATGCGCGTGTTCGGCTGCGGTTTCCTGCAGGTCTACGGGCTGACCGAGACCTGCGGTGCGGTGACCGCGCTGCGCGCGCACGACCATGCGACCGAGGGCCCGAAGGCCGCACTGCTGCGCTCGGCCGGCCAGCCGATGACCGACGTCGAGGTGCGTGTCGTGCGCCCGGGCACGCGCGAGGACTGCGCCGACGACGAGGTCGGCGAACTGTGGATCCGCTCGCCGAAGAACATGACCGGCTACTGGGGCAAGCCCGACGCGACCGCCGAGGCCTTCGAGCCGGGCGCTGCGGGCGAGCCGCCCTGGTTCCGCACCGGCGACGCCGGCTACTGGCGCGGCGGCTACCTGTTCCTGCACGACCGGCTCAAGGACATGATCGTCTCGGGCGGCGAGAACATCTATCCGGCCGAGGTCGAGAACGCGCTGATGCAGCATCCGGCGGTGGCCGACGGCGCGGTGATCGGCGTGCCCGACGAGCGCTGGGGCGAGGCGGTCAAGGCGGTGGTGGTGCTCAAGCCCGGCGTCGCGGCCGACCCCGCGGCGATCATCGCCTGGATGCGCGAACGCATCGCCCACTACAAGTGCCCCAAGAGCGTCGACATCGTCGACGCCATCCCGCGCAACCCGAGCGGCAAGATCCTCAAGCGCGTGCTGCGCGAGCCTTACTGGGCCGGCCGCGACCGCCGGATCGCCTGACACCGACACGACCCTGGAGACGCTGCGATGACCCCCGTGATCCGAGAGATCGCCACCGGACTGAAGTTCCCCGAGGGCCCGATCGCCCTGCCCGACGGCGACGTGCTGCTGGTGGAGATCGCGCGCGGCACGCTGTCACGCGTCAAGCCCGACGGCCGCGTCGAGGTCGTCGCCCACACCGGCGGCGGGCCGAACGGCGCGGCGATGGGCCCCGACGGCAAGGTCTGGATCTGCAACAACGGCGGCTTCGAGTGGATCGACATGGGCGGCGGCCGCCTGCGCCCCGCCCACCAGCCGAAGGACTACTCGGGCGGGCGCATCGAGCGGGTCGACCTCGCCACCGGCGCGGTCGAGGTGGTCTACACGCACGGCCCGAACGGCCCGCTGCGCGGCCCGAACGACCTGGTCTTCGATGCCGACGGCGGCCTGTGGTTCACCGATCTCGGCAAGACCCGTGCGCGCGACCTCGACTACGGCGCGGTCTACTACGCGCGGCCCGACGGCTCGTCGATCGTCGAGGTGGTGCAGCCGATGCTGACCCCCAACGGCATCGGCCTGTCGCCCGACGGCAAGCGGCTCTATGTCGCCGAGACGCGGGCCGGACGGCTCTGGGCGTGGGACATCGAGGGACCGGGCAAGCTGCGCAAGCAGCCCTTCCCGTCGCCGTGGGGCGGCACGCTGATGGTCGACATGTCGACCTACCGGCTCTTCGACTCGCTGGCGGTGGATGCGGCGGGCAACGTGTGCGTGGCCTCGCTGATGGAAGGCGGGATCACGGTGGTCTCGCCCCAGGGCGGGGAGCTCGAGTTCGTCCCGATGCCCGACGTCTACACGACCAACCTGTGTTTCGGCGGGCGGGGCCTGAAGACCGCGTTCGCCACGCTGTCGACCACCGGCAAGCTGGTGGCCATCGACTGGCCGCGGGCGGGGACGCCGCTGAACTTCCTGAACGGCTGAGGCGTCGAGGCGAGGCGGCTTCGTCCGTGAAGGGACTTGGGGTACAGGCTCGGGCAACGGTGGAGTGAGCAGCGGGGCAGGCCTGCCCCGGGTCAGGTGCCGGGCATCCGTTCGGGCTGGCATTCCTCGAGTCCGCACACCGTGAAGGTCGCCCCGCAGCCCGGTCGCGAACGGACTTCGATGTCGCATCCCAGGTGCGTGGCCTGCGCCCTGGCGATGGCCAGGCCCAGTCCGTGACTCTCGCTCGACCGACGGTCGTCGAAGGAGCGGTAGGCCTCGAACAGCGACGGCAATACCCGATTCGAGATGCCGACCCCGTCATCCCGCACTTCGATGCACAGGTGGTGGCCCTCAGAGGGGGCGACACGCCGCCTGGTGCCCACGTAGACCCGCGCCCCGCCGGCGTGCTGCAGGGCGTTGCTCACCAGGTTGAGCAGGATCGACTCGAGCATGCCCCGATCGGCGAGCACCCAGCGACTCCGACCGCTGGCGAAGCGAAGTCGGACGCGCCGGCTGAGGGCCAGCGACGACACGCTCTCTTCGACCCGCGCGAAGACATCCGCCAGGCACAGGGGCTCGAGGTGGAGCGGCGTCGCGCCCGACTCCAGACGCGAGAGCTCCAGCAGCCGGTGGATCTGCGCATGAACCGAGCCCACGGCGGTCTCGATCTTCGCGGCGGTCAGTGCGACCTGTTCGAACTCGACACGCGACGCACTGGCATGCCTGAGAGAGCCGGCATACATCGCGATGGCTCGAACGGGCTGCTTCAGGTCATGGCTCACGCCGGCCAGGAACAGGCTCTTGGTGCGGGATGCCTCCTCGGCCTGTTCCTTCCGGACCTCGAGGTCTTCGATCAGGTGCTGGTTCTCGAAGCGCAGCCGCACCGTTTCCCGATACTGCCGATTCGCCGCATGGGCATAACCGAAGGTCACCATCAGGAACATCAGGTTGATGCCAGCGACCACGTAGTGCTCCTGGCCGCCGCTGAGCAGCAACTGCACGACATAGGGCAGATGGGCAGGCAGGGCCAGCAGATAGAAGATCGGCAGATGGACCGAGGTCGGCAG